>NZ_JBMWDT010000004.1:269321-310585 GCF_049545585.1 Providencia sp. NPDC089933
AACTTGGGGAGCATACAAAGGTATGTGACCCAAGTAGCCAAGTGATGGCAACACCGCCACAACGTGAAGTTGATTCTTATTAATACGCTAAATAGTTCGTATTGTGGCTAGGAACCGAAAGCGGATAACTTAGGGAGCATACAAAGGTATGTGACCCAAGTAGCCAAGTGATGGCAACACCGCCACAGCTTGAAATTAACACTTATTAATACGCTAAATAGTTCGTGTTGTGGCTAGGCGCCGAACGCGGATAACTTGGGGAGCATACAAAAGTATGTGACCCAAGTAGCCAAGTGATGGCAACACCGCTACAGCGCGAAATATGACGCGTATTATTTGCGACGCCACGTAGTGCCAGCCGCACCATCCTCCAACACCACCCCCATTGCAGTAAGTTCATCACGCGCCGCATCCGCTTGTGCCCAATCTTTATTCTGACGCGCATCTAAACGTTGTTGAATTAATGCCTCAATTTTTGCCACTTCCGCATCATCTTCAGTCTGTGCGCCACCTTTTAGGAAACTTTCTGGGTCTTGTTCTAACAAACCTAGAACACCGGCTAGCTCACGAAGTTGTGCCGCCATCCCATTGGCCGCTGACATATCTTCTGATTTCAAGCGGTTTACTTCACGTACCATATCAAACAATACAGAATAGGCTTCTGGAGTATTAAAATCGTCATTCATCGCTTCAATAAAACGAGCTTTAAATTCTTCACCGCCAGCTGGTACAGCTGATTTATCGGTGCCTCGTAATGCGGTATACATGCGCTCAAGTGCTGTACGAGCCTGCTTTAAATTTTCTTCGGTATAATTGAGTTGGCTACGATAATGACCAGATAACAAGAAATAACGTACCGTTTCTGCATCGTAATATTCAAGCACATCACGAATAGTAAAAAAGTTATTGAGAGATTTAGACATTTTCTCTCTATCGACCATCACCATCCCTGAGTGCATCCAATAATTAACATATGGGCCATCATGGGCACAGGTAGATTGTGCAATTTCGTTTTCATGGTGTGGGAACATTAAGTCAGAGCCCCCACCGTGAATATCAAAATGGTTACCTAACGTTTTGCTATTCATCGCGGAACATTCAATATGCCAGCCTGGGCGACCTAAACCCCAAGGTGACTCCCAACTAGGTTCACCTTGTTTGGACATTTTCCACAACACAAAATCCATTGGATTTCGTTTAACATCCGCAACTTCAACGCGTGCACCCGCTTGCAGTTGTTCTAAATCTTGGCGCGACAATAAGCCATAATTCGGGTCAGTTTTTACCTCAAACATGACATCGCCATTACCTGCAACATACGCGTGTCCACGTTCAATTAAACTTTGGGTTAATTCAATAATTTCACTAATATGGCGTGTTGCACGTGGCTCGCTGTCTGGGCGCAAGATATTTAAAGCATCGAAATCTTTATGCATTTCAGCCAGCATACGCGTTGTCAGCGCTTCAACGCTTTCATTATTTTCCGCCGCACGTTTAATGATTTTATCGTCAATATCAGTCACATTACGAACATAATTCAAGTCATAACCTAAATAACGTAAATAACGGCTAATTGCATCAAACGCTACAAATGTACGGCCATGACCGATATGACACAAGTCGTAGATAGTGATGCCACACACATACATCCCAATCTTACCTGCGTGGATGGGCTTAAACTCTTCTTTTTGACGACTTAGTGTATTAAAAATTTGCAGCATCTGAACTTTTCCATTTTATTTGAAAAATGATTATCGATTTCTATCGATAAAATATCATGTTATTGAACCCCGTTCACCTTAAGAATGCAAGGGTTTAACCGACCTTTACTATCGGTTTTTTCATTGTATTTAAGACGCACCTATTATGCTATAAAACAGCTACAATGCGTACTGCTGCTTCAAGTCAGGTTTTATCTGTGATATAAACTTGCTGATCTCAACGCTTTCGCAAGATAGCGCATAAAAAACAATTATTCAGGATAGCTATTATGGTTACATTTCATACCAATCACGGTGACATTGTTATCAAAACCTTTGACGATAAAGCCCCCGTCACAGTCGAAAACTTTTTAACTTATTGTCGTGAAGGTTTCTACAATAATACCATTTTCCATCGTGTTATTAATGGTTTCATGATCCAAGGTGGTGGTTTTGAGCCCGGCATGGAACAAAAAAACACTAAAGCTCCTATCAAAAATGAAGCTAACAACGGTGTCAAAAACAGCCGTGGTACATTAGCAATGGCTCGTACCAACGACCCACATTCTGCAACCGCACAATTTTTTATTAACGTTGTTGATAATGACTTCTTAAACTTCCGCTCAGAGCGCCCTGATGGCTGGGGTTACTGCGTATTTGCAGAGGTTGTTGAAGGCATGGACGTTGTCGACAAAATCAAAGGGGTATCGACTGGTCGCAGTGGGTTCCACCAAGACGTTCCTCGTGAAGATGTAATCATTGAGAAAGTGACAGTTAGCGAGTAAGCCTGAGCGCATGTCCACTTATATCATTGCAGATTTGCATTTGAGTGAAGATGAACCGGCGATCACCGCCGGTTTTATTAATTTTATTCAACAGCAAGCCATCCACGCCGATAGCCTGTATATCCTCGGTGATTTTTTTAATTATTGGGTGGGTGATGATGATCAAGGCCCGCTTCATCAACTTGTTGCTAACGAATTAAAAACACTGACAAGTCAGGGAGTCCCTTGCTATTTCATTCACGGAAATCGGGATTTTTTGATGGGTAAACGTTACGCCAAACAATGTGGCATGACTATTTTGCCCCAAGAAACATTGCTGGAACTTTATGGTAATCGCATTTTGATTTTACACGGTGATACTTTATGCACTGATGATGCCGCTTATCAAAACTACCGTAAAAAAGTCCATACTCCATGGGTTCAACGTATTTTTCTTGCACTTCCCTTATTTATTCGCCGCCGCATTGCCCAAAAAATGCGCCAAAATAGCCAGTATGCAAGCAGTATGAAAGCAGAATCCATCATGGATGTTAATCCTCAAGCGGTTATTGACGCACTAAAAAGGCACCAAGCCCAATGGATGATCCACGGTCATACCCACCGCCCTGCTATTCATGAAATCAATATTGGTGGTAAAGTTCATTTTCGTGGCGTGTTAGGTGCATGGCATCATGAAGGTTCTGCCTTTGTTATCAATCAACAAGGTATCGAACTCATTTTCTTCCCATTCGAATAACGCTTCTGCAACTTCTTGGTTGTAAACATAACTGATTGCCTATTTATTAATCACGCAAACGTTTTCCTTGCTGCTTTGTCGTGATATGATCGGCACAATTCAATTCTCCGCCTTCGGGTGACGTTTTTTTCAATACAGGAAAGCACCAAATGACTGCCCAAGCTTCTGATCAATCTGCGGCAAAAATCGCCATTGTTATGGGTTCGAAAAGTGACTGGACAACCATGCAGCATGCTGCTGATGTGTTAACCGAGCTCCAACTCCCTTTTCATGTCGAAATAGTCTCAGCACACCGCACCCCAGACAAACTGTTTTCTTTCGCTGAAAATGCGAAAGAAAATGGCTTTGATGTGATTATTGCCGGTGCTGGCGGAGCCGCTCATTTACCGGGTATGTTAGCAGCGAAAACCTTAGTTCCTGTATTTGGCGTTCCTGTACAAAGTGCTGCACTCAGTGGCGTCGATAGCCTCTATTCTATCGTACAAATGCCCAAAGGGGTCCCCGTTGGGACCTTAGCTATAGGCAAAGCAGGCGCTGCCAATGCGGCTTTATTAGCCGCTCAAGTACTCGCAATCAGTGACTCCGTCGTTTTCAATCGCCTCGCTGCATGGCGTGCGACGCAAACTGATGATGTGTTAAACAACCCAGATCCGAGGGAAGCCTAATGAAGCCCGTCTGCGTTCTTGGTAATGGCCAATTAGGCCGAATGCTTCGCCAAGCGGGCGAGCCATTAGGTATCGCTGTTTTTCCTGTTGGCCTTGATGCGGAACCTGAGGCGGTTCCTTATCAACAAAGCGTGATCACTGCGGAAATTGAACGCTGGCCTGAAACCCCATTAACAAAAGAACTCGCACGTCATAACGCTTTTATTAATCGTGATATTTTTCCACGCCTAGCGGATAGGTTCCCACAAAAAAGCCTATTTGATAGCTTGCAGCTTGCAACGGCGCCTTGGGCACGGCTTGAGTCACCAGAACAATGGCCTGAGCTATTCGCTACGTTAGGGGACTTTCTCATCGTCAAGCGTAGAACTGGCGGTTACGATGGCCGAGGGCAATGGAGAGTGCGCCCCGGCGATGAAACTCAATTGCCCGCAGAAATTTATGGTGAGTGCATCGTTGAGCAAGGCATTCCCTTTGATGGCGAAGTGTCTGTGATTGGCGCACGCAACCAAGCAGGGGAGTCCGTTTTCTACCCAATCACCCATAACCTTCATCAAGAAGGGATCTTGCGTACCAGCGTCGCTTTCCCTAAATCTGCTACTCCATTACAAGCGCAAGCGCAGGCGATGTTAAGTGCAGTCATGGATGAATTAGGTTATATCGGTGTCATGGCAATGGAATGTTTCGTGGTTGGCGATAACTTACTTATCAATGAGATTGCCCCTCGCGTTCATAATAGTGGGCATTGGACTCAAAACGGTGCCTCCATTAGCCAATTCGAATTACATTTAAGGGCAATTTTAAACTTGCCGATGCCATCCCCTGAGGTTTATAGCCCTGCGGTTATGGTCAACCTTATTGGCACTAATATCAACCTTGACTGGCTTAAACTACCGCTTATTCACCTACACTGGTATGAAAAAGAAGTACGCCCTGCCCGTAAAGTTGGTCATTTAAATTTAGCCCATAATGATTACCAGCAACTTATTTCAACCCTTAATAGCCTAATTCCGCTTTTACCAAATGAGTACAAAAGTGGCATTGAGTGGGCAAATGCAAAATTAGACTGGCACTCTCAGCAATAAATAGCGAAAATAACGCTTAATCGATGCCCGAACATGTTTTCGGGCATTCTGCTATTTTTGGCCGTCACCCAATCAATACGTATCCTGGTTTCAAGGTGTGCGGCATTACCGGAGTTAATATGTCCTCGCAGCCTTTTAGTCCGCTTTATCAATGGTGCATTCTCATCCTTTTAGGGCTGGTTTACTTTTTAGCCACCGCAACAACCTTTACCTCTTTGGGTGTGGTACTACCGGAGATGATAAGCGAACTTAAATGGAGCTGGAGCGAAGCAGGCTTCGGTTTTACTTTACTCGGGTTAACCTGTGGTCTCGCCAGTTTTCTCCCTTCACTTCTTATCCGTAAAATGGGGGTACGCGCCACTTTACTGTTGGGAACATTGGTCTTTATCACGGGTTTTTATAACTTATACTCCACACATACCATCAGTACTTATTTTCTTGGCACAGCACTAATTGGGATAGGTTTTACCCTACTGGCTACCGTTCCAGGGACTTATGTCCTCTCACGGTTATTTGAAAAACAATCTCTCGCCTTTGGGATGTATTTCACCATAGGCGGGTTAGGTGGCGTAGCAGGCCCATGGATCTACTTTTATGCCTCTAATCAGCTCGGCTCATGGCGTATGCATTGGGTGCTTTGCGCCGTTTACCTGAGCATTGTTACTTTAATCACGATTTTTATGTTGCGCGAAGGCAAACAAGAACAAGCTCATGCAAAAAAAGTGATGCAAAAACAAGTGAGTGATGCCAATAAACCCATTTATCGTACTGCTGAAGTATGGACTGTCGGCAGAGCACTGCGTACATGGCAATTTTATTTAATTGCAGCAACCTACACCTCTTTTTTATGGTGTGGCATTACTGTCAACAGCTTTGCCGTGGCACATATTGAGGAGCGCGGGTTTGGTATGACCGTTGCAGTTTCATTACTTAGTACAATGGCATTTGTTAATGCATTCTCAAGGTTTATTGGTGGAGCTGCTGGTGAATGGTTAGAACCTAAAAAACTATTAATTGGTAGTCTAATCATTATGGTACTTGGCGTGGTTTTCCTAAGCATTGCGACATCTTGGTTATGGCTCATTTTATTCGTACTGTGTGTCGGTGTTGGGTATGGTATGACCTTCCTTGCATCGAGTGTTCTGCTGTCTAACTATTTTGGTCGTGGCCCTTATTTAGAATTGTTTTCCGTGGTAAATTTAATTTCTACTATTGCCTGTTTGGCCCCTTTTATCGCTGGCGCAATAAAAGATTTTACAGGCAGCTTCAACCCAGCATTTTTAATTATTGCTGCCCCTGTTGTCGTTATTTTACTGCTAACATTGATGATGAAGCCTCCTGTACTCAATACCCAATAAAAAATCCCGAGACTCTAGCTCGGGAAAGATTAAAACCAAGGGAAAATAAGCTAAAAGACCAGATATTGGATCAACACATGCGTATCAGTTTATGCCACCCAACATCGTGTTAAAGTGGCATAAAATAAATTAAGGTTTTAGTAACTCAGGGACTTTCAGTAAAATAAATTCGTTGTCATCCGCTTTATTCGGGTCACGGCTCGATGAGAATGGGAAATTATTGTCATTCCCCACAATAATATGTTCATCATCCACAATATCCACATTTTCAATAGTAAAGAATGGGAAGGTAAATACGCCCTCGTTTAACGCTTTTCTTGCTTGGTTATTCGGGTCTTTAATCTGCATCAAATCTATATATGCTTGCTTATCGACCGCACCGCCTACATTTTTATCCGAGAACTCAATGCGATATACGCGTTTAAATTTCGCTAAATGACTAAAACAATTTTCAGTGTTACTACTACCCGCTGCACATGCCTTGTCAGCTGTCCCCTCGCCATTATCACGCTCAATAATTAAACCGTGGGTATCATCAATTAAATTGAAATCACCAATCGCATTTTGGTTATCTTCAAAGACATACAACCAACTTCTGCCTGTCCAACCTTGTTTCTTGACATCAAATTCCAAAATGCGAGCGGCTCGCTTACCATCCACACTTTCATAGTCTTGCTTTTTATCGTCCCAAATTGCCCCTTCTAGCATCGGATATAATTTTGAGCCATCCGGTGATGATGCCATCCCTTCGAAACCTTTTGAGCGATTAACTTGAAAAGCCACTGTATCAGATGGTTTGCCTGGCGTTGTTACTTGGTAGTGATCTGGAGAAATCACTTTTTCCCCATTCACTTGGGTTTCAAACAATGCCAAGACTTTACCATCAAGGTCCATCTTGATTAAATAAGGGCCAAATTCATCACCTACCCATAACGCACCATCAGCAAACTGAAAGCTTTCTGGGTCGAAATCACTCCCCGTCAGATAACGTTCTTTTGAGTCTTCATTAATAATATGAAAAGGAATAATTTTATTTGGGTCATGGAAGAAAACGGTTTTCAATGGTGTCGTTTTACCTGATTTAAAATCAATATCATATTGCGTGATATATAACATAGAATCTGGTGAATTTACTTTGTTACCAAAGCCGTTATCAGTCAAAACCCAATAAGTACCATCAGCCATATGCTTGATACCTGAATGACCTTGCCGCGGTTGACCTTTAATTGGAATAGACATCCCTGTTGGTCGATCAGCAGATTTACCTTCGACTTTACCGAGAGTATCAACACGAGTCCCCGTAGTAAATTTACCGCTAACTTGTAAACCTGAAGGCGCATTGTGTGGCGCTGAAACCGTTGAATCAACAGGCAAAATAGAATGCCCAGCCAGCGTTGCTGGTACTTCCTGTTGAGCGAACCCTGAAATGCTAAAAGTAATTAAACTTGCCAACAAAGATAAAGAACCGAACTTACGCTTAATAGAATTGTTATATTGCATTGTTATATTTCCACTGTATGACCATCAATAATAGACAGCGGAATCATAACTATAGTGAATGACAATTTTGTGATGAATTAAAGACAGTTATTTGACTAGAGACACCAACAAACGGCCTGCTATGATTAAGGGCAAGCAAACAGCACTCATACTTGCCCCTTTATTTAAGTTAACTTTTAGCATTACAGACCGCCTAACGCTAAAAATCACCCTGTTAACTATTTGGTAGCCGCCTGTGCTGGTTTCCTGTTCCAACCAGACGCAGCCCCAGCCACCCGCCACAAATAGATAACAATAAGGCGGCACTTAAAGGGAGTAATACCCACATACGCCACTCGGGTTGCCATGGAAAATCAAATACTTTACTTTGCAGTAACCATAACGCGATTTCTGCGCCAAATGCAGCCGCAAGACCCGCCATTAAACCAAGTAAAGCAAATTCACTCCACAGTGTTCTTCGCATCAGTTTTTTACTTGCACCGAGGGTGCGATAAACAACCAACTCACGTTCACGCTGGCTCATTCCCACTTGGATCTGCGCTAATAGCAACAGTATTCCACAGAAGATAACCAACACAACCATTACTTCAAGAGCTTGGCTGACTTGCTGAAGAATTTGCTGGATCTGTGTGATAATCGCCCCAGTATCAAGGACATTAATAGTTGGATACTGACGACTAAGTTGTGTCAATAACTGACCATCGCCTTCGTAATGGAAGCTACTTAGCCAAGTTGCTGGCATGGCCGATAACGTTTCTTCTGAAAAAATAAAATAGAAGTTTGGCCGTAAACTTTCCCAATCAACAGTACGAATACTGCTTACTGTTGCCGAAAACACCTGAGCACCTGCGTTAAAAGTAAGTTTATCGCCGATTTTTAAACCTAGCTCTTTAACCACCGTCTGTTCAATTGAAACTTCACCCGCTTTAGGTGGCCACGTCCCTTCATCCACTACATTCGCAGGGGCTAATTCCGATTGCCATGTTAAACTTAATTCACGCCTAACCGTATTATTATTGGGATCTCGCTCATCTGCCCATTCAATAGCAGATTGATCGTTAATATCCGTTAAGCGTGCAAGTACCACAGGGTTAAACTCTGTCGGTTTAACTTGGTACTGTGCAAGTAATTTTGTCACAGGCTCAAGCTGTGAGTGATTCATGTTGATCAAAAAATAATTAGGGCTATCCGCAGGAAGTTGCTGCTGCCAACGATCAAGAAGATCACCGCGCACTAAGATCAATAACGCCAATAACATAAACGATAATGAAAATGCACTCATCTGAGTAATCGTTTGTAGTGGTTGCCTTAGTAACCGGCTCACAGAAAGACGTAAGCTAAGCTGGCGGAATTTAATATGTCGAAGCCCCCATAGCCCTAGCCAACCAATTAAAGCCAATAAAATAGCAACAACCACAATCCCTGCTAGAATCGACCATAACAGTGGGTTTACCCCCGCAAAGATAAATAAACCACCAACAACAATGAATACTACGATAGGTAAATAATAATATAGTGGCCAAACAGGAGACTGAGCATCATCCCGTAATACCCTTGAAGGCTGAGTTGCCATAAGTTGGTAATAAGGCCGGCTACCAACAATAATAGCAATAATAAATAGGGTACCTACAGCCCAAACCCAAGGCATTAAGCTTGCTGATGGAAGTTCTTTCGGTAACATGGCCCCAAGGATTTGCATTAAAATGCCTTCAAAAGCCAACCCTAATAATGAGCCGAGTAGTGCCGCAGCAATTAAGATCACCAACCATTGGCCAATAATCCATTTCCGTAACGCATTTCGCCCTGCACCTAAGGTTTTAAGCACTGCTATTAACTGGTGACGGCTGCGACAATAATGGGTCATAGACACCACTACCGCGGCAATGGCTAACAATAAGGTTAATAAAACTGACAGTAACAAGAACTGTTGCGCCCGCTGGAAGGTTTTTCCGACCGCCCCGTTATTCTCACTTAAAGTATACCAACGTTGGTCACTTCGGAGCTGTTGATCAAATTTTTGTTGAAAACTGCTGACCATGTCGGTATCACCAGCAAACATATCGCGATATGTTAAACGGCTCCCCAATTGAATTGCCCCTGTTAATGGTGCATCTTCAATCGCAATTAATACCCTTGGCGCTATTTGAAATGGGTTAAAACCGCTATCAGGTTCTTGGAGCAATTTACCTGAAATTTTAAGTGTGGCATCACCAATATCGAGGCTATCTCCAACTTTAAGTCCCAATAACTCAAGTAGCCGTGGTGCAACTAAAACCTGCCCTTGTCTAGGCTGTAAGCCTTCAGGTTCAGTTACTAACCCACCATAGAGTGGGTAAGCGTTATCTGCGGCTTTGACTAGTACCAGTTGCGGCCTTGCATCTTCATCTTCGGTTGCATATGCCATCGTCGAAAATGAAATCTGCTGGCTCAGCTGTAGCCCTGTATTTTTCGCTTCTTGCAACCATTTTGGGTCAGCGGGGTGTGAAGAACGTAAAACTAAATCACCAGCCAGTAACTCACGGCTTTGGTAACTCATACTATTTTCAATACGATCACTAATGCGCCCCAACGCTAATACGCAGGCAACAGCAAGCGTCAATGCAAGCCAAACAATAAGTAGCGATGGTGTTTTCCATTCACGCCAAAACCAACGCCAAATCATATTTCTTCCCTCAATTGCCCATCAACTAACCGTAAACGACGCTGGCAACGAGCGGCTAATTCGTTATCATGAGTGACTAAAATTAAGGTTGTGCCATGGTCTTTATTCATAGCAAATAATAAATCAGCAATTTTATCCCCAGTATGGCGGTCTAAATTCCCCGTTGGCTCATCTGCAAACAAAATTTTCGGGCGCCCATTAAAAGCGCGAGCTAATGCAACCCGTTGCTGCTCCCCTCCTGAAAGCTGAGCCGGCATATGATTAAGGCGTTTCCCTAGCCCTAATTCAGCCAGTAAATCAGCGGCTTGTTGGTAGCTTTTTGATTCAGATTCACCACGTAATAAGGCAGGTAGCTGCACGTTTTCAACCGCATTTAATGTTGGAATAAGCATAAAAGACTGGAAAACAAAACCGACACTTTCAGCACGTAAACGCGCACGTTGTTCTTCATCCATACGGGTTAGCTCTTGCCCTAGTAAACTAACCGTGCCACTAGAACCATCATCTAAGCCTGCGATGATCCCCAATAGGGTCGATTTTCCAGATCCAGACTCGCCAATTAAAGCAATTGTTTGACCGGGCTCGACAATTAGCTCAACACCTTGCAATATAGTCAGTTCATGTTCACCTTGACCAACACGTTTAATGAGATGATGAACTTCAAGAATATTATTCGCCGACATATATTGGTTTTTCTCCTGTTACTAACCGCGAGTGGACACGCACTGGCGTCAACTAAGTTATTGATCTTAGGGGATAGCCTGAGTGCAGGCTACCGTTTACCGGCTGAGCAGGCTTGGGCCTCGCTACTTGCCGACCGTTGGCAGAAACTGTCACCGCCCATTGCAGTTATTAACGGCAGCATCAGTGGGAATACCTCAGCACAAGGGCTTGAACGCCTTTCTACCTTACTTACACAAAACAAACCAAACTGGGTTCTGATTGAATTAGGTGCCAATGATGGCTTACAAGGCCTCCCTGTTGAGGATCTCGAAACTAATTTACAGCAAATTATCGACCAAATAGAGCAATCTGGTGCAAAACCGCTCTTAATGCAAATTCGTATTCCACCCAATTATGGAAAACGTTATACAACAAGCTTTGAAAAAGTTTATCCCAAACTTGCTGAAAATAATAAAATACCTTTATTACCATTTTATATGGAAACGGTGATTACAAAGCCTGAATGGATACAACAAGATGGTATTCATCCTACAGTAGAAGCCCAACCATCAATTGCTGATTTTATGGAAAAGCAACTTTCTGCGCATATTTTACCGCCTAAGCAGTAAAATAATGGCTAAACTCAGAGTATAAAAGCCCTCTTTTATACTCGAAATAATTTAAATTGCATGGAATCAAGGTAAAGTTATGCAAACATCAGCACGAAACAAAAAATCAATCTTGGTTACCGGAGCATCGAGTGGTATTGGCTTTTGTGCTGCACAAACCCTACGCCAGCGTGGTTACCATGTTATTGCCGCTTGTCGAAAAGAAAGCGATATTTTACGCCTTCAAGCACTTGGCTATGACACTGTCTCCCTTGATCTTAATGATAACAATAGCATAGATGCTGCGGCACAAACTGTATTATCTCTCTGTAACCATCGGCTTTTCGGATTATTCAATAACGCAGGGTTTGGCGTATATGGGCCTTTAAGTAGCATTAGTCGCGAGCAACTCGAAGCGCAATTTTCCACCAATTTTTTTGGTGTCCACCAGCTTACCTTACAATTACTCCCTTCCATGCTAGAGCACCATGAAGGCCGAATAATTCAAACTAGCTCCGTAATGGGCATTATTTCGACCCCTGGCCGCGGGGCCTATGCAGCCAGTAAATATGCCCTTGAAGCTTGGTCAGATGCATTACGATTAGAGCTAAAAGGTAGCGGTGTATTTATCAGCTTAATTGAACCCGGCCCTATTCATACTGCATTTACCCAAAATGTCGAACAAACTCAAAAAGATAAACCCATTCAAAACCCAGGGATTGCTTCTCGCTTTACATTAACGCCAGAGCATGTGGTTGAGAAACTAATCCATGCTTTAGAAAGCCCACGCCCCAAAGTACGCTATTCAGTCACATTATTAACCGTTGCCGTGCGTATACTTAAACGTATTCTACCCGACAAATTAATGGATAAAATACTGGCAAATCAGGGGAAAAAGGCTTGAAAAAAGCAAAATCAGCCCCACTCTACTATTAATGTTAAAAAATTCTAAAGAGATACCTTATGTTTGCTAACGCTCAAATTATCGATATCAACGAAACTAACCTGCATCAAGTCATTGAACAATCAATGAACTTACCTGTCATGTTTTATTTTTGGTCCCCTCGCAGCCCACACTGCCAAGATTTTGGTACCCTGTTGGAAAAAATCACCAATGACTATGCAGGTTTATTTATTTTAGCTAAAGTTAATTGTGATGAAGAACAAATGATTGCAGGTCAATTTGGCTTAAAAGCAATCCCAACCGTCTATGTATTGCAAAATGGTCGCCCCGTCGATGGCTTTGAAGGGCCACAACCTGAAGAGGTTGTGCTAGAAATTTTATCTCGGGTACTCCCTAGCCCAGAAGAAATGAAAGCGGCACAAGCCGCGGAGCTAATCGCGGAAGGTAAAGCACAAGAAGCATTACCATTATTAAAAGAAGCTAACCAACTTAACCCTAAAAATAGTGACATCACACTATTATTGGCAGAAACACAAATTAGCTTAAACTTAGTTGATGATGCCCAAATCACCCTAAATAGTGTTCCATTACAAGATAAAGACAGCCGTTATCAAGGTTTAGTTGCTCAGATTGAATTGCTGAAACAAGCTGCAGATACCCCAGAAATTCAACAATTGCAGGATGAATTTAACCAAGAACCACAAAATACAAATTTAGCGGTACAATTGGCATTAAAACTCCATGAAGTGAACCGTAATGAAGAAGCACTGGAATTATTATTTGGCTTCTTACGTAAAGATTTGGGCGCTGGTGAAGGTGCCGTTAAAAAAACTATGATGGATATCATGTCAGCAATGGGTACTGGCGATGCGTTAGCAAGTAAATATCGCCGCCAAGTTTATTCATTACTTTATTAATTAAGAGGTCGATATGGACTTGTTCGCCTATGGTGCAATACCGATTATCATTTTTGTCGCTATCGTTATTGTTTTTACCTGTGTTAAAACAGTGCCTCAAGGTTTCCAATGGACTGTAGAGCGCTTTGGTCGTTACACCCGTACCTTACAACCAGGCTTACATATCATCGTGCCATTTATGGATAAAATAGGCCGTCGTATTAATATGATGGAACAAGTCCTTGATATCCCATCTCAAGAAGTCATTTCTCGGGATAACGCCAACGTCACTATCGATGCCGTGTGCTTTATTCAGGTCGTAGACCCTGTTCGTGCAGCTTATGAGGTCAGTAATCTAGAGTTATCCGTACTGAATTTAACCATGACCAATATTCGTACTGTATTAGGTTCAATGGAACTTGACGAAATGCTGTCTCAACGTGATTCTATCAATACTCGCTTATTACATGTCGTTGATGAAGCAACTAACCCTTGGGGGGTTAAAATCACCCGTATTGAAATTCGTGATGTCAAACCACCAAAAGAACTTATCAGCGCGATGAATGCACAAATGAAGGCTGAACGGACTAAGCGTGCTGATATTTTGGAAGCTGAAGGGGTTCGCCAAGCGGCTATTTTAAAAGCCGAAGGTGAAAAACAATCCCAAATCCTAAAAGCAGAAGGTGAACGCCAGTCTGCTTTCTTACAAGCAGAAGCGCGGGAAAGAGCCGCGGAAGCCGAAGCGAAAGCGACTCAAATGGTGTCCGATGCTATAGCCGCAGGGGATATGCAAGCGATTAACTATTTCGTTGCCCAGAAGTACACTGATGCGCTAACCAGTATTGGTTCCGCTGAAAATAGCAAAGTGATTATGATGCCATTAGAAGCTAGCAATCTAATGGGAGCAATCGGCGGAATTACAGAGCTAATCGGCGAAAGTAAAAAAGCCAACAATACCAAAAAACAGGTCGCAGAATGATAGAGCTTATCAGTGCTCAGCCGGCATGGTTTTGGCTGTGTCTTGGTGGGCTATTGCTAATTGCCGAACTACTTGGTACTGGCGGTTATCTACTATGGTCAGGAATTGCCGCTGTTGCCGTCGGGTTACTCACTTGGTTACTGCCATTTCTTGGTTGGGAATGGCAAGGAATTTTATTCGCCGTATTAACGGTTGTGTCTGCCGTTTTATGGCGTAAGTGGTTAAGTGGGCGAAAGAAAACGACTGCCGATGACGTCAATCAAATTAGTCACCAACTGGTTGGCTTCAAAGCACGTTTATTAACCGATACTGAAGAGGGCTATAGCCGCATACGCCTTGCCGATGGCAGTTGGCGTGTTTATAGCGACGTCCCTCTTTCTGTAAACACTGAAGTGGTCGTCGTTGCCGTTGATGGTATCACTTTGAAAGTTAAGCCTTCTGATGGTGACAACAACTACGCGCCAAATGGTCAATAATTGGGCAGTCAGCACCATCATCCCCGGGGCACACATCGACAAGCTCTTGTAATGTATCTCGAATAGCAGACAATTTTACGATTGTCTGCTCTATTTCATTTATCTTAGCAATAGTTGTGCTTTTTACATCCGCACTATGTCTGCTGGGGTTACGGAATAACCCTAACAGCTCGCCACATTCATCCAGTGTAAAGCCAACGTCTTTTGCTTGTTTAAGTAACACAAGTTCATTCAAGTGCCTCTCTTGATAATAGCGGTAGCTATTCTCCCCCCTTTCTGGTGGAGTAATTAGCCCTTTCTCTTCATAAAAACGAATCGCTTTTGCAGTTAGGCCAGTTTTTTTGGCAATTTCACTAATATTCATAATTCCTCTTGACCTTAACCTTGCTGGAAGGTGTAACCTTTGCATATCGACGAATTATAGACCAAATTAAAGATAAAATTATAGACCCATTTACTAAAAGGGTTTGGAGGCTGGAAAATGAGTAATAAAGTTATATTGAAATTACAAGGGCTAAGCTGCATGCATTGCGTCAGTTCAGTCACTAAAGCATTGGAAAGTCGTGATGATGTGGCTAACCTTAAAGTTACCATCGACTATGCTGTTTTTGACAGTGATACCGATGCAACTGATTTTATTCCTACAATCACCGACGCTGGCTATGAAGCTACAGTCGCAACAACCCCTGACGTACAATTACAGCTTTCCGGTCTAAACTGCATGAAATGTGCAGGTAAAACCCAGCAAGCACTTGAATCTGTTGATGGTGTTGCCGTCGCAATTGTTGATACCACGCATGCAAAAGTCTATGGAACCGCTGATCCACAAACTTTAATTAGCGCGGTTCAGCAAGCCGGTTATCATGCGGAGCTTGCACTACCTAATACAACAACACTAGCTCTTTCTGGCTTAAGTTGCATGAAATGTGCAGCGAAAACGCAACAAGCTTTAGAAGCCGTTGAGGGGGTTGAACGTGCTGAAGTTGATACTAAATCGGCTGTTGTTCACGGTCATGCTTCCGTTGATGCACTAATTAGTGCAATTGAAGGGGCAGGATATCAAGCATCCCTCAGTCAAGAAGGTTCTGAATCCCCAAAAACTGAGCCGCTGACGATAGAAACTGAACAGCCGGAAGCTGATTCAGCGGCAATATGTGATATTCCGGCACAGCAGTCTGATTTAGATGAACAACCTAACATAACACCAACCGATGACAGTGTTCAATTATTATTAGACGGGATGACTTGTGCCAGTTGTGTCAGTAAAGTGCAAAAAGCATTAAATAGCGTCCCAGGTGTTGAGAATGCACGTGTAAATTTAGCTGAACGCAGTGCGTTAGTTACAGGAACCGCAGTCCCTGAAGACCTGATTAACGCCGTCATAAAAGCCGGTTATGGCGCTGAAATTATTCAAGATGAAGCAAAACGCCGCGAACGACAGCAAGAAGTGGCGCAGGGAAATATGCGTCGTTTTCGCTGGCAATCAGCGTTAGCACTCGCTCTTGGTATCCCAGTGATGGTCTGGGGGATGATGGGCGATAATATGGTGCTCACTGAGCAAAACCATACTATTTGGCTAACCATTGGTCTGTTAACCCTTGCCGTCATGGTGTTTGCAGGCGGCCACTTTTACCGTAATGCATGGCAAAGCCTAAAAAATGGCAGTGCCACAATGGATACCCTAGTTGCACTAGGAACAGGTGCAGCTTGGCTTTACTCTATCGTCGTCAATATTTGGCCAGAGTGGTTTCCTGATCAGGCAAGGCACCTTTATTACGAAGCCAGTGCAATGATTATCGGTCTGATTAACCTAGGCCATGCGCTAGAGCAACGTGCTCGTCAGCGTTCATCAAAAGCTCTCGAAAGGCTATTGGATTTAACGCCCCCCACTGCCCGTGTCGTCACAGAGCAAGGCGAAGTGGATATGCCATTAGAGCAGGTGACAAAAGGGATGGTGTTACGCTTAGCGACGGGCGACCGCGTACCTGTCGATGGTGAAATCATTGAAGGAGAAGTCTGGCTAGATGAAGCAATGCTAACTGGTGAGCCAATCCCTCAGCAAAAAAGCAAGGGTGACCAAGTCCATGCAGGTACTGTAGTTCAGGATGGAACTGTGCTATTTCGCGCAGCAGCTGTGGGGAGTCAAACTACCTTAGCTCGTATTATTTATCTTGTTCGCCAAGCACAAAGCAGCAAACCACAAATCGGCCAACTTGCTGACCGTATTTCTGCGGTGTTTGTACCTATCGTCGTGGCTATTGCTTTGATTTCAGGTGCCATCTGGTACTTTGTTGGCCCTGCCCCACAAATTACCTATGCACTGGTCATTACCACCACGGTACTTATTATTGCTTGTCCTTGTGCCTTAGGTTTAGCGACGCCTATGTCCATTATTTCAGGCGTAGGTCGAGCTGCTGAATTTGGTGTCTTAGTGCGTGATGCAGATGCGTTACAACAAGCCAGTGAATTAGATACCATAGTATTCGATAAGACAGGTACATTGACTGAGGGTATGCCACAAGTTACCGATATCCATGTATTTAATGGTTATGAACAAGATACCGCCTTACAACTGGCGGCCTCATTGGAAAATGGTTCTAATCACCCATTAGCACGTGCGGTATTAGCCCGAGCAAAAGGCTTAACATTACCAACCAATGAACAATTTAGGACTCTCGCAGGCCTTGGTGTCAGCGCCATCATTAATGGGCAAACCATTTTATTAGGCAACCAAAAGCTGTTAACACAAAATAATATCGACACCCGCGATATTGAAGAGACATTGCATCAACAAGCAACTCAAGGTGTAACACCTGTCATGTTAGCGGTGGATGGCAAAGTCGCTGCACTATTATCTATCCGTGACCCATTACGTGAAGACAGCATAAGTGCGCTGGCGCGTTTACATAAACAAGGTTTCCGTTTAGTCATGTTAACCGGAGACAACCCAGTAACCGCCAATGCGATAGCCAAAGAAGCGGGTATTGATGAAGTTATCGCCGGCGTAATGCCTGACGGTAAATCAGCAGCAATCGAAGCCTTGCAAGCCAAAGGCCACAAAGTGGCGATGGTCGGTGATGGTATCAATGATGCCCCTGCTCTAGCCCGAGCTGACGTTGGTATTGCGATGGGTGGCGGTAGTGATATCGCGATTGAGACCGCATCCATTACCTTAATGCGCCAAAGCTTACATGGCGTTGCCGATGCAGTGTCTATTTCAAAAGGAACACTGCGTAACATGAAACAAAACCTGTTTGGTGCCTTTGTTTATAACACATTAGGCATTCCAATCGCGGCGGGTATTTTATACCCAATTACGGGGACTTTACTTAACCCTGTCGTTGCAGGTGCAGCAATGGCCTTATCATCCATTACCGTGGTCAGTAACGCCAACCGCTTATTACGCTTTAAACCTGAGAAATAACCCTGTAAGGAGAGGAAATTGATTTCCTCTCCTTTTATCCATTCTCACAGAAAATGCTTTATGCAGTAAAATCTTATTATCTTATATGTTATTAATTGAAAGCGAAGTCTATAATGTTAAATATCCCGTTATTTAATATTTGGAGTACAAAATGCTTAATATTGATAGTGATAAGCTCGCAAAACTCGCTAGTGAAGAGTTTAAAAAACAGCGCACCATTTTGTTAATATTATCTTTTTTACTATTAGCAGGTGGGATTTTTTGTATTATTAACCCAATGATATCTGGTATCGCCGTCAGTACAGTACTAGGTGTTTTGCTTATTATTGGTGGTGTTGGCGCAATTGTGAGCATCTTAAGCACCGTTATTTACACGGGGTGGTCACGCTTATTTGGCTTTATTATTGGGCTAATCTATATCATTGTTGGCTATTCCTTTATCAAAGACCCGCTCCAAAGTCTAATTGCTCTCGCCATTTTTGTAGCCGCTCTTTTTATTATTGGTGGTGTTATTCGGCTATATGTTGGCTTCCAACAAATCAGCTCCGCTAGCGGTTGGTTGCAAATTATTATTGGTCTTTTAGATTTCTTTATCGCCTATTTACTCATCGGAAACGGCCCAATTACGTCAATCACTTTACTGACAACATTGATTGGTATTGAAATGGTATTTAGTTCCTTTAGCTTATTTACGTTGTTAAGCGTGTTTAAAAATATCAATAAGCAAAGTTAATCACTGATAATGCCTCTATTATAGAGGCATTATTTCCTCGGTTTTATCCACCCTTTATTTAATCACTTTTAATGACAAACACACTAAAAATGCGCAATTGACGTTCAACATTCGCAAAATGACCAAAGATTGTTTAACCTAGTTGTCTAACTAAGAATTGGGTAGGGAACATGGGAAAACTTATCGAAAATTTAAAAAATTGGCTCCATATGGAAACTGCGCCAGTCTATCCTTATCCCGCCATTGATGTTCGACTATCAAAGTACCTCAAACTGCACATAGTGGGCAGTATTCATATGGGAACAGAAAATATGTTTCCCTTATCTAGTGTACTATTAGACAAACTTAACCAAGCAGATGCATTGATTGTTGAAGCGGATATTACTGATACCCACTCACCTTTTTCTGACGGTAATACTGAGCTACCTCCAGTCCAACAGCGGTTAACTGATAAAGAGTTCAGTCTTTTCTTACAGTCTTGCCAAGAAATACACCAATCACCTGAACGCTTTGACGCACTACCTTCATGGCAAATCGCGTTGATCTTACAAGCAACACAAGCCCAAGAACTGGGTTTGCGCGGTCATTATGGCATAGACTATCAATTACTCCGCAGTGCCCAATCGCAGAATAAACCTATTATCGAGCTTGAGGGAACCCATTCCCAAGTTGAATTGTTGCTTTCCTTGCCTAATAATGGGCTTACGTTATTACAAGACTCACTGGTTCACTGGCGAGAAAACGCACGTTTACTGCAAACCATGATAGGTTGGTGGCTAGATTACCAACCCAATAATCGAACGATTCTCCCAAATACCTTTAGCGAAGGGACATATCAAGTATTAATGAATCAACGTAATGCAGATTGGGGAAAGAAGCTCAAAGCGCTCCCTGATGGAAATTATGTTGTCGCCGTGGGCGCATTGCATTTATTTGGTGAAAATAGTCTTGTTGAATATTTGCGTTAGTAAGTCATAACTCAATAAAAGGCAAAAGAATGACTCCAGCCGTTAAATTACTCGAAAAACAAAAAATTCAATTTACACTGCATCCCTATGAACATGACCCCAATGAAAGTAACTTTGGTGATGAAGCAGTGCGTAAGCTCGGGTTAGATGCCAAACAGGTATTTAAAACACTCTTAGTCGCCTTAAATGGTGACCAAAAAACATTAGCCGTTGCTGTCACCCCTGTTTCAGGTCAATTAGATTTAAAGTTAGTCGCCAAAGTATTTAAAGTAAAAAAAGTTGAAATGGCCGACCCTCAGATAGCCCAAAAAACAACGGGGTATTTGCTTGGGGGGATTAGCCCATTAGGCCAAAAGAAGCGTCTGCCCACCGTTATCGATGACCAAGCACAACAATATGCGACGATGTTTATTTCTGGGGGAAAACGTGGATTAGATATTGAGCTCGCCCCCACAGACCTCGCTAACGTACTGAATGCCACCTTTGCTGAAATTCGCAAGTAGCTACTGATTTAATGTTTCCCGTTACTATTGAATGGGTATTAACTAAAAATGGTGGTAGAAAACAACTACCACCAATCGGGCTCTATTATGCAGTCGCTCACTTCGATATCCCTAACAGTAAAAATTGGAGTGTAGTATTTCAACTTGAAATCCACTTAATAAATAGCCATCAGTTGTGGTTAACACAAGGAAAAGTTCGTTTTCTTGTTGACCATGCACCTAATGACTATTTTAAGCACTTATCTACTTTCAAGATCTTTGAAGGACCACGTTTAGTGGCAAATGTATTTTTGCGATAAAAAAGCCCCATATAAATGGAGCTTTTCTACTGGTTTTATGAATTATTTATTGTTGTAAATAATTTCACCTTTAGGTTCATAGTCCGCGGCCTTCAGAGGGGAATGTTTTTCAATATACCCCTTGAGGACTTCTGCATCGACAAAACCTGTATTGACGTAGTTTGGATGGTTGTCGATTTTCGGATAACCATCTCCACCGATAGCATTGAAGTTTAATGTTGCCATGCGATAAGTTTTGCTAGGGTCAACAGGCTTACCATCAATTTTAACATCACTGATAGTGCCATCTTTATTCAGTGTTAAATTCACATTATAAAACTGACCATACGCACCCGCATCAGGCTTCATATTTGCCACAGCTGTCAAATAAGGGATCACTTCATCCCCTTTAAAATCAACATACACTAGCTCATTAGCAAACGGTTGAACTTTAAGGACATCTTTGTAGGTAATATCACCACTTTCAATAGAATCACGAACACCACCACCGCTCATGATGGCGAAATCGGCCCCTGCTCGCTCTTTTTGTGCAGCTAACAGAAGATGCCCCATATTGGTTTGAACAAAACGAACTTTACTGCGGTCACCTTCAAGTTTACCTTCAACTGACCCCACCTTCACACTAAGTTGCTTATCACCTTTTTCTTGGTAAGGCGTCAGAAGCTTGGTCATTTCAGGGTTGTGAGCTATTTCTTGCGTATAATAAACGCGCTCACTCGTGCCGTCTTCTTTCGTGATTTTTTTCTTTAAGTTAATTGGAATTAACTGGTAATGTTTCAGGGTAAACTTACCATTTTTAAATTCAAAATCAGCACGTCCGACATATTTACCCCATTCGTGTGCTTGAACAATCCAAGTCCCATTTTGGTTATCTGGCGCACAAGGCGTGCCTGGCACATAATCAGCTTGCTTGTAGTTTTTATTTTCTTGAGACATACAAACAGGGTCTTGTGAATGCCCCCCAACAATCATATCTAAATAACCCGCGGGTAAACTACGAGCCATTTCTACATCACCCGGCGCATTTGAACCATGATTGCCATCATCATAGTGCCCCATGTGGGTTGCGGCGATGATGATGTCTGGTTTTTCTGTTTCTCGTAACTCTTCGACGACTTTTTTCGCTTCATCAGCAGGTACGCGAAACTCAACGTCAGGGAAGTTTGCTGGGTTACCGATACGAACTGTATCATCGGTTGTTAGCCCCATCACGGCGATTTTTACGCCTTGCTTATCGAAAACTTGGTAAGGCTTAAATAAACGCTTACCTGTGCTTGCCTGATAAATATTGGCAGATAAGAAAGGAAACGTTGCCCATTTTTCTTGCTGGCGCAGAGTTTCCAAAGGATTATCAAATTCATGGTTACCCAATGCCATTGCATCGTAACCTACAAGGTTCATACCTTTGAAGTCAGGCTCTGCATCTTGCAGATCTGATTCAGGAACACCTGTGTTTATATCACCACCAGACAGCAATAAAACGCTACCACCCTGCTTTGCTACTTCATCGCGAATTTCATCAACCACTGTTTTCTGAGCTGCTAGCCCGTATTCGCCATGGTCATTATGCCAAAAGTGCCCATGATGGTCATTGGTATGCAAAATAGTGATATTATAGGTTTTATCTTTTTCCCACGCATTTGCCATAGTGGCGGGTATTAACGCTAATGATACCGTCAATGCACATGCGGATGCCTTAAATGTAAACCTCATACATTTCTCCCTGCTGGTATAGGAATTTTAATTGACTAATATTAGATTATAGCTTGTCACGACCCTCAGTTTTATAGCACAAAAATATGAACAGGATTTGATACCTATTGCAGAATAAGAAATTCGTTTCATAAAAATGAGATCGCCATCAAATAAATCACTGGTGTTATTTTTTCATGTGACTTATTTATTCATTTAAATAAATTGTATTTCAGCTATATTGATAACAATTATGTAACACAGAAAGTTGATAATTATGAGTGAGCAAACCACAACCCCAAATAACACGAATCCATCAAAACCACTGAATAAAACTGGGAAAACTGTTTTTAGTATTCTAACTGCTATCAGTGTTTCTCATTTACTCAATGATATGATCCAATCGTTGATATTAGCGATTTACCCTTTGTTGCAAGCTGATTTCTCATTGAGTTTTGCCCAAATAGGGATGATCACCTTGACCTATCAGATTACGGCTTCATTATTGCAGCCTATCATTGGGTACTATACCGATAAGCACCCACAGCCGTATTCATTGCCGATTGGAATGACCTTTACCCTAACGGGGCTTATTTTGCTCGCAATGGCTGAAACTTTCCCTACCATTTTGCTCGCTGCCGCTTTAGTCGGAACCGGCTCTTCGGTCTTTCACCCTGAGTCTTCGCGTGTTGCTCGTATGGCATCAGGGGGGCGTCATGGCCTCGCTCAGTCCTTTTTCCAAGTTGGCGGCAATTTAGGCGCTTCTTTAGGACCATTACTCGCGGCTTTAATTATAGAGCCTTATGGGAAAGGGAATATTGGCTGGTTTTCATTAGCGGCATTACTCGCCATCGTCATTTTATTACAAGTCAGTAATTGGTATAAGCAACAGCACCGTGCTGCAAGTAAAAAACCCGCTTCTACCGCTGATATTAACGTGTTACCACGTAAAGCGATTATTGGTTCACTAGCAGTATTGTTAGTGTTGATTTTTTCCAAATATTTCTATTTGGCCAGTATTAGCAGCTATTACACTTTTTATCTGATCGATAAGTTTGGTGTTTCTGTGCAAAACGCCCAGATCCACTTATTTGTTTTCTTATTCGCAGTTGCAGCAGGCACCATGATTGGCGGCCCTATTGGTGACAAAATAGGGCGTAAATACGTTATTTGGTTCTCAATCCTCGGAGTTGCACCTTTTACCTTAATTTTACCTTATGCCTCACTGTATTGGACTGGTATCCTTACCGTGATTATCGGGATGATTTTAGCCTCCGCTTTTTCTGCTATTTTGGTCTATGCGCAAGAACTAATCCCCGGTAAAACAGGCATGGTGTCAGGGTTATTCTTTGGTCTCGCTTTTGGAATGGGAGGCGTCGGTGCTGCCGTCTTAGGGCATATCGCTGACTTAACCAGTATAGAACAAGTTTATCATTATTGTGCTTTCCTACCATTACTTGGCATTTTTACAGTATTGCTGCCGAATATCGGTCACAAATAGATTTATTTTGTTATATTTCCCACACTTACCTAAAAATAAGTGTGGGTCTTTCTCACCACATTAGAGATAAATTCCAGATAAAAATCCCATAATCTTATCGTTTGTAACGATTTAGCACCCTTAAAGCGTCTTTTTTTTAAAAACATTTCATTTTTTTAAGGAAATTTTTCTCAAAAAAAGTTAAAATATAAAAACATCGCATTTGCATTTTAAAATGAAGGCCTCATTTTAAAAGTCAACGGCATGTACCCACCTATTATTATTTATACTAATCAGAGGAGACTAAATGGAGCATTCAACGCCCTTAATCACAACCATTGTTGGTGGTCTCGCCCTTGCATATGTGTTAGGTATGATCGCACAGCGATTAAAAATCTCCCCTTTAGTTGGTTACCTTGCAGCAGGTGTTCTCGCAGGCCCATTTACGCCAGGGTTTGTTGCGGATGCGGCTCTTGCACCCGAGTTAGCTGAAATCGGTGTTATTTTACTGATGTTTGGGGTTGGCCTACATTTTTCACTGAAAGATTTACTCGCCGTTAAATCCATCGCCATTCCTGGGGCAATTGCACAAATCGCAGTAGCCACCTTACTTGGTCTTGGGTTATCCCTATTGTTCGGCTGGGGGATCTTTACGGGTATTGTTTTTGGTCTTTGTCTTTCGACCGCCAGTACTGTGGTATTACTTCGTGCATTAGAAGAACGGCAACTGATTGAAAGTCAACGTGGGCAAATTGCGATTGGCTGGCTGATTGTGGAAGACTTAGCCATGGTATTAACCTTGGTCCTACTCCCCGCAGCCGCTGCCATCATGAATACCGATGACGCAAGCTTTAGTGAATTAGCATTAGGCCTAGCTTGGACTATCGGGAAAGTTGTTCTATTCATCTTCATTATGATAGTGATTGGCAGAAAGGTCATTCCATGGATTTTATCGCGCACCGCTTCTACGGGGTCTCGTGAACTATTTACCCTTGCAGTACTTGCGCTAGCATTAGGTATTGCCTACGCAGCAGTCGCGATTTTCGACGCTTCATTCGCTCTTGGTGCTTTCTTTGCTGGGATGGTATTAAACGAATCAGAATTGAGCCACCGCGCAGCACAGGATACCTTACCATTACGTGATGCATTTGCTGTTCTGTTCTTTGTCTCCGTCGGGATGCTATTTGACCCAGTCGTACTTATTGAACAACCTTTAGGCATTCTTGGTGTACTCGCCATTATTATCATTGGTAAATCTGCGGCGGCATTAGCACTAGTCAGGATGTTTGGCCATTCACGGCGAACCGCCTTAACCATATCAGTTAGCCTTGCACAAATCGGTGAGTTTGCATTTATCTTAGCAGGTATGGGCTTAACACTCGGTGTCATGGATAAAGACGCGCAGAACCTTGTGTTAGCAGGGGCAATTGTCTCTATTATGCTTAACCCTGTGTTATTTACTTTATTAGATAAATACCTCGAAAGTACCGAAACCATTGAAGAACAACTTCTGGAAGAAACGCTGGAAGAAGAAACTCAAGTGCCTGTCGATATTTGTGGCCATGCCATCATTGTCGGTTATGGGCGTGTAGGCGGTATGCTAGCAGACAAGCTACGTAGAAAAGAAATCCCTGTTGTTGTCGTTGAAGATACTCGAGCAAGGTTTGAAGAGCTGGCCGAAAATGGCTTTAGTGCGATTTTAGGTAATGGCGCGAATAAAGACATTATTAGCCTTGCCCGCATCGAATGTGCCAAAACGTTACTGCTAACCATTCCTAATGGTTATGAAGCAGGTGAAATTGTGGCAACAGCTAAAGAAATGAACCCTAACATTACTGTGATTGTTCGTGCTCACTATGATGACGAAGTCAGCTTTATCAAAGAACGCGGTGCTGACCATATCATTATTGGTGAACATGAAATTGCCAAATCAATGGCGACACTCATGTGCCACGATGTAGAGGAATTTGGCTGTTCTGTCGATGATTTTATTGATGGTGACAACGATAAAAAAGGTGAAGGCAAGAATTTAGCGGAATACCTAAAACCTAGCCACTAGAGCTTTATTCCCCCTTTAAAGCCGTAACTCGAGTTACGGCTTTTTTACACAAACTTTTTGATTACACCTTCTATATTATTTCCTACTCGTTAAAATTCAGGAAAATAATAAATGAAAAAAAACCACCTGCTTTGCTTATTGTCATTATTTATTTCATCGGCTTATGCAGTAGATGACTGTCGTGATGAGTTACGAAACACACATCGTGAAAACTTGCATTTAATGACTCAAAAGATAGTCTATGGCCCTATTAAATCAATAAAGTCAGTAAGCTATGCATCAACTCCCACAGGCTCGCCTCTAGATACAAAAACGCTACAAATGCAGTTTTCAACTTGTGGTGCTTTAGAAAGCTATCAAAGTGAGTCAAAATGGTTTTTAGACAAAGAACTAAACTCATCACTAAAGAGAACCATCCAAAAAAATCCAACCTATGAAATGGTAAATATTATTTCATTCGGCCAGCCAATACAGAGTATCGAAGGTAAGTTCACCTTTGAGCAAGACCCATCCGGGAAAATATCCACAGTCAAAACCCATGACCAAGCAGGTAATGACTATACAGTCAGTACCACGTACAAAAATGGCAAAATAGATTCCACAAAGGGCTTTACTGAAGGAGTCGAGGTATTTTACCAATATTCCTATGATGACCAAGGAAAACTTGTCTCAATGGTCGGTAATTCAGGGCAAGATATCCGCCAGTTTAGTTATGACACTCACGGTTTTTTTAAACAAGAAATACGTAAAATCAAACTCAATAATGAGGAAGTCTCCACCACTATTGAGTGTTTAGAAACTGATAAATTTGGTAACTGCCTAACAGAAAAGTTAACGAATTCACGTAGTAATCTACCTGATACTTTAATTGAAACGTTCAAATATCAGTACGAATATTATTAAATAATTGGCATAAATAAAAAGTCCATAACAACAATAGGTTATGGACCGATTTATTTTATGGCTGGAAATTATTTTTCCATTTGAGCCTTAAACTCGTCGCCAGTCCAAACAGGCAAGCCTTTATCTTTAAAAAATTGAATTTCTGCCGCAACACCACCACTCTTTTCCCAGCCGGGTAACGTCAATACAATTAACCCATCACAACGTTTCAAGAATTCCATATCGATGGAAGACCAAGCCACTTTTTGTCCTTGTGTTGCAAGAAATTGATTTATTGGATGAGTCATTGTGATCTGGCTATAAGTTGCAATCCCTTGAAGGGCGAGTTCAGCGGCAAATTTTGTACACTCCTGAAAGCGCATTTCCACAACATTGCTATCAGGGTCTGAGTAAGGGCAAGCAATAAAATAAAGGCTCATAATAATTCCTAGTGTTGGCAATAACGTATTTTGGATAAAGCAACCCTATAAAAAATAATTCATTATTTTCCATAGGGAGAACTAAAATTTAATTTTTAAAACTACAGCTTATTCAAGCTCTGCAATAATAATCTTTGTTTTTGGTCGTTTTTTATTTTCAGGTAATTTAAAGTCTTTGCTGGTTGTCACTAAATAATCAATATTATCCCAACCTGTAACAAAATTAATGGCATGCTTATTGGCTTTTGTGCCGTCCGCTAATACCATTAATTTGTCACTATTTTCCATCATTTTTTGCGCAATAGCAGCCTCATCAACATGTTGATCCATAACCCCATGTAATGAATGAATAGCCCCTGCACCTATAACCGCATAATCAGCAAAAAATTCAGCAATATTCTTTAGCGCAATAGCCCCTAAGCAGGCATTTTGCGCTGCATTAAATTGCCCACCAATTAAAATAGTTTCAATTGTTGGGTTTTCCTGCAATATATTCGCTAATAGCGGTGAGTTAGTAATTATTGTTAGGTTATCAATTAGCTTTACTCGCTGGCTAAATTCAAATGTTGTTGTACCAAAATCGATAAACAACGTATCACCCGGTTTAATAAATTCAGCCGCTTTCGCTGCAATCGCTTTTTTTTCATCAACCGCGGCTTGAGCCCTTTCAGTAAAATTACGTTCAAACTTTGACTGAATATTAACTGCGCCACCATGAATTTTCTTAAGTAATTTTTGAGTTTCGAGCTTACTCAGATCTCGACGGATAGTTTCTTGCGCGACATTAAAATGCTTTGCGAGCTCTTGTACATACACCTGACCCTGAGTAGAAAGTAACTCAATGATGGTTTGATGACGTACTTTTGAGGAACGCCCCTCACACATAGTTTAACCCTTCTTGACCATTTACATTTCTAGCACTATACAACAGCGATACTAATTTCAGTAGCATCTCGTTGTATTTTTGTTAAATCGATATTTTTCAGCAAAATACGCCTAGTTGGCAAACCTCGATGGTGCTTTTCATATAATAATGTACTGCCAGCCATAACCTTAATAGTGCCATTCACCGGGTGCTCGACTTTAATATTAAAATTAATTTTATTTATTGAATTATCATTAATATCAATGCAAGCAGGCACACTAAAGCAAATTTTATCATCCAGATGCACTGGGAGCCGTTGAGTCTCTTTTAGTTGCTGTTGGTGATGATTCGCCAGTAGGTCATCTGCAATCTGTTCACCTACCCAAAGCCCCTCTTGGTAACACTGATCACCCATATCTGCAGGGTGTAACATATTACCAGCAGCATAGTAGCTCGTATCAGAGCAACGACCCCGTTGGTCCGTTACAGGTTTGCCTGTCGCCGCATCATAATCAAGGTGGCTTTTGCGAATTAATGTATTTTCCCCAACAAATTGCCCAGTAAAAATGACCGAATCACACATAATTTTGTGAGTTTTACCGGCACTTTCAACTACCACATACTCTACACGCTCTAATCCACCAATTTCAGTAATTTGGCTATTAAGAAACACTGGCGTTCCCATTGCTTTGGCAAATAATGTGGCTGGCTTAAAGGCCAAAATGCGATCACCACTTTCAATCATAGCCTGCGCTTTAACGCCTGCATTTTTTAGTGTCCATAAAGCAGAAAAGCTTACCAGTTCGCTCCCCACAATAACTGGGTTACGACACGGTTTTTTACCATTAAGATACACAAATTGCTGTAATGCCCCCGCAGTGATAATACCTTGGGGACGCAACCCTGATACCAAGCGTGGATGCCTTGGTGTCTCCCGCACTCCTGTTGCAATTAAAACACGTTTTGCTTGCGCCTCTACAAGCCCATCAGGAGTAGAAATGGTTAAATGCCCATTAGGGTGAAGCTGAGTCACCGTACTACGGGTAAAGATAGGCGTGTCTCCCAGTTGAGCTACAATCTTTTTAGCGAACTGGTTCCCTTTCATTGGGCGCTTAAAGGCAAGTACCCCAAACGTTGGGTGCTG
The DNA here is from genome assembly GCF_049545585.1 of Providencia sp. NPDC089933. Classification (NCBI taxonomy): domain Bacteria; kingdom Pseudomonadati; phylum Pseudomonadota; class Gammaproteobacteria; order Enterobacterales; family Morganellaceae; genus Providencia; species Providencia sp. NPDC089933. The sequence goes on from NZ_JBMWDT010000004.1 coordinate 298,825, forward strand.
GCAATGACGCGGAACCCCGCCAGCATCAGCTTCACGTTCAATGATAGCAACACGTTGAATACCGCGACGGCGCAACGAATACGCAGCAGCAACCCCAGCAGGCCCTGAGCCTATGATAACCACATCATAATTCAAACTCATTTTACTGCCTCCACTGCTAATGTATGGTCAAACCGGCCATTGATTATTTCTGCTACCTGACTGCTACAATAAAACCCATTACAACGCCCCATCATCACGCGCGTTCTACGTCGCAATGCCCCTAAGCATTCAGGCGGAATATCGGAGTCAAACGCAGCTTCAATTTCTCGCTGCGTAACAAGCTCACAGTGACATACGATGCCACCATTACTTTTACACTGATAATCCCGTTGGTGATATTCGGATATCATTGGCATTGTTGGCCAAATTAGCGTTTCTGGAGGAGAAAGCTCAAATAATGGCGTAAAGTGTTGTTGGTATAGTTTTGCCAAGTAGTTAGCAACACCTAAAGCAGAGGTTAACCCCGTTGAACGGATCCCGCCTGCGCATATCCAGTGTTTTTCAGGATAATCATTTATACGATAATATTTTTCTTCTGTTGCAGGGCGCAGTCCCGCATAAGTTGCCGTTACACTATAATTATGTAATGAAGGTAACATCTGAGAGCCTTGGGCGATTAAACCCTCTAGCACTTCTTGTTTCACTTCCGCTTTCCAACGGTCATCCTGTTCTTCTGCTGTTGGGCCTAATAATAAGTTACCAAAAATAGTTTTTGATAATAGTACGCCTTTAGTTATTGCGGTTGGCACTGGTAAAATGATCGCATTAATATCGGCAGCGGCGGCTTTGTCATAAACCAAAAACTGCCCTTTGCGTGGTTTTATTTGGAATGGTGATGGGTGGCAGATCGACTCCACAATATCACCGTTAATACCAGCACAATTAATTACCAAACGGGCAGAAAACTCACCTTTTGATGTGGTTAAATCCCACACCCCATTGTTTAGCGAACCGTTTTTTACTTCACAATGAAAACGATATTCAGCACCATGTTTCACTGCTTGAGTTAAATAAGACAGTGGCGTACTCCAAGGGTCGATAACCGCTTCACCGGGGACATGAACCGCAGCCTGCGCGCCCTGAGCCAAATGTGGTTCTCGGCGATATAACTCCTCTTTATCGATGATTGCCACATCTAATACATTGTTAGTGTGTGCTTGCTCAACAATCGCAGGGAGTTTACTCAATTGCTCTTCATTCCATGCAACAACTAATGCTCCGGTTTCGAGTAATGGTAAATTCATTTTTTCTCTGATTTCAATGAATTCACGATACCCATCTTGCATACATTCAAGTTCCAGACTCCCTGGTGTGGCGTCAAAACCCGTATGTAATAGTGCACTATTTGCCTTACTTGCTCCCGAAAGAATGTCTCCACCACGCTCTAACAGCAGTGTTTTGGCACCCATTAGTGTAAATTTACGTGTCACAGCACAGCCAATGACACCACCGCCGATGACAATGACATCCCAAATTTTTTTATTATTAATATCCATGGCTGAGATCCTTAATTTCTAACTTGCACACATAAAACCACATAATTCCCACAACCACAACAAATAAAACAACACAAACCACAACATTAACAAAAATATTATTCACATTGTTACAATATTGTGAGTTTTATCACATTAGTGAAACTTATTGTGAGTTTTTTGTGGATTTTATTTCCGATTAAACGATAGTAAGCAAAAAAACAGACTAATTTACAACATTTACAACACTGGGAATATTGCGATGCTCAATCAACGTTATGCGGCTATCGATCAGGGAACAACGGGAACCCGGGTCGTTGTCTTTGAAGAAGGCGGCCATTATCACTCCCCAATGAGCATTCCTCATAAACAAATCACGTTGAACAGTGGTTGGGTAGAACATGACCCTGAGGAAATCTTGGCAAATATTATTAAATGCTTAAATAGCTGCGAGGTTGTTGATGCGATTGGTCTTTGTCATCAAGGTGAAAGCATTGTCGCATGGGATGCTCAAAGTAAGCGCCCTTTATACAATGCGATCGTTTGGCAAGATTTACGCACTGAAAAAACCATTTCACGACTGAAAGAAGCAGGCTTGGAACCACTAGTGCAATCTAAATCAGGTTTGCCACTAGACCCTTATTTTTCCGCCAGCAAAATGGGATGGATTATTGAGAATGTGGTGGGAGCGAAAACGCTAGCGGATAAAAACCAGCTACGGATAGGCACAATGGATGCTTTTTTCCTCGACCGTTTATGTGGTGTATTTGTCACTGACTATAATTCCGCATCACGAACCTCACTACTCAATATTCACACTTTAGAGTGGGATCAACAACTATGTGACATTTTTGGTGTGCCTATTCATTGTTTGCCACCTATTAAAGACAATATTGGTGATTTTGGTGCCATCAACCTCGATGGGCATTTAACCCCTGTCACGGCAATCATTGTTGACCAGTTTGCCGGCACATACGGTCATGGCTGCCGTGAAAAAGGGGATGCAAAAATTACTTTCGGTACAGGCGCTTTTTTACAAGCACTGACAGGGGCTGATATTCCTAAAACTCACGAAAGTGGATTATTACCAACCTTGTGCTGGAAATTTCCGGGTACACCTGCCGTTTTCGGATTAGATGGAGGGGTATATAACGCAGCATCAGCCATTAATTGGGCGCGTAAAATTGGCCTTTTCGACTCATTCGATGAACTCACCGATTTTAGAACTGAACCAGCAATTAAACGCGGCCTTGCATTCGTACCTGCATTATCTGGCTTAGGCTGCCCTTACTGGGATCGGAGTGCCGCGGGGTTATGGGCGGGGCTTTCTCTAGATACCGATAAAAAAGACATGATGCAGTCCGTTCTTGAAGGAATAGCAGCTCGTTCAGCGGAAGTTATTTTTGCAATGGAGCAAGTTTCACCTTTAGGTCAGTCAATTTCAGTCGATGGAGGGTTATCTTCAAATCAATACTTTAAGCAGTTTTTAGCCAATTTATTACAAAAAAATATTGAAGCACCAGCAAACCGTGAAGTAACAGCATTAGGCGCAGCCTTATTGGCTCGTAAAGGCCTAGGTATCACTCACGAAATGGCAGTTAGACGCAATGCAACCATAACACGCCCAGATGGAACCAACATGCAAGGCGTGATGGAACAGTATCGCGACATCATTGCCCGTTCTCGCCAATTAAGACACTAAAATAATAAAAGGACCCTACCATGGCTGAATTCGGAAATTACATTATCTATTTAATCATGTGCGGTGCGATTATAGGCGCAGTCGCATCTATTGTTAGACCAACAAGTGACCTCGGAAAAGAGTTTGTTAATGGTATATTCTCTATTGGTCCCGTTTTCCTTGCACAAGCAGGGATTATGGCAGCCGTACCGTTACTATCACAGTTAATATCCTATGTGCTTGGCCCTGTTTTTTCATCTGTAGGGTCAGATGTTTCAATTGCTGCATTGTCAATTATTGCAGTCGATATGGGTGGCTATCAATTAGCTGATGCACTCACAACAAACCGCGATATGTGGATCACGGCCATGTTGATCGGCTATACCTCTGGTGCCACCATTGTTTATTTGATCCCTGTTGGTTTAACCATGTTAAATCGTAAAGATCATAAATATCTAGCACTGGGTGCGATGGCAGGTCTGATCTCGATCCCCTTTGGCGTACTGGCATCCCTGTTGTTAATTACATTCAATAATATTCCAGTTAGAGACATTATTTCGACTAACTCACCCGCAGCGCATCAATTAACCTTAGACTTCTTCACGATGTTGCAATACTTGATGCCACTGTTTGTATTCTGTTTCTTACTCGCAGCTGGGTTAAAATATCGCCCAATGCTAATGGTTACCGGTTTTTTAATTTTCGGTAAGATTATGGATGCATTTGTGAAATTAGTCTTAGCATTCTCTATTGTTGAGCATTTTACTGGCGTATTTAGTAAAGTCTTCGGTGCATGGGGCTTTGACCCACTGTTTGCAGATCAAAATGAGCTATTCCGTGCAATCGAAATTGCAGGTTATATTGGTATCATGCTGGCAGGGACATTCCCAATTTGTTACCTGTTCCAACGTTACTGTAAACCATTAGTTCGCGCATTAAGTAACCGTTTAAAATTGAGTGATACCGGTTCGTTAGGTTTTATTATGGTAATGGCAAACATCATTGCAACTTATCACTTATTCAAAGATATGCGTGCAAGAGATAAAGTATTATGTGTTGCATTCGGTGTTTGTGCACAGGCTACAATTGGTGATCACTTAGCCTTTACCGCAAATTTCCAACCCACGCTTGTTCTCCCCATTTTACTTGGTAAATTGGTCGGTGGGGCCTTAGCCGTATTTATTGCAATCAAAATATCAGTCCCTCAAGCTATGCGCTATGAAGAGGAAGATGCAAAAGAATCTGAAAAGGTGGAGGTAGAGCACCAACTTGCTACCACTAAATAAAAATAATTCACATTAGTTATGTTTATATAATTATTATTAGAGATTAGCTGCATTTGAAATGTCTATACCCATAAAGTAGGATGCAGCTTTTATTTATTCGTCGCTTTTAAATGCCAAAATTCATCCATTAACTACATTTAGTTAATGCCCCATGATTTATTTCTTGTCATCATTATTCACAATTTATCTCATAATTTGTTACTAATTAATTAATATATTAATCAATTAATATATAGATGTTATATATTGATATAAAAAACCCCAATATTTATATTAGGGTCAATTAACTTAACATACTTCAATAATATAAATATTGAATATCATTTTTAACTTAGCGGTCCCAGTAGGATTCTTCCAAACTATCTTCTTTTTCAGGTAACCCGCGAGTTAACCGTGGTGAATGCTGTGTTAACACTTGATAACTAACACGATTAGCATACTTACACACTTGAGCTAAAGATGAATATGTTAAGTATTGGCGTTCATGTTTACTGGAGTTTGGGACGTTTGAACGATGATAAGAATTTGCTGTGATATCATGGAGTAATGCAGATAATGCGCCGTCTCCCGCACCATTCGTATTCATTATTTTTTCCGGCCCCCCCATATAAGGTTCAATATGAGAAAAAATCCGTAATGGTACTTGGCAATCTTGCTGGCGCATTGCACGACTAAACTCATACAAATTAAACTCTGCAATCGCCCCTGGTAACAATGGGTGCTGTGTTGTACGTTTATAGCTTTCTTCTGTGTACCCAGCCATATACAACCCTGACGGCCCAGCGGTACAAAGCACTAAATCAACCCAATCTAAAGCCATATTCGAGGCTAATAGAGGGTCACTTAAACCGGTTAGTTCTTGTGCTTCATCTTCGTTCATCGCGACTACTGAAATATGTTCGGCGAGAAAATCACGCCAAAACTGTGGGTCCTGAGCAATAACGAATTTAGTCCCCAAAGTTAATACCACTGGCACATTATGTTTTTTCGCATATGTAATGGCTTGCATCGTCGCTTCAGGCATGGTCTCACCTGGCTTACAACGTACTAAATAGGCCGTTAATACTAATGCAGAAGCCCCTGCAATAATATCTTCAGGGATACTACTAGGCTGTAAGCGGTTCATATGGCCAGGGCTAATAGCAAACGTCCGCTCACCATTTTCAGTAATTAGCGTGAAACAACGCCCAATAGGGCCATCAACACCTTGCAAGAAATTTAAATCCATACGGCTAGAGGTATGACATAAATAACGATAAGCATAACTGCCAATTTGGATATTGTTACACATTGTGCCTAACAGGACAGAGCGATCATCCGCTAAGACAGAATAATTATGCAATGTATTACCAATCGTACCACCCGCAAATTCATGTGTAATCAATGCGTTATCTGTTAATTCTTTATATAACGCCTCAGCAATAGCATCTTCTATAACCAGTGAGTGCCCTTTGCTTAATTGATAGCGTTGAATAAACTCATCATCCACTTTTGCTTCGATGTCGACCAAAGTTTGGTCGATACCAACAATATAGGATTTACAGTTTTCTTCATCAGCCAACGTTTCTTTTAGGGGCTGTAAAAGCGGATCTCTGAGACTAACAGGGAAGTAATGTTTTGACTTACGCTGACCGGGGAATTTCATAATTAGGAGATTAAAAATGGAACATCTCCCTATTCTAACACGATAAAGCTAAGCCAGCACCTCAAAAGAAAGAGCTGGCTTGATTACTATCATCTAGCTGAATAATTACACATTTTGCTGTTTATAATCACGATATAACTGGCGACTCAATACAAATGAACAGCTCAATATAAAGCCGAGAACTGCGCTCAATGCCACAATAAGCGATGATTTAGGTGAATCTTTTTGTAGTGGGAAATCCGGTGTCAAAATAAACATCACGGGTGCAAAGTCTAACTCCTTGCTCGTTAACGCATTAAGTTCATCAATATAAATTTGACGGTTCTGCAAGGTTTCGCTCATTAAAGCTAAATCACGGTTTTGTGTCTCAATGAGTAATTTCTTTTCTAAGGCTTCTGTACCAAGCGCAATTGGGTAGTCAGGGTCATCGTTGATCGTTACAGAATCACTCGCAATCGGTTTTTCTATCCCAGCAGCTTTCGCGATGTCAACAGCTCGCTTTAAGCGTTCAACTTTAACATCATATTCCGTTTGGATTTTACTGACTTCGCGTTTCAGTGATTCGCTAGCAAAGATCAACCGCTGAGAAACAGTGTTATCTATCTCAACTTTAATTTGCTGCCTCACTTTTGATGCACTATAGCGAATATACCCCTCAAGTAAGTCTTGTGCTTCGATAGGTAAAGACGCCGTAAACTTTAAAACAATGTCATTGGAGGTACTGTTTTTTTCTTTCGATTGGTCTTGAATTTGGATATCGTTGGTAATGATTTGATTCACTAACCGTTGTTGACTAGCAACATCATCTTTCGGTTCGATATTTTGCGCTAACTGCTGAAAATACCGTGTACTTTTTACATATTCGCTCTGGTTAACTTTTGAACGAAACTGATCAACAAACACACTAAAAATGCGCTGAGCACTTAAATCAATAGGGATTTCTAGTGCGTCTAATTGCGCTTTTAATTTGTTTACTTCTTGGATGTTTTCAGATGTAGGAGGAATAACAATTGCTGTACTACTCCATTTTTGGGGTAAAAAGCTGACAATCCCCGCGCTCAACACAATACAGAAAGCAGTAAAAATAATAATTAAGAGCTTATGCTTTAATAAAATCGAAAATAATGCCATGAGGTCAATTTCATCATTCTGCTGTAAATGAAACTGAGGAGCAGTATTTGATTTCTGCTCTATATTATTGCCTCGTGGCGGTTGCTCATTGCTCATATTAATTCCAAAAGACATAAAATTTGTTTAATCGTTTTTAATTTCAGATAAGTTATTATAGTCTATAATCGAATTTTTGATATATCGATAAGCTAACTTTTTTGTATTAATTGTATGCATTGACTACTTTAATGCATCTTCAATTATTAAATTAATCATGCTAATACTATCTTGATTATCATTTAAAGCCGATATGTAATTATATTTATGACCACCACTGCTAATAAAGAACTCTTTATTTTGTTCGCTTATCTCTTCTAATGTTTCCAAACAATCAACTGAAAACCCAGGACAAATAACCTGAACTGATTTTACACCTTGGCTGGGTAATTCATGCATTGTTTTATCCATGTAGGGCATGAGCCAAGGCTCTCGTCCAAAACGTGACTGGTAAGTGAGTAACACGTTATCACTTGGATAATTTAAGGCTTCACGCAATGCCTGAGCGGTTTTTTCACATTCTTGCTGATAGATATCACCTGTATCACAATAACGCTTAGGAATGCCGTGGAAAGACAATACCAGCCTATCTGGTTCACCGTGCTTGGCAAAACTAGCTTCAATAGAAGTTACCAGTGCTTTAATGTACGCAGGATGAGTGGCATAACTCCGAATAAATTGAACTGACGGAATAGTACGTCGACCTTGAAATGCCCTTGTAACTGCATCATAAACCGCAGCAGTTGTGGTACATGAATATTGTGGATATAAAGGTAAGACCACTAAATCAGTAACCCCTTGCTCCATCAGGTTATCAATCGCAGTTTTAATTGATGGTGAACCGTAGCTCATCCCTATATCTACTGGAATATTAGGCAACAAAGCGGCTAATTTTTGCTTTTGGCGTAAAGAGTAAACCAATAATGGGGAGCCGTCTTCTAACCAAATAGATTGATATAATTTCGCGACTTTCGACGACCGAATAGGCAAAATTGCACCATATAGAATAGGTTTCCAAATTAGACGAGGTACATCAATAACGCGAGTATCACTAAGAAATTCTGCTAAATAGCGTCTAACTGCTGAGGTTGTTGGGGCATCAGGTGTTCCTAGGTTAGCCAATAAAATGCCGTATTTTTTTTCTGACATGAAACAACTCCTAATTGATAATCATTCCCAACATTAACATAGTTAAATAACTATTTTTATCACCAAGTGGTATAACAATAAAGGCAGCGATCTCGCTGCCTTATACTTGGCTTACACCCTTAATAATGCAAGTTACTGTTATACAGTAACAAGAAGCATAAGGAGTGCCAATATTAACCTAAAATTTTTGCTAATTCTTCACTAACTTCAGAAACTTTACGTGTACCATCCAATTTGAAGTACTTCGTATTACCTTGTTTTGCTTCATTTTGATAATAAGCAATTAAAGGAGCCGTTAATGCATGGTACTCAACTAAACGTTTACGTACGGTATCTTCTTGGTCATCTTTACGTATCGTTAATTCTTCACCGGTTACATCGTCTTTACCTTCCACTTTCGGTGGATTAAAGTTGATGTGGTAAACACGACCAGATGGTGCATGTACACGACGGCCAATGATGCGCTCAACGATGATTTCGTCTGGTACATCAAATTCAAGGACGTTATCAACGGTAATACCTGCTTCTTTCATGGCATCCGCTTGCGGAATTGTGCGAGGGAACCCATCTAACAAGAACCCATTACGGCAATCATCTTGTTTGATACGCTCTTTAACTAATGCGATAACCAATTCGTCAGTCACTAATTTACCGTTATCCATTAATTCTTTAGCTTGCAAACCAAGTTCGCTCCCTGACTTAACAGCTGCACGTAGCATGTCACCTGTTGAAATTTGAGGGATCCCAAACTTTTCCATAATAAATTGAGCTTGAGTGCCCTTACCAGCGCCTGGAGCGCCAAGCAGAATGATACGCATTGCGTAAACCCCTTGCTATTTAGATTTTTATAATTTGAAAAGAAAACAAGCTACCATACCATTAGCATGGCGCTTTACTCAAGAACACACGTAAACGTTTTCGCATTTATCTTTTTTCGCAAAAGAAAAAAACCACGCTAAAGCACAAGCAAAAGCGTGGTTTATGTTCAAAAACGAAAGTACAAAATTAACTTATTTTAAAAGCAATTCGTTGATTTTTCGTATAAATAAATTTGGATCTTCCAATGTACCACGCTCGGCCAATAATGCTTGATCCAATAACACATCAACCCAATCAGCAAATACAGACTCATCTGACACTTCAGACGCTTTTTTCACCAATGGGTGTGCTGGGTTTAATTCGAAGTTGTATTTCACTTCTGGCGCAGCTTGACCAGCCGCAGCGAATAATTTCGCCATCTGAGTGCTCATTTCATCAGCATTTGTAGTGACAATCGCTGGAGTATCGGTTAAACGATGCGTCAGTTTGACGTCTTTAACCCTTTCACCCAAGAATGATTTTACACGCTCAACAAATGGTGCTAATTGTTTATCCGCTTCTTCTTGTTCAGCTTTGTTTTCATCCGCAAGTTTATCTAATGACTCATCAGCTTTACTGACTGATTGGAATTGTTTGCCATCAAACTCAGACAAATAGTTCATCATCCATTCGTCAATACGGTCGGATAACAACAATACCTCAATACCTTTTTTACGGAATAATTCGAGGTGTGGGCTACCTTTTGCCGCCGCATAGCTATCTGCGGTGATATAGTAAATTTTATCCTGCCCTTCCACCATACGGCTAACGTAGTCTTCTAAAGAAACATTTTGCACGCTGCTATCTGTTTGAGTGGTCGCGAAACGCAGAAGTTTAGCAATGGTTTCACCATTTGCCATATCTTCCGCAGGGCCCTCTTTCATCACTAAACCAAATTGTTGCCAGAAAGTTTGATATTTTTCCGCATCTGTTTTCGCCAATTTTTCAAGCATTTGTAGAACACGTTTAGTCAATGCACTACGTAAACTGCGTGTTAATGCGCTATCTTGCAATATTTCACGAGAAACGTTCAATGGCAAATCATTGGAATCTAATACACCACGAATAAACCGTAGGTAATTTGGCATAAACTGTTCAGCGTCATCCATAATAAATACGCGTTGAACGTATAATTTCAGGCCATGCTGTTGGTCACGATTCCATAAGTCGAATGGTGCTTGAGAAGGAACATACAGTAAACTGGTATACTCTTGTTTACCTTCAACGCGGTTGTGCGTCCAAGTCAAAGGGTCAGCATAGTCGTGGGAAATATGTTTATAGAATTCAACATACTCTTCATCAGAGATCTCAGACTTACTACGTGTCCATAGTGCTTTAGCTTGGTTAATCTTTTCCCACGTTACCGTACCGTCTTCTTCATTTTTATCTTCAATTTCAACAGGTAAAGCAATATGGTCTGAATATTTACTAATTACTGAGCGTAGACGCCAGTTATCAAGGAATTCTTTTTCATCGTCACGTAAATGCAACGTAATTTCTGTACCGCGTTCCGCTTTTTCAATATCGGCAATAGTATACTCACCTTCACCCGCAGATTCCCAAAAAACACCTTCATCCGCAGGGGCTCCTGCTGCACGGCTACGTACTGTGACTTTATCTGCGACAATAAAAGCTGAATAGAAACCAACACCAAATTGACCAATCATTTGGCTATCTTTTGCCTGATCAGTACCTAGAGATTCTAAAAATGCTTTCGTACCTGATTTTGCGATAGTCCCCAAGTTATCAATAACTTCTTCACGGCTCATACCAATACCGTTATCACTAATCGTTAATGTACCTTGGTCTTTATCTGCGCTAATACGTACACGCAATTCACCATCATTCTCATACAGTTCTGGTTTAGATAACGCACGAAAACGCAGTTTATCCGCCGCATCTGATGCGTTGGAGATCAATTCGCGTAAGAAAATCTCTTTATTCGAATAAAGAGAGTGGATCATTAATTGGAGGAGTTGCTTAACTTCTGATTGGAAACCACGCGTTTCCTGTCCTTTCATACTCATTAATCGCCTCTATTTCATCAATCTAATTGGATAGGTTTGACTTATCGATGCAGATTAGTTGGGGGCGAAAAACAAAAATTCAAGCGATAAAGACAAAAAAATTTACTGAAGAAAAAACCAAAACCAATGATTAGAAAGGAAATAATAACAACCGCAATCATTTTAAAGATAGTTAATGAAAGGAATAATTCTACTCATCTCCAATCATATACTCTAAATAATTTGTGCTGTAGCTAGGCGTCAAATACGTTAATCCCTAGGAACATACACCAGTATGTGACCCAAGTCACCGAGTGTAGCCCCCACGACTCAAATTAGTAACTGAATTCTGTAGGATGATTTTAGAAAAACGAAATCAATACTATCCTCTAAATAGTTCAAGTTGTAGGTAGGCGGCAAATGAGGAGATCTCGGGGAGCATACATCAGTAT
>NZ_JBMWDT010000005.1:0-169834 GCF_049545585.1 Providencia sp. NPDC089933
AGAGATTATGCGGTATTAGCCACCGTTTCCAGTGGTTATCCCCCTCTATCGGGCAGATCCCCATACATTACTCACCCGTCCGCCGCTCGTCAGCGGGAAGCAAGCTTCCCCTGTTACCGCTCGACTTGCATGTGTTAGGCCTGCCGCCAGCGTTCAATCTGAGCCATGATCAAACTCTTCAATTAAAAGTGTTTGATGCTCAAAGAATGTTTACTGTCGCCTGATTTCCGAAGAAACCAGATTACCTATTAGTTCATATATATGAATTAACGTGTTAGTCACTCTTCAAGACTTAAAATCAAATATTTTTTTGATAGTGTCCTGTGAGTGCCCACACAGATTGTCTGATAAATTGTTAAAGAGCGTTGCGACATTTCTTTTGGAAATTCGACTCAGTTTTTATTAACTTAGGTCGTTGTCGCGAGGTGGCGTATATTACGCTTTCCTCTGTGAGAGTCAAGCAATTTTTTGCTTTTTCTTTTCAGAATCTCTCGCTGCCGTTTCAGTGTTCATCGCGCTTTGCGTTGTCTTGTTCCCGGTCAGTGGATGCGCATTATAGGGGGTCTCAGAAATCTCGCAACCTTTTTTTTAAGATTTTTTGGCATTTTTAGTTCAACTGCTGCATTCCACAGCAAAACCCCCACTTATACTGAGTTATCCACGAAATTATCCACAGGCTAAAAATAATTTAAAATTTATCGCGCATTACGCAAACGTTTGCGTTACAATTAGCGCGAAATTTCAGCATTGATTTTATTTTTATGTTCTGAAATTGTTAGTGACTTATATATTGCTATTGAAGAAGCTTGCAAATTCCGCACTGCTTTTATAAATAGGTATATAAGAAGAGCACTCAGGCTTTCGCTAATTAGATATTGTTATTGCCTTATTTATTCAAATCCAAGGGATCTATCTCATGCAACTGCTTCGTCCTATTCGTCGTGCCCTGCTTAGTGTGTCTGATAAAACAGGGGTTGTTGAATTCGCTAAGGCGCTATCTCAACGTGGTGTTGAGCTTCTATCTACTGGTGGTACTGCAAAGTTACTAGCTGAATCAGGACTTAAAGTAACTGAAGTGTCAGATTACACAGGGTTCCCTGAAATGATGGATGGTCGGGTAAAAACATTGCACCCAAAAGTGCACGGAGGGATCTTAGGTCGCCGTGGCACTGATGATGCCATCATGCAATCCCATGATATTGCACCTATCGACATGGTAGTTGTGAATTTATATCCTTTTGCTCAAACAGTAGCAAAACCAAACTGCACACTTGAAGATGCTGTTGAGAACATCGATATCGGTGGTCCAACAATGGTACGCTCCGCAGCAAAAAACCATAAAGACGTTGCAATTGTGGTAAATAGTAATGATTACCAAACCATTATTGATGAAATGGATGGTCACGAAAACTCCCTTAATTGGTCAACACGCTTTGACCTTGCTATCAAAGCATTTGAGCATACAGCCGCTTATGACAGTATGATTGCTAATTACTTCGGTGAATTAGTTGCCCCTTATTATGGTGATACCACACAACCTTCTGGCCGTTTCCCTCGCACATTGAATCTAAATTTCATCAAAAAACAAGATATGCGTTATGGGGAAAATAGTCATCAAGATGCGGCGTTCTATATAGAAGAAAGCCCAAAAGAAGCGTCTATCGCGACTGCACAACAAATTCAAGGTAAAGCACTCTCTTATAATAATATTGCTGATACTGATGCAGCCCTTGAGTGCGTTAAGTCATTTGATGAGCCTGCGTGTGTGATCGTTAAGCATGCTAATCCTTGTGGTGTCGCAATTGGCAATAATATTCACACCGCTTATGACAAAGCGTTTAAAACTGACCCAACTTCTGCTTTTGGCGGTATCATCGCTTTTAACCGCCCATTAGATAAAGAAACTGCACAGGCAATTATTGAGCGCCAATTTGTTGAGGTGATTATCGCGCCTTCGATTGCTAAGGATGCACTGCCAATTCTTGAAACCAAACAAAATGTACGCGTACTTGAATGTGGCGAATGGAGTAAACCTGTTGCTGGCTTAGATTTTAAACGTGTCAACGGTGGTTTATTAGTCCAAGACCGCGATTTAGGTATGGTTGAAGCCGAAGAGTTACGCATAGTCACAAAGCGCCAACCAACTGAGCGTGAATTAAAAGATGCCTTATTCTGCTGGAAAGTCGCTAAGTTTGTGAAATCAAACGCCATCGTTTATGCCAAAAATGACATGACAGTGGGGATCGGTGCTGGTCAAATGAGCCGAGTATACTCAGCAAAAATTGCTGGGATCAAAGCTGCCGATGAAGGCTTAGAAGTTGCAGGTTGTGCAATGGCATCTGACGCATTCTTCCCATTCCGTGATGGTATTGATGCCGCTGCCGCTGTTGGAGTGACTTGTGTGATCCAACCTGGCGGGTCGATTCGCGATAATGAAGTCATTGATGCTGCAAATGAACATGGCATCGCAATGATTTTCACAAATATGCGTCATTTCCGTCACTAGTTATTAGGAGTTTAATAATGAATATATTAATTATTGGTGGCGGTGGTCGTGAACATGCTTTAGCGTGGAAAGCGGCTCAGTCTCCTCTAGCCGATAAAGTCTATGTGGCACCGGGTAATGCAGGTACCGCATTAGAACCAGCTATTGAGAACGTTAATATTTCTGCTACTGATATTGATGGATTACTACAATTTGCGAAAGATAATCAAATCGATTTAACCATTGTAGGTCCTGAGGCTCCTTTAGTTATTGGTGTTGTTGATACATTTACACAAGCTGGGCTAACTATTTTTGGTCCAACTCAAGGTGCTGCCCAACTTGAAGGCTCTAAGGCGTTTACTAAAGACTTTTTAGCTCGTCATCATATTCCAACCGCAGCATATGAGAACTTTACTGAAATAGAACCCGCTTTGGCTTACTTAGATAAAGTTGGTGCGCCAATCGTGATTAAAGCGGATGGGCTTGCGGCCGGCAAAGGCGTTATTGTTGCGATGACTCTGCAAGAAGCTAAAGATGCAGTACATGATATGTTGGCTGGCAATGCGTTTGGTGATGCAGGGCATCGGATCGTAATTGAAGAGTTTCTTGATGGTGAAGAAGCTAGTTTTATCGTGATGGTCGATGGTGAAAATGTCATCCCAATGGCAACAAGCCAAGACCACAAGCGTGTAGGTGACGGCGATACTGGCCCAAATACAGGCGGAATGGGCGCTTATTCCCCGGCTCCTGTTGTTACTGACCAAGTACATCAGCGCGTTATGGAACAAGTTATTTACCCAACAGTTAAAGGTATGGATAAAGAAGGAAACCGCTATCAAGGTTTTCTATACGCAGGTTTAATGATTGATAAAGCAGGAAACCCCAAAGTGATTGAATTTAACTGCCGCTTTGGTGACCCTGAAACTCAACCTATTATGATGCGTTTACAGTCAGACTTAGTCGCTCTATGCTTAGCGGGTGCAAAAGGTGAACTGGCAGGCAAAGATTCATTATGGGATGAGCGCCCGGCTTTAGGTGTTGTGATTGCTGCCGGCGGTTACCCAGGTGATTACCGCAATGGCGATATAATTTCTGGATTGCCAACCAGTGAAGCAGCTGATAGCAAGGTATTCCATGCTGGTACTCGCATGAAAGAAGGCGAAGTGGTTACTGCCGGTGGCCGTGTATTATGTGTTACCGCACTGGGTGATGATATTGAAAAAGCCCAAACAAAAGCATACGAGACAGCTAAAAACATTCACTGGAATGATAGCTTCTATCGTAGCGATATTGGCTACCGCGCTATCGCCCGTATTAAGTAATAGAACAAATAATAGAAACAAAAGACCATAAGCTGATAAGAGGAAACTTTTATCAGCTTTTTTATTGCTTATCTTTCTTTTTATTTCTTTCTATCTTTTTATTTTTTGAACTTGTTTTTGCCTTTTACCTTCACACCGCCAATGGCTCTAAGTATTTCGAATCACAGCAAAGCTGCAAGAGAGAGAATCTCTAGGAGCATACATAAGTATGTGACTAGGGTGAACGAACGTAGCAATGCAGCAGTGGTTCGAAAAACGACGAGCGGTTATTTATAAACTATCTCTAGAAGGTTGCCAGCGGCAAAAATCAGTATCCGCTACCATCAAAAGTTGTGTCCCCTCAGGAGACTCTAACCACGCTAAATTTAATTGTGAGTGCCAAATTTTTGCACGACTTTCTATCCAATTTTGTGCATAAGGTTCGAAAGTGACATCCCGAACCTCCCCTTCACAAGTTGTCACCTTCCCTTGCTGCCAATGCCCTTGATAAAGTTTTACATCGCCAACAATCAAAGCGGTATTAGTTTCAAGAATACGTTCAGCCTCAAAACGCCAACGCGCAATCTCATCTGTTGAAAGTGGGGTTTTACTATTTTGCTGGACACGCTGCATAAAAATAACTTCATCATTTTTATTAAAGCGTAATTGTTCCATGATATCGCCACTTTGTTGGTTTAGAACTTGGCTGCGGATCTGCCAGAGAGCACCTGAGCGATATTCAAAGAAATTAACGGAAGTCCCCGTACCTTTATAAGGACTATAAACGACCATTAAGACAAGAGGTTGGCTTTTTGCATCGTTGAGCCGCCACATACGAATGACGCCATCATCAGCAATAAAACCACTTGCGCTAAATTCAGGGAGTTTTGGCGCATTAGAAGAGCAGGCGCTTAGTATTGAGATGACTCCCAATACCAGCAACCCTTTTTGAATAAGCAAAAGGGGTAGTTGTTTACCCCTTCTGGCAATTCGTCTGTACAATGTACTTATTTTACTGCTTCTTTCAATGCTTTACCGGCAGAGAAAGCAGGTACAGTTGTTGCAGGAATTTGGATTTCTGCTTTAGTTTGTGGGTTGCGACCAGTACGAGCTGCACGATGGCTAACTTTAAAAGTACCGAAACCGACCAGTTGGACTTGCTCGCCTTTTTTCAGCGTTTCTGAAATAGCATTTAAAGTAGATTCTAATGCTGCTTTTGCCTGAACTTTGGTCAGGTCCGCTGATTCTGCGATAGCATCAACTAATTCAGTCTTATTCATAAATTATCCTTACACAGTGTGTTTATCGTTTGCAAAGCATCGAGTGCGTCGGATATGCCAAATTGACAGCCCCTGATACACGCCCCCGATAGCCACTTCTTCTTGCCCCTAAATGTAGACCAGAGTCGGGGCAAATGTGAAGCCTTAGTACTCAGCATTACTGCGCTAAGTCACGTTTTCGATAATGAAAACATGAATATTAGCTTAAAGTAATACCTATATTGCTCACCCCCGCTTCACGGAGGTCAGATTTTAATCCTTTAATTAACTCTAAGTCGCGCTCTTCACAAGCTGCCAGTAAACGGAAAATGTCCCACTGGATATCCCACTCTTCTTCTATAGCAGGTATGTCTTTGAGTTCTTCTTCTGTCATTTCCCGCCCTGCTTGAGTCATTTCGAGCATGGCAACTGTACGAATGGATGCTTCGCTAACCAATATTGCATGTTCGAGTGTTTCACCACTCAATTTTGAGTGAATGATTTCCCCTAATGCAATACAGGCATCAATAGCTGGATATACACCATACATATCGAAATCATCGGCTGTAGGGATAATTTCTTCTAATTTTTCTAACTGATTGTCGAAATTAACTTTGCTATCTTTGATAACCAATGTTTCCCATACTATATCGAGAATAGAGCGGTACACTTTGGCATCTGCAAATTCAGTTTGCTGACAAAACATTTGAAAGTTGGGATACATTCTTTCGCATAAGCTTGCCATAAATGTGACATGTTGCCAGCTTTCTAATTTTTCCAACCTCAAATGAATGGGATTTCTTAACATAATTTCTGACTCATCAATCTTAATACTTCGCAGTTTACCTGAAAATCTGTCAATGCCACATATTTTGCTGATAATTAGCTGATTTTCTCATTCATTCGCTTAAAAAACGTTCGATTTGATGCAATTCCATCAGCAAAACGGGTTGGTTCCGGCAATTTATATCCTCTTAGACACTGCTTAACCCATGTTAATGATGATGAAAAACCTATCTTATGACCTGGCGAAACATACAAGGGTTTGCAGCGTTTCTTGCTACGTAATACCCAACCTAATTGATTTTCACCCATCATTAATGGGCAACAACTTTCAGGCTCTTCACCTAATACAACATCATCACCACATAAACGGCTTTTGGCGACACCAATTGTTGCCACATTTGCTTGTAAGCCAAAGTGACAAGCAACACCAAAACGCCGAGGATGCGCAATCCCTTGGCCGTCAACTAAGACTAATTCAGGTTTGTGCTGTATTTTTCCCCAAGCCGCCATTAACCCAGGTACTTCCCGAAATGAAAGTAACCCCGGGATATAAGGCAATTGGGTAGGGACTCGCGCTATTTGGTACTCAACCAATTCTAATTGTGGCCACGATAAAACAACAATGACGGCTCTCGTGACTGTGCCTTGTTGCTCAAAACCCACATCTGCCCCACCAACCCATTTTGGATGCAACATTTCATCATGCAAAATAATTTGTGAAGCTTGGTCAGTTTGTTGTTGTCGTAATGATTGAGTATCTAGAACCATAATGCGTCCAATGCTTATCGAACTTAATTATTCTTAATCATAGATGATAATGGTGTACTTACAAGGTTCAATAAATACACCACAAATCAAGAACATCAATAAATGATAATTACTGATGGTATTGGCGAGAAAAACGGTGAACTGCGTCCACAAAAGCACCAGCGTGCTCAGGTGGAACATCTTGATGGATGCCATGACCTAAGTTGAATACATGACCCTCACCTTGGCCAAAGCCTGCAAGTATATTTTTCACCTCTTCTTCTATACGAGCAGGGGGAGCATAGAGCATTGATGGGTCCATATTTCCTTGCAGAGCGACCTTATCACCGACACGGCGACGAGCATCGGCAATTTCAGTTGTCCAATCTAGTCCTAAAGCATCGCAGCCTGTTGCCGCCATTTCTTCTAACCATTGACCGCCACCTTTGGTAAATAAGGTAACAGGCACACGGCGACCATCGTTTTCCCTGATCAACCCATCAATAATTTTTTGCATATAGTTTAGGGAGAACTGCAAATAATCACGCTTAGTGAGCACCCCACCCCAAGTATCAAAAATCATGATAGATTGCGCACCAGCTCGAATTTGCGCATTAAGGTATAAAATGACGCTGTCCGCCAGTTTATCCAATAATAAATGTAACGTATTTGGATCTTCATACATCATTTTTTTGATTTTGGTAAAGGCTTTGCTGCTACCACCTTCCACCATATAGGTCGCCAATGTCCAAGGGCTTCCTGAAAAACCAATTAGAGGTACATTACCTTCGAGGGCTTTACGGATGGCACGTACTGCGTCCATCACATAACCTAGTTCCATCTCAGGGTCAGGAATAGGAATATTTTTCACATCTGCCGCACAAGTAATGGGCTTGTGAAAACGAGGGCCTTCGCCAGTTTCAAAATAAAGGCCAAGCCCCATAGCATCGGGGATTGTTAAAATATCAGAAAATAAAATAGCCGCGTCTAATGGAAAACGACGTAATGGTTGTAACGTAACTTCACAAGCCAACTCTGTGTTCTTACACAAAGCAATAAAATCACCAGCTTCAGCACGTGTTGCTTTATATTCAGGCAGGTAACGCCCCGCTTGACGCATCATCCATACAGGGGTTACATCTACAGGCTGACGTAGCAAAGCACGTAGATAGCGGTCATTTTTTAACTCAGTCATTATTTACTCCATTATTATAAGTGGCCGCCGCAAATGGCTAAAAGCGAATATACCTATTGTAACATGTAAAAAGTAACATTATCAGCGCAGTACTATTTACTTATTTCATATTCCTGTTGGCGGCATAGCGCTACCGTGTCTTCAATCAAGCGCCTTGCAATTGTATCCCCCGGAGGGATAAGCGGTAATTCATTGTAATGATACCAATTTGCACTCACTAATTCTTTTGGATCAACTTGGATTTCACCACTTTCATAATCTGCTAAAAACCCCATCATTAATGAATGAGGAAAAGGCCATGGCTGCGAAGATACATAACGAATGTTTTTTATCTTTATATTACTTTCTTCCATGACTTCGCGGGCTACAGCTTCTTCTAATGTTTCTCCCACCTCAACAAAACCAGCAAGTACAGTAAATAATGGGTTTTGTGAGTGTCGTCGGTGCTGGGCTAAGAGAATATGATCATCACGGCGGATCCCGACAATAATGCAAGGCGCAATTTGTGGGTAATATCGCTCATGGCAATGGTCGCATAAGCACGCCCATTCGGTGCTACTATGGCGCATCGCGGTACCACAATATCCACAATAACGATGTGAGCGATAAAATTCAGCGAGTTGCACCCCGCGTCCGGCTAAACGAAATAACCCCTCATCTTGGGAAGCGACTAAGCGTGGAGAGGCCATATCCGATGGCATTTTTTCCGCAATTAACCAAACAATTTCACCTTGCCACTCACCAATTGGTGTCGCTATTTTTCCAATTAATGAATAGTCCTTAGCCGTTCCTCTAGGAATATCCCCACGAGGTAGCCATAAGCGACCAGCGAAACAGACGAACCACCAGCCACTTTCTGTTCCTACTAATGTTAATTTATCCATTTTTAGTATCTTTCGTTAATTTGTATATTGATAAAAACGAGACAATTATTCACACAATACACTTCTTTTAAAGAATGTCATTCAAACGTTTGTTTCATCTTTTTTCATCACTAATTTTGACACTTTTTAGACGAACCATTCCATAAAATGTCTAAAAAGTGTCACAAAAAGGTCAACTGTCTGTCACCTGTTAAAATTAGGATGCTAGGTAACCAATACGGCTCCTCAAGAGTGAGAACAAAGATGAAAGCAATTGTACCGGCAATTTTCCTATCACTAACAACCTCCAGCGTGGCATTTGCCTCAGATGCTAACCTAACAGAATTAATCAATGCCGCGAAAAAAGAAGGCCAAGTTTATAGTGTAGGCATGCCTGATACTTGGGCAAATTGGAAAGGCACTTGGCAGGATTTAGCTTCTCAATATGGTTTAAAACACCAAGATACCGATATGAGCTCGGCGCAAGAAATAGCGAAATTTGCTGCTGAGAAAAATAATGCCACTGCCGATATCGGTGATGTGGGCGCAACTTTTGGGCCAGTTGCGGTGTTAAAAGGGGTCACCCAACCCTATAAACCAACTACTTGGTCACAGATCCCCGATTGGGCAAAAGATAAAGATGGTCATTGGGCGTTGGCCTATACCGGCTCCATCGCTTTTATGATTAACAATGAGTTAGTCAAAGATGCACCAAAGAGCTGGGATGATTTGCTAAAAGGTAAATATAAAGTCACCGTTGGTGATGTCGGGATTGCTGCACAAGCAAATAATGCCGTTCTAGCTGCTGCATTTGCTCGTGGTGGTAACGAAAATAACCTAAAACCTGCCATTGAATTTTTTGCCGAACTGGCAAAACAAAAACGTCTATCCGTTAATGACCCAACCGTAGCTAATATTGAAAAAGGTGAAGTCGAAGTTGGGATCTTG
Source organism: Providencia sp. NPDC089933 (assembly GCF_049545585.1). Classification (NCBI taxonomy): domain Bacteria; kingdom Pseudomonadati; phylum Pseudomonadota; class Gammaproteobacteria; order Enterobacterales; family Morganellaceae; genus Providencia; species Providencia sp. NPDC089933. The sequence goes on from NZ_JBMWDT010000005.1 coordinate 9,585, forward strand.
TGGGACTTTAATGCCTTGAATTATCGTGATCAGATCAACCGCGATCGCTTTACTGTCGTGATCCCATCTGATGGTTCTGTGATTTCCGGCTACACCACTATTATTAATAAATACGCGAAAAACCCAAATGCAGCAAAACTAGCCCGTGAGTTTATTTTCAGTGATAAAGGGCAAATTAACCTTGCCGAAGGCTACGCTCGCCCAATTCGCGCACAATATCTAACTTTACCAGCAGATATTCAAGCTAAGTTACTACCAGAAGAACAATACAAAAATGTTCAGCCAATCAAAGATGCTGATGGTTGGGAAAAATCCTCTCGCAATTTACCGAAAATGTGGCAACAGCAAGTGCTAATCCACCAGCAGTAATCTAATCACTTGATTTTAGGAATAAAAGTCTGATGTCTGATAAAGTCATACTTGTTGTCCTAGACGGTTTAAATTATTCAGTAGCCCATCATTGCATGGGCTATCTCAATGGTCTTATCAAAGCCGACAGCGCAACACTATATAAGTTGGAATGCGAACTCCCTTCAATGTCCCGCCCACTGTACGAATGTATTTTAACGGGAGTTCCCCCCGTTAAAAGCGGTATTGTGAATAATGATATCGTACGGTTATCAAATTTCGATAGTATTTTCTCCCTCGCTCGTCTTGCTGGTAAAACTACGGCGGCAGCAGCTTATTACTGGGTTAGTGAACTATATAACCGAGCACCATTCGTTGCTGTTCGTGACCGCTTTACTCAAAATGAATTGCTACCTATTCAATATGGCTGTTTTTACCAAGCAGACCATTACCCTGATGACCACTTATTTATGGATGCCGAGTATCTTCGCAACCAATTTTCCCCTGATTTTTTATTAATTCACCCAATGAATATTGATGATACTGGGCATAAATTTGGTTTTGATTCTTCTCAATATCGCAATGCAGCACGTCATGCGGATATCATCCTGTCAAATTATATTCCCGAGTGGATCAAGCACGGTTATCAAATCCTCATTACTAGCGATCATGGTATGAATAACGACCGCAGCCATGGTGGTACGTTACCAGAAGAATGCTCAGTACCACTGTTTGTTATTGGTTCAAAATTTTCACACCAACCTTGTGATATAGAACAAACTGCCATCTGTGGCACTGTTTGCCGTTTACTTGGCGTGGACCCTATCGATAAATCAGTTTGTGAATCCCTATTACAAGGAGAAAATCATGGCTGATATTATCGCCCCCTGTGAGCAGGCTAACCAACAACAGGGAAAAATAGCCATGTTAAAAAAACGATTATCTCGTTTTCATTGGCATGCCTCACTATTACTACTGCCATTTATCATACTATTTTGCTTATTCCAGATAGCCCCTATGGTTTGGGTACTAGTGAATAGTTTTATTTATGAAGAAACTTGGTCACTAGGTAACTATCTCGAAGCCTTTAGTAATGACTTTTATCTGCAAGCTTTCGAAAATACCTTATGGCTTTCTGTCATTTGTAGCGTGATAGGCTTATTTATCGCCAGTATAACCGCCTTTTCCATCTATAAAATGCAGGGAAAAGTACGCCGGATTATGATTTCTTTCACCACTATGGCAAGTAACTTTAGTGGTGTCCCACTTGCCTTCGCCTTTATTATTATTCTGGGATTTAATGGCGCTATCACTCTACAACTTAAAGCATGGGGGATTATTGAAGACTTCAATATTTACAGTGCGAGTGGCTTGATGCTGCTGTATATCTATTTCCAAATCCCATTAGGTATTTTATTACTTTATCCTGCATTTGATGCTTTAAAACCTGAATGGGAAGATGCCGCAAAAACGATGGGCGCCAGTAAGCTAACATACTGGCTAAAAGTTGCGATTCCGGTGCTTTCTCCCGCTTTACTTGGCACATTTATTATTTTGATTGCGAACGCGATGGGGGCATATGCCAGTACTTATGCACTGACAAGTGGTAATTACAACCTTGTGACTATTCGTATCGCTAGTTTAGTCTCTGGCGATTTGTTCTTAGAACCCAATATGGCCGCTGCATTATCTATGTTGCTTATTACTATTTTGGGGTTCATTACTGCAATCCATCACTGGTTAATAAAACGGAGCTACCATGCAAAGTAACTCTGCTATTGGCTCTGCTAACATACATAATCCCCATTCCAAAATGTGGGTTCATAAACTGATATTAATTAGTGTTGCTAGTCTACTAGCCCTACCTATATTAGCGACTTTTCTTTACTCAATTGCCAGTTCATGGGGCGCAACGGTGCTACCCGATGCTCTATCCATAAAATGGTATCTGCAATTGTGGCAAGACCCGCGCTTTTTAATGGCGTTTGGTCGCTCACTCATTATTTGTTTTGGCACATTGCTAGTAAGTACGCTAGTCATTTTACCGATGACTTTCGCGGTATTTTATCGTTTTCCAAAACTCAAAGGTTTAATGGATTTATTGGTCATTTTACCTTTTGCTATTCCTCCCGTGGTGTCCTCTGTCGGTTTACTGCAAATTTTTGCGGATGAGCCATTTATGATAGTCGGCACACCGTGGGTCCTCATTGGTACCTATTTCACTATCACTTTACCTTTTATGTATCGGGCACTCGCCAATAGCTTCCAAGGTATTCATTTACATGACTTAATGGATGCGGCTCATTTACTTGGTGCCAGTAGTTTTAAAGCGTTCATGATGATAGTGCTACCTAATATTCGTAAAGGTATGTTGGTTTCATTATTAATTTCATTTTCTTTTTTAATGGGTGAGTTTGTGTTTGCCAATATTTTGGTGGGAACACGCTATGAAACCTTGCAAATCTACCTTTTCAATATGCGCCAAACGAGTGGGCATTTCACTTCTGCACTCGTGATGTCTTATTTTCTGTTTACATTATTGCTGACATGGTTAGCAATGCGGTTAAATCGTTCAGGAGATGAATGATGAGTTATGTTATTGCTGATAATTTAACGAAGTCCTTTGGTTCAAACAATGTATTTTCTGATATCCAATTTACGATTGAAAAAGGCGAGTTTATTACTTTATTAGGGCCTAGTGGCTGCGGGAAGTCGACACTGTTACGTTGCATTGCAGGGCTTGAACAGCTCAACCATGGTGAACTTTACATTAATCGTAAAAATGTTACACAACAAGCTGCACAACAGCGTGGTGTCGGAATGGTATTTCAAAGTTATGCTTTATTCCCCAATATGACTGTGGCTGAAAATATTTCGTTTGGTTTAAAAATGCGTAAGGTCGATAGTAACGATAGAGTCAAAGCCGTTGCTGAGGTAATTGAAATGGTGGAATTACAAGGCAAAGAACAGCAATATCCACATCAATTATCTGGAGGTCAGCGCCAACGCGTTGCCTTAGCGAGAGCCTTGGTCATGAAGCCTCAAATTTTGTTACTTGATGAGCCATTATCTGCACTTGATGCACGTATTCGTAAGCGTTTACGCCAACAAATTCGCCATATTCAGCGTGAATTAGGTTTAACCACCATTTTTGTTACCCACGATCAAGATGAAGCCATGATCATGTCAGACCGAATTTTTCTGATGAATAAAGGGCAAATAGTACAAAGTGATAGCGCAGAAAATATTTATACTCAGCCAGCTAACGAGTTTGTTGCGCGCTTTATGGGTCATTACAACCTTGTTGATTCGGAAAAAGCAAATGCAATACTAGGCCTTAACTTGCAAGGGTTACTCGCGATTCGACCTGAGTCGATTTATGTCAAAGAATCGGGTCGTCAATACGGTGAACATATATCGCACCCTGTTGATGCTATTATTGTAGATCACCAATTACTGGGGAATATTATTCGTTATAATGTAAATACGCCTGTCGGGGTCATGACAGTCGATTTACTCAATCGCTCATCAGAGCGTTTATTCGAGCCAGGTACTCACCTTGAATTAATGTTTAATAAAAACGAAATTCGCGCACTTAGCTAATAATTAGATAGGAATATAATGCAAAACCAATTAGCCATTTTCGACTTGGATGATACCTTAATTCAAGGAGATAGCAGCGTACTGTGGACACAATATCTGTGGGATAAGCAAATTATCCGCGACCCACAATTTGTAGAAGCAGATAAAGCCATGATGGCGCAATATAATGCAGGCACATTAGATATGCCAACTTACTTACGCTTTAACCTACAAACTCTCGCCAATGTAAAAGTTGAGCAAGTAGATATCTGGTTGGACGATTTTGTACAAACCGTGATTTTACCGCGGATCTACCCTGAAGCGATTAGAACGATCGCAAATTATCGAGCGAAAGGTTTTCCAATTATTGTAATCTCCGCAACGGTGGCCTTTATCGTGAAAAAAATTGCAGATCAATTAAATGCAGATGTCGCAATGGGGATCGATATCAAACAAAAAGATGGCTGCTACACCAGAGAGATTGACGGCGTTCCAACCTTTAAAGAGGGCAAAGTCAAACGCCTGTTAGCTTGGGTTCGCCACCAGCCAATTACTGATGCCTACATTTATTTCTATACTGACTCAGCTAATGACCTGCCAATGTGCCAATTTGCTGACGAAACCTTTATCGTCAACGGTGACTCTCGTTTGCAACAAGCTGCTACGGAATATAACTGGCCACAATATACTTGGCACTTATGACTTATAAAAAATAACCCCTTGGGAATAGTGTTAGAGACTCTAAAATATAACGAGTATGATATGCAGACTGTACAACTTTCATTTTACTCACACTATTTCCTGTATCAGATCAGAATCTAATTACAGAAAATTTGTTCTGCCTTTTCGAAAGAAATAGCTTTTCCGCTAATAGACAATGTCCTCCTATTCACAATACCCATTGAGGACAAAATGCCAAATATTAACAACACTCACTTACTACATGCCAATACTGACTATATTATTACATTAGCGCAGGCAGATACTGATGATGGTATTAAGAATTTTTTTATTGATAACCATACAAATACGGCTTATCAATTAGTTTCATTGAAAAACCGTGAAATCCAGTTTCATCAAACAGCCCCATCAATATTAGATATCTTAAAAAAAAATGGTTCTCTTCTAGCAAACAGGATGGTTCACGTTAACCTTTCAGAATTAATTCAAGGTATTAATTTAACGGGTAATTCAAGCTTAACTACAAACCCAAATTTCACGAAATTAATTCTTAGCCAATATAATACTGTTATTACACAGCCCAATAGATTCAAAGCTATCTCTGAATTAAGTCAAGTTGAAAAAAACCAATACCAACAACTCACAAGATCAACTGATACCGCACAACTCCGAGCCGCTTTACTCTCGCTCATTGATGATGAGGTAAAAGGTGAGCTGAATATAATGGCCAAAGAATGGGGGATGTATGGCATGTCTGCTTGTGAAGTTGATAAGAAAAGCTATGCCCTATTCAAGGAATTCTATGACGAAAAAATGAAGGAACATGCCGTCTGTAAGGATGACTACAAAAAACTCGACTTTGCTACCCAAAACATCAAAACCGCCATTACAGACCCCCGCTGCCTTAATGCTAAATTAACCCCACTTCAAATATTCAAAGCAGCCTATCAGTTAGGTGATATTCCTGCCGTTTCTAACTTTCGTTTTATGTTCAACCCTGCAAGTAAAGACGATGGCAAATACCGCGAGTGGATGTATCACTTTGATAATAGTAATTATGCTGCTGAATTTAAGCTGATCACCACGCGCACTGCAAATAGCCTTGAAGCAAATACCGAACAATGCTTAGCCGCATTTCCATATGATACAGAAAGTACAATCCGCTTTACGAAAAACGAAGCCGCCACCAAATTCCCAACAATGGACAACCTACAGCATGAGTTTAGCCATGTTCCAGGTGCGCACTATACTGTTATTCGCAACCCCAATAATACAACACCGATTGAAACTGGCATTCGCACTGAAATGATTGTCCACCACCGTTCTGCTAGCGGTCAAAATGAAACCCAATCACGAGATGCTGAATTGATGACATTTCATGGTACAGAACGCTGCCAACCTTTTCTTTCAATACAAGAGCTTGCGAGTGCACCACACCTGACATCACTACAACGCTTTGTATTAGGTGGATTCATTGATACTGACCCCAACGAATTTATTGACAAGTTAAGGGAGGAGAAAGAGACCTTAAATGCACAAGTCAAACAAAGCATTCAACATCAGCATTTCGTCCCTTTAGATAACATTACTGTTGCTAAATTCAGTGAACAAGGCATACAAGTCACTAATCAATCATTATTTAATAAACAAGTGTCAACCTATGATAATTTACCCGAAGTATTAGATAAAATTCCCAAACTGAAACTTGACCACCCATTAACTGAGCAACAAAAAACGGTTCTCGCGATAGTCCCTTTGCTAATGAATTACGACCAAAATGCAGAACTGAAACCTGACTGTTCTGAAAATAAAGCGTTTCCCGCAAGAACACAGCTAAGAGAGCGCACTAAAGAAGCTTTTACAAAACCGCTCCTACGTGACCTACCTAATATAACGTTTCACGATCCCGCCGATCACTTAATCGCGAATCAACATATTATTCAGTTGGCCAAAGATATTCAGCAGTTTTACCAAGATGTGGTTCAATCCCTGACGATATCCAATACCGAGCCAAAACAAATTGCCTTATATGAAAGCCGAGCGGCACTAGCGGAAGAATATATCGGCCAGTTTGATAAACGAGCGACATACCCTGAGACTCATCAGGTATTAGCATTATTTACTTATTATATGATTGAAGATTTAAAATCAGATTCTGAGCTTCAACGTAACAACCAAGCGCTATTCCATAAAATTGAAGCCCAACAGCGCCCTTTATTACAACATTTTGCCAGTCACCGCTTACTCAACGACATGCTCTCGGATGGCTAATGCAAGTCAAGCCCTCAGCCGACCCAATGATGTAATATAGGAAATACATTAATATGATGAACCATGATTACCGTACGATGATTGCCCAGTTTACAAGTCTTCCCCCAGATAATACCCAGCCATACACGGCTAGGCTCTCCATTGAGAGACCTTCTAGTGAATATATTAAATTAGATGCTGTACCCGGAAGCAGTTCGAGTAGTATAGAAAAAATGACACATCCATTAGCGGGGAGCCATAAATCGACAGAGATGTCCCCCTATATGATATCGTTACTCGGCGACCAAGCAAGCTTACGCTTTGCTGAAAAAGTGTTTCAATCGCCAAAACAGCGCCTGTTCGACCAATGGGGAATAGATAATACATGCCAAAGCTATACTGATAAATGTACTCAGCTAGATACCATTGTTCGTTTTTACTTTCGTGATCAACAGTCACAATTAAAAAAGATTGAGCTAAATGGCCAACCATTTATTGAACAACAGCCAACCAAACCTTATTTTCTTGGTCAGAAAGTTATAACCCCTGATTTTACAATCCATAGAGCACAAGAACAGCAACAGAAAAACACGTTATTACAGAGTAAAACGCGTGATGATTGTGCCTTATACTTTAATAAACAGCCTATCCTTGATCTGCAAACCTATAATGATCAGGTATACAAGCAAGAATCCCAAATACGTCAGGGTAATAATTTTTTAAATGAAGCTAAGTATTTTATTCCTATGGTGGAATACCTGACTCATTTTGGTCAAATAAAAGATCTCTTAGTACAAAATTCGCTAGAGTGTAGTAGTGACGAAAATACCCCTCATTTTCAATTTATTCCGCATGATGTGAAGTTACCGCTGTTACAGCAAAAAACATTGCCCTCTGACAATGAAAAATATAAATGGGTGGATTGGTTTTTACCAACGCTATGCATTGAAATGGATAGCGCAAAAGTTGACTGGCAGGAACAGACCTTATTAATCCAAGACTTTTGCCAAAAATTATCAGGCGAAAAACATATTAGTACGACATCAGTGTTCCAACATTTGGGGGATAGGCAAGTCAATATGTATTTAATATTCAAAAACGATGAATCTCGACTCACGCCAGAGCAACTTAAGCAATCACCGGGCTGGCTTGAATCCTGTGGGGTATTTATTACGGATACGCCAAAAGCAACATTATTTACTCATCAAGGCGCAGAACAATACTACGCACCTTATGGTGAGCTAGAAATAGATAAGCAACAAATATTGGCTGCCCTTGAACAACATATTAATTATAACTGACCACTTACTTTAGACTTGGTTCCTCTAAACCAACCACTATCCACTTCCTCTAAATTATTCAAGTAAGAAGCAGGCGGCAAGCGAGGGTATTCCAAGGAGCATACATCAGCATGTGACTTGGATAGCCGAGTGCAGCCAACGCACTTATCGCTTGAAGAATGACGAGGAAGGCTTATACTGATTAATTCTTGTCGGAGTGCCTAGTATGTGAAAACATCAGGCTGAGACCGTTAATTCGGGATCCGCGGAACCTGATCGGGTTAATACCCGCGAAGGGAACAAGAGTAATCATTTAGCGCAATTATCACTGCCTTGTAAGGTGATAAATTAGCCGCAATATCTTTTTATTACTCCTCCGAACTCCTGACAAGCAACTTTCTTTCGATAAACCCGCTACACAAAACTGTGATAGCCGAGACAATGTCAGGAAATTGCTATGTCCAATAATACACAACAAAACGTCATCCCTACTGCAGACTTATCGCCACAAGCGGCACCGGCACGTACACGTAAAGCTCAAAGAGATGCAGCAGAAAACTTTATTAATACAGTTTCTGGTGTATCATTCCCTAACTCTAAACGCATTTATTTACAAGGTTCTAGAGAAGATATCCAAGTCCCTATGAGAGAAATTCAACTCTCTCAAACTTTAATTGGGGGTGATAAAGACAACCCACAATTTGAAGATAACGAACCTGTTCCTATCTATGACACTTCTGGCCCATACGGCGACCCAACTTCTGAGTTAAATGTCCACATAGGCTTAAAAAAAATTCGAGCCCCTTGGATAAACGAACGAGCAGATACCATTACCGTAGAAAGCTTAAGCTCAGACTTCACACAACAACGCTTAGCAGATGCAGGCCTTGACCATCTCCGCTTTAACAACCGCCCTAAACCATTAAAAGCGCAAAATAATAAATGTGTAACCCAATTACATTATGCGCGCAAAGGGATAATTACCCCAGAAATGGAGTTTATCGCTATCCGTGAAAATATGGGCCGCGAACGTATTCGCGGCGAAGTGTTATTACAACAACACCCTGGACAGGCTTTTGGGGCAAATTTGCCCGAAAATATTACACCTGAGTTTGTCCGCCAAGAAGTGGCGGCTGGTCGAGCAATTATTCCTGCGAATATTAACCACCCAGAATCTGAACCCATGATAATCGGTCGCAACTTCTTAGTTAAAGTGAATGCGAATATCGGTAACTCATCCGTGACTTCATCTATCGAAGAAGAGGTGGAAAAACTGATTTGGTCAACCCGCTGGGGGGCTGATACCGTTATGGACTTATCAACTGGGCGTTATATTCACGAAACTCGCGAATGGATTTTACGCAATAGCCCTGTGCCTATCGGGACGGTTCCTATTTATCAAGCGCTCGAAAAAGTAAATGGTGTAGCTGAAAACCTAACTTGGGAAATGTTCCGCGATACCCTGCTAGAGCAAGCCGAACAAGGTGTTGACTACTTTACCATCCATGCGGGAGTGCTACTACGTTATGTACCAATGACGGCTAAACGCCTTACGGGAATTGTCTCTCGCGGTGGCTCTATCATGGCAAAATGGTGCTTATCTCATCACCAAGAAAACTTCCTATACGAAAACTTCCGCGAAATCTGTGAAATTTGTGCCGCTTATGACGTTTCCTTGTCATTAGGCGATGGCTTACGTCCAGGATCAATCCAAGATGCGAACGACGAAGCACAATTTGCTGAACTTCATACCCTTGGCGAGCTGACCAAAATTGCATGGGAATATGACGTCCAAGTAATGATCGAAGGCCCAGGTCACGTCCCGATGCAAATGATCCGCCGCAACATGACGGAAGAATTGGAACATTGTCACGAAGCCCCATTCTATACCTTAGGACCACTCACGACAGATATAGCTCCGGGTTACGACCACTTTACCTCGGGTATTGGTGCAGCAATGATCGGCTGGTTTGGCTGTGCGATGCTTTGTTATGTAACACCTAAAGAACACTTAGGGTTGCCTAATAAAGACGATGTAAAACAAGGGCTAATCACCTATAAAATTGCCGCCCATGCCGCTGACCTTGCCAAAGGCCATCCCGGAGCACAAATTCGAGATAACGCCATGTCTAAAGCGCGTTTCGAATTCCGTTGGGAAGACCAATTCAATTTAGCACTTGACCCTGAAACCGCACGCAAATACCACGATGAAACCTTGCCACAAGCATCTGGAAAAATTGCGCATTTCTGTTCAATGTGTGGGCCGAAATTCTGCTCAATGAAGATTTCCCAAGAGGTCCGCGACTATGCTGCTAAAAAAGAAGCTGGCATGGAACAAATGTCCGAAGCATTTCGCGCACATGGCAGTGAGCTTTACCATGGTGCTGAAATCGTCAATGCAGAGGTGACTAATAATGAAAAAATCGCCTAGCGCTGTCACTATTCCTAGTACACCTTTTCCAGCTACCGAAAAATACCTCGGGCTTTATCCTGTTGTCGATTCGGTTGAATGGATTGAACGCCTGCTCAATGCAGGTGTTTCCACCATCCAATTGCGCATCAAAGATAAAACTGATGAAGAAGTACGCGATGATATTCAACAAGCAATTGCCTTAGGGAAAAAGCATAACGCCCGGTTATTTATCAATGATTACTGGCAATTAGCCGTTGAATTAGGAGCCTACGGCGTACACTTAGGCCAAGAAGACTTAGAAACCACGGACTTATTGGCAATTCATCAAGCAGGCCTTCGATTAGGCATTTCAACCCATGATGAACATGAACTCACCATCGCAAAATCAGTGCGCCCTTCCTATATTGCGATGGGACATATATTTCCAACACAGACCAAAGAGATGCCATCTTCCCCTCAAGGATTGGAAACATTAAGGCAAATGGTTGCTGCAACACCTGACTACCCAACCGTCGCAATCGGGGGAATTTCTATCGACAGAGTTCCTGCAGTGCTTGCAACCGGCGTCGGTAGTGTTGCCCTCGTGAGCGCAATTACGCTGGCTGACGATTGGTTAGCCGCAACACAGACACTGTTAGATTTAGTTGAAAACAAGCGTTTATATTAATACTTGATAATCATGGAGTTATTGCGATTTCTCGTAATTTCTCCATGATGATAACTCGAAAGGATCTATCATGTTGAGTGACCAAGAATTTATGCGTTACAGCCGCCAGCTCTTACTCGAAGATATCAGCCCTGAAGGTCAGCAAAAGCTCAAAAATAGCAAAGTGCTGATTGTTGGATTAGGGGGATTAGGTTCACCTGCCTCTCTCTATTTAACTGGGGCTGGTGTAGGGGAACTATGGCTAGCCGACCATGATGACTTACATGTATCTAATTTACAAAGGCAGGTTTTATACGATAGTGACGATATTTCGCTATCAAAAGCTCAGTTAGCAGCCAATAGACTCAACCAGCTCAATCCGCTGGTAAAAACACATGTCATAGCCCAACAACTTGATGTTAAAAGCTTAATTCCATTAGCTGAGCAAGTCGATCTTGTCCTTGATTGTTGTGACAATATGGCGACCCGCCATGCAGTCAATGCCGCCTGTGTTATGACAAGTACTCCTCTCGTTAGTGGTAGTGCTGTTGGGTTTGGTGGGCAACTGATGGTACTCGAACCGCCATTTCGTTCAGGCTGTTATGCATGCCTCTACCCTGAACAAAGCGAACCGGAACGTAACTGCCGCACCGCCGGTGTCCTAGGCCCTGTCGTCGGTGTTATTGGCACATTACAAGCATTAGAAGCCATAAAACTCCTTGTCGGCCTTCCTTCCTCTTTGAGCGGTAAGTTGCGGTTATTCGATGGCAAGCAGCAGCTCTGGAACACATTGCAACTCTCTCCATCCTCGCAATGCCCAATCTGTAGGGAGGAAATATGCATATCATAATTAACGACCAACCCATGGATTTTGATGCACCGCTTACGGTCAATCAATTGTTTGCCGCTCTTCAACGACAAACAGCAGGAACCGCACTTGCCATTAACCAAGTGATTATTCCTAAAAGTCAGTGGGATTCTCATGTCATCAATGACCAAGACAATATCTTGTTATTTCAAGCTATCGCTGGGGGCTAATGATGTTAAAAATTGCAGATTTTACTTTTCAATCACGTCTGTTTACTGGAACAGGCAAATTTGCCAGCGCGAGCCTGATGCAAGATGCTATTCAAGCCTCAGGGAGCCAATTAGTGACTATGGCAATGAAACGTATTGATTTACGTGGAAAAAATGATGGTATCTTACAGCCACTTCAAGAACTTGGCGTAAAACTATTACCCAATACCTCTGGAGCAAAAAACGCACAGGAAGCCATTTTTGCCGCACAACTCGCCCGTGAAGCATTAGGCACTAACTGGGTTAAACTCGAAATTCACCCTGATATGCGTTATTTGCTACCAGACCCAATTGAGACCTTATTGGCCGCAGAACAATTAGTTAAAGAAGGCTTCGTCGTTCTACCTTATTGCAGTGCAGATCCCGTACTTTGCCGACGCCTTGAAGAAGTCGGTTGTGCTGCAGTTATGCCGCTAGGTGCACCTATTGGCACCAATAAAGGCTTAGCTACGAAAGAAATGTTACGCATTATTATCGAACAAGCTACTGTGCCTGTTGTAGTAGATGCAGGGATTGGTGCTCCCAGCCATGCGGCAGAAGCTATCGAAATGGGGGCCGACGCGGTCTTAGTCAATACGGCAATTGCTGTCGCTAAACAGCCGGTCTTAATGGCAAAAGCCTTCAAGCTCGCCGTCGAAGCCGCTGAACTTGCTTACCAAAGCGGGTTAGCTGCGCCTCAACAACAGGCTCAAGCATCTAGCCCATTAACTAGTTTCTTGGGAGCATTATCATGATCCCGAGTTTCAAAGAACGCTTAGAAACACTGAATTGGGATGATATTACACTGCGTATTAACAGCAAAACGTCTCATGATGTGGAACGGGCTTTAGCCAATGATATGCTCACACTCGACGACTTTATGGCATTGCTATCGCCTGCTGCGCAGCCTTTCATTGAAACGATGGCGCAAAGAGCACAAATGCTGACTCGTCAACGCTTCGGCCATGCAGTTGGGTTTTACGTCCCACTTTATTTATCGAATTTATGTGCAAATGACTGTACTTATTGTGGTTTTTCAATGAGTAATAAAATAAAGCGTAAAACCTTAAATGATAATGAGATAATTAATGAATGCGAAACCATCCGTAAAATTGGCTTTGATAGCTTATTATTAGTCACAGGTGAGCACCAAAATAAAGTCGGAATGGATTATTTTCGTCATACACTCCCAATTATTCGCCAATACTTTAGCTCGTTAATGATGGAAGTACAGCCATTGCACACTGACGAATATAAGGAATTGAAATCATTGGGGCTTGACGGGGTAATGGTCTACCAAGAAACCTACCATGAACCGACCTACCAATTACATCACCTAAAAGGTAAAAAACAGGATTTTCACTGGCGTTTAGCAACACCTGAGCGCTTAGGGGAAGCGGGTATTGATAAAATTGGCTTGGGCGCTTTGATTGGTTTATCAAATAGTTGGCGCACTGACTGTTATATGGTGGCTGAGCATCTACTGTATTTACAACAATATTACTGGCAGAGCCGCTATTCTATCTCATTTCCACGCTTACGCCCTTGTGCGGGGGGAGTAGTCCCAGCATCGATTATGAATGAAGCGGAACTCGTCCAGCTTATCTGCGCCTTTCGCATCCTTGCACCCAATGTAGAGCTATCACTTTCTACACGTGAATCCCCCTACTTCCGTGACCATGTTGTGCCTCTCGCAATTAATAACATAAGTGCTGGCTCGAAAACCCAGCCGGGTGGATATGCGGATACCAAAGAAGAATTGGAACAATTTTCGCCAAATGATAATCGCAGGGCAGCACAAGTCGCGGACGTACTTGTTAAAGCAGGGTTACAACCTGTTTGGAAAGATTGGGATGGTTATTTAGGACGCTAAGTATCATCAGTATTAATGGAAAGCATCCCATTAATACTGATTAATTTTGTTTTTATTCCTAAGCAATTTTATCCCAGTTAATCGTATTTTCTAAAACCAATGCCAATATGATCCCCATTAATAAACCATTTCCTAACAGAGAGCTGAACATAATGGGTAAGGAATCCAGTACAGCTGCGGGCGCTGACATTAAAAATATGCCAATAAAAATAGGTAAGGCAAGACGATAGATGTTGCGTGCGTTCAGTTTTATATCTGCGAGAAATGAAAACGACGAAAAAAGTAAAGGTAGATAAGTCGCTAACATGACCGCACTTCCGATAGCAAGCGGTAATGAACGAAAAAACTGCGTTAATATGGCAACCCCACCAACACAAAATAAGATCAGACTACCGATACAAAAAGAGAGCCGTGAACTGTCTTTGGTTTGCGTAATTAATCCAATGGAGGAAACAAAAGGAGAATAAGGCACTACCCCTATCGGGGCCGACAACATAGTGACCAAACCTGACATAATAAAACTTCGGCGATATAAGGACTTAGTCGGTAATGAATGAGGATAAAACACATCCGTCCCCCGCATAGCCCCAAACGTGTTTGACGTATTTAATATCCCAGCCAAAATAGCTGTGAGTACAATACTGATACTGATTTGATCAGATTTTCCTAATGGAAATAACATCCATTGGGCAGAAGAAACTGATGACACTGTATTACCAAATAGCCCGCTATATGTAACCCAACCAATAATGGTCCCCATTAATAGTGCATACTTACTGATATTCGAAGGCAAATAAATAATCACCCCAATAACAAAAATAAGTACTGCTAATGCCAGAAAGAAAACTGGGTAATTAACTGTAACACTGTCCCCTGCTACACCAAAAGGTAAACCTAGCATCCCTTTTAAGAAAATAGTGACTAACTGGGCCCCAAGTAAAAACATAAATACTACAAGTACCCCAGGTTTAAATAATTTAGCTAGCCAACCACCTACCCCACTTAGACCAATTAAAACAGTCAGTAATCCAGACAAAAAAATACCAATAGCTAAGCTCCACCCCACCGTCTCAAGCGCTGTTCCTTGCATAGATTCTGATAATGTCACCGTTAAAATAGTTGCCCACCATAACCCTGTAGGACCTTCCATTACAGCGCGTTTATGACCTAAAAAAGTTTGAAGTAGACAGGCTAATGCCGTTAAGAGAAAAGCATATTGCGTGATCACAAATGTGGTCTGTGACGATAAATGGAAAGCGGATTGTAATGTAGGGGGAATAACGACCGTGTTACAAAAAATAAAAAAGAACCATTGAAAACCAGAAATAATATTATTTTTTTTAATGAGGGAATATTGCATATTGGTTCCTTGCTTTATCTTACTTAGCGTACTACAGCGTAGTAATATTTAATTTTTTCTATCTACTTAAGTATTTTCAATGTTATCTATTTGCATCATGACAAAAAAATAGCGCAAGTACCATTAAAATACATTTTAATCTATATATTGAATTTTATGGTCTCTTTATATTAATTAATCAATTTTATTTATTCATTGTTAGGTTATCGATAAATTTACCATAGTATAAATCAAACCACCTTCACGTATTTTTATAATCACATATAAAAACAAGATACTCCTTTTTAGATTGCATCTTCTATAACTTTCGTTTTTTTTCGAAAACGAAAAATAAGTAATAATACTTAAATACATGATTATTATAAAAATAATCTCAATATAAAAAGACGTTCACGATGTAAGGAATTAGCTTTTTGTACTTAATTATTGTTATAAATCAGAATTAACATCTATTTAAAGTTGTATTTATATATTGTAAAATTAACATATAAAATTAACTATATTATTTAAAATATTTTTATTCATTAAGAAGGATGTCTTTATTAATATATTTAAGATAAGTGAATAGGAAATAGTTTGTTAAATATAACATACAATAGAAGGATAGTTATTACGCTTTAATATCAATATATTAACAATAAAACATGAGGGTGAAATAAAGTATCTCATTTTAATTCATTACGCAAATAAAGCCACTATTAATTATCAAATTTATATTGTAACTAGCATTTCTTAAAAAAAATGAACAGGTCTGATATTCAAAACCTCTTTCTTCGTGATAAAAGAATGATGTTGTGAAATCAAATTACAACCGCAGAAAAAACTAATGTAAAACACATTCGATAAAATATCGGAGAATTAAAAGAATGAATATTGTTGATCGGTTTATTTCTTATACAAAAATTAACACCACCACTGACAGGGAAAAGGGCGCAGCTGGGATCATGCCATCTTCAGAAGGACAGCGCGTTCTAGCGAAACAACTTGTTCAAGAGTTAGAGGCTCTTGGCGTTGAAGATATTAAATTGCGAGATACGGCTATTGTTACCGCCACTTTACCTTCCAACCTTGATTATGATGTCCCAACAGTCGCTTTCTTCGGCCACTTAGACACCAGTGCAGAACAAACCAATGACACTAAAGCACAGATTTTGCCATACACTGGCGAAGACCTATGCATGAATAAAGAACTCAATATTTATCTACGTAAGAGTGAGTTCCCTGAACTGGTGAATTACATTGGTGATGACATCATCGTCACCGATGGAACCAGCCTATTAGGCGCTGATGATAAAGCGGCAATAGCCTCTATCATGGATATGCTGCAATATTTCAAACAAAACCCAGAAATCAAACATGGCACCATCAAAATTGGCTTTGTTCCAGATGAAGAACAGGGGCTCCGCGGCGCTAAAGCTTTTGATGTGCAAGAATTTGGGGCGGATTTTGCTTATACATTAGACTGCTGCGGGATAGGTGAATTAGTGTATGAAAATTGGAACGCTGGCGATGCCGAAATTATCTTTACTGGTAAATCAGCACACCCAATGTCTGCAAAAGGTAAATTAATCAATTCACTATTAATGGCGCAGAAGTTTATTGCTATGTTACCAGGCGGTGAAGCACCTGAATATACCGATGGCCGTGAAGGTTATTATTGGGTAAAACAAATGTCAGGTAACAGCGCACGTACTGTCCTAAAAATGGATGTGCGTGATTTTACAGAAGAAGGTTACCGCACCCGTATGGCTTTCTTAAAAAAATTAGCAGAAAGCTGTGAAGGTTTATGGGGTAAAGAGAGCGTTGTTTGTAAATTATCAGACCGTTATTCTAACGTTTATAACAGCTTGCAAGGTGAAAACCGCTACCCGATCGATATCGCCGTTGAGGCGTACCAAGCTTGTGGTATCACGCCTAAAGTGATCCCAATGCGTGGTGGGTATGATGGCGCAGCATTGTCACAAAATGGCTTGCCTTGCCCAAATATTTTCACTGGTGCACATAATTTCCACTCCATCTATGAATATTTGCCAGTAAAATCACTGTATGCTGCAAGTGACGTATTAAAACAAGTCGTACAAATTACTGCTGAGCGCTTCAAACCAGGAGCTAAAGCATGATCCCAATCCTAACGGTTCTGATTATCGTTGTTTTGGTTGCGCGGTTTATTTTGAAGGGATACAAAGCTGAACCAGTATTATTAATTGCTGGTTTAGTATTGATGATATTCACCCTAGCCCTTGGCTGGGGGCCTATCCTCCCTAAAAATGTCACCACCACAGGGATAACTTGGCTCGACCCATTTGAGGTCATGCGTGATTTATTCAGTAGTCGCGCTGCTGATCTCGGTTTAATGATCATGGCATTGATGGGCTTTGCGCACTATATGGACCATATCGGTGCCAATGAAGCGGTAGTGCGTGTTGCAACCAAGCCACTGAAAAATATGCGTTCACCTTATGTACTACTATTTTTCTCTTTCTTGTTGGCGAGTATCTTGCAATTAGCCATTCCATCAGCAACAGGCTTGGCCGTATTGTTAATGGGTACCATGTTCCCAATCATGATTGGCTTGGGGTTATCACCGGCATCTGCGGCTGGGGTTATCGCGACATCCCTTGGTGTTGCCTATACACCAACGGCGATTGATGCTATCCGTGGCGCAAAAGCTGTTGATATGTCTGTCGTTGAATATGTACTTTATTACCAAGGCCCTGCCGCATTAGCAACCGTCCTTGTTGTAGGAATTACACATATATTTTGGCAGCGCCATTGTGACCGTAAACAAGGCTTTGTACCAGAGATTGGAAAAGCGGTACAGTCTCACGAAAAAGAAGAAAACAAAAAATCCGTACCCGGATACTATGCATTTCTTCCTATGTTACCTATCGTGATGGCTGTTGGTACTTCAAACTTATTCTTTAATGGTATTCACTTGGATGTCGTCACAATCGTATTAATTGCTATGGCAATCTGTATGGTGATTGAAACTGCACGAGTCCGTAATTTCAAAATAGTTTGTAATGGCTTCCAAACCTTTTTAAATGGAATGGGCCATGCGTTTAGTAATGTCGTCGGGTTATTAGTTGCGGCTGGTGTTTTTGCTCATGGTATTAAAGTCAGTGGTGCTATAGACCAACTTATCCTTGGTGCAGAATCAGTCGGCTTACCGCCATTTGCAATGGCAATTGTGTTTGCCTTAGTCACTCTTGCTGCAGCAATTATTATGGGTTCAGGTAATGCACCATTCTTAGCATTCGTGGAATTAATCCCACAAATTGCTCACAGTATGGGCGTTAACCCAATCGCTATGATCCTGCCGATGCAACAGGCTTCTCATATGGGGCGTGGTATGTCCCCTGTTGCAGGGGTTATCATTGCGGTTTCCAGTGGAGCTAAACTACAACCTTTCGATGTAGTCAAACGTACTGCTGTACCATTGATGGTCGGGTTTGTTGCCCACTGTGCAATTATAGGTATTTTTTATTAATCACGAAACTTATCAATAATAATGACAAAGCGGGAAAATATTCCCGCTTTTATTTTTTAATAACATAACATTAATGCTGACACTGGCATGGCTCATCATGTTTTGTATCTGAGTCTATTGGGCAACAAGAGTTGATTGTTTTATTGATGATATTGGATAATGTGTTTACCGTATTAATAATTAATGGCAAGTTGTCACACACCGCATCACAACTTAATAAACCTTTATCTGGTTTTACTGGTGGGGTTAAGCTATCGCACAGTATTTCCTGTAAAACCAACGAGAAATTCGCAATTCCTGTGGTGTAAATGTACGCACGTCCGTCGGTTTCTTTGGCGAGTCGTTCATACTCTCTCGTCACGTTATCTCTATCAGCAAGAGTTGGAAAACGATCTAGATTGGTGGGGCTATCGTCTGGCGTACCTTGGTAGGTATATACTTTAATTCCTCTTTCTTGAGCCACAGATATAGCTTCATTATTTTTGGCGATAGCAGCACGAGTGAGAATTCCGCCGCCCCCTTCCATTCCTTCATCACCCAATACAAAGATAGCCCTACGGGCATCATCGCGCCAATCAAAATATTTACTAATATCAATAACCGCGCGACATAAATCCTCTTTATTTCCAGCGTGATCTCGCCCGTCAGATTCTTTAAACGGCAATCTAGCTTGTAGATCCCTTTCGTTTGCACCTATCTTGATTAAATATTCGCTGGCAGATTGATCAAACTTTGTGTTTGCCCAATTCCCTTCTATGCCTAAAAATGTCGCTCTAAGATGGGATGGACACTTTGCTGATGCCGCTTCAATCGTCGCATCAATCTGTTGACTTAAATCCCCTGCTTCATCAGCCATTGAACCGCTGGTATCAATAATAACGACTAAATCTAAAGCAATAGGGCCGTTACCTGTCACTATTTGTGCTGTATTTTTATTATGCATAATAGATGCTTGGGATGTCTGGATATTCGGTGGGAAAATACTATCTTTACTATTATCTATATTTTTATTCAAAATGATTATCCTATCGTTTATTAATTAATATTTTTATAATTCAAACTTATTAATAATAAATTAAAAGTGAAATTATAAGTTTATCGTCACACATCGGAGATAAACATTATTAATTTATTTCCCTCAATAATCACTTAATTTATAAAATCAGCTTATAGTTAAATTTAACATTCAATATTAAATTTAATTAACGCTATTATTTATAAATAAAAATCAAAATAATAATACAGCAAGTCATATAGCTACCAATTGAATAATTAAAAATACTATCGGTTGATATTTAATTTATATATAAAAAAACCGATGCACATAAGTCATCGGTTTTTTCTAGAAAACTAAGACTAATAGGTCTTAATTTTTGTCGCTAGTAAAGCCAGCGTTTAACAGTTCAGCTAAGTTCGCTGTTGCTTCATCTGCACTCACTTGTGGAGCTTCCACAACATCATTCAGATGACGGCGACGGATACGGTCTTGGTGATACGCAAAACCAGTACCTGCAGGGATCAGACGTCCAACAATAACGTTTTCTTTCAGACCACGCAGTTCGTCACGTTTACCTGCAACCGCTGCTTCAGTCAGTACGCGTGTTGTTTCTTGGAACGATGCTGCCGAGATAAAGGATTCTGTTGCCAGAGATGCTTTAGTAATACCCAACAGGTCACGAGCATAGTTAGCTGGAATTTTACCTTCAACTTCCAGTTTACGGTTAGAAACTTTAACACGTGAGTACTCAACTTGTTCACCTTCGAGGAATTCTGAACTTCCAGCATCCGCGATGGTAACTTTACGCAGCATCTGACGCACGATAACCTCAATGTGTTTATCGTTTATCTTAACGCCTTGTAAGCGGTAAACTTCCTGAACCTCGTTAGTGATATAACGTGTCACTGCATGAACACCACGCAGACGCAGAATATCATGTGGAGATTCTGGGCCATCGGAAACAACATCACCGCGTTCGACGATCTCACCTTCAAACACGTTGAGCTGACGCCATTTAGGGATCATCTCTTCGTATGGATCACTACCATCTAATGGTGTGATAACCAAACGACGCTTACCTTTGGTTTCTTTACCAAACGAGATAATACCGCTAATTTCAGCCAAGATAGCTGGTTCTTTCGGACGACGAGCTTCAAACAAGTCAGCTACGCGTGGCAGACCACCCGTGATATCTTTTGTACCCACAGATTCTTGTGGAATACGTGCTAAAGTATCACCCGCGCTGATAGCAACACCATCATCTAACTGAACAATCGCTTTACCCGGTAAGAAATACTGAGTTGGCATATCAGTGTTAGGAATAAGAACATCGTTACCTTTTGCGTCAATAACACGCAAAGCAGGACGTAAATCTTTACCACCACTAGTACGTTCAGCGCTATCCAGTACAACGATTGAAGACAGACCAGTTAATTCATCAGTCTGACGCGTCATCGTTTGACCATCAAGCATGTCAGAGAAGCTGATAAAGCCTGAAACTTCACTGACGACTGGCATCGTATGTGGATCCCAGTTAGCAACAGTTTCGCCACCTGTTACCGCAGCGCCATCGCCTTTCGTCAAGTGCGCACCGTAAGGGACTTTATAGCTTTCTTTCGTACGACCGAACTCATCGATCAGGCGAAGTTCTGTATTACGTGAAGTAATAACCAACTTACCTTCTGAGTTAGTAACATATTTCGCGTTAACTAATTTCAGCGTACCTGTGTTACGAACTTGAATGCTAGATTCAGCTGCCGCACGAGATGCCGCACCACCGATGTGGAACGTACGCATCGTCAACTGTGTACCCGGCTCACCGATTGATTGTGCCGCGATAACACCGATAGCTTCACCTTTGTTGATGATATGACCACGAGCAAGGTCACGACCATAACAGTGAGCACACACACCGAAGTCAGTTTCACAACTTACTACTGAACGAACTTTAACGCTGTCGACTGAGTTAGCTTCTAACAAGTCACACAGTTTTTCGTGCAGTAATGTGTTACGTGGAACTAAAATATCCGCAGTACCTGGAACCAGAATGTCTTCTGCAGTCACACGACCCAGTACACGCTCACGCAGTGGTTCTTTCACGTCACCACCCTCGATAACCGGAGTCATCAGGATACCTTCATGAGTACCACAGTCGTCTTCAGTAACAACCAAGTCCTGTGCAACGTCAACTAAACGACGAGTCAAGTAACCGGAGTTCGCTGTTTTCAATGCGGTATCGGCAAGACCTTTACGCGCACCGTGCGTCGAAATAAAGTACTGGAGAACGTTCAGACCTTCACGGAAGTTTGCCGTGATTGGTGTTTCGATGATTGAGCCATCTGGCTTAGCCATCAGACCACGCATACCCGCTAGCTGACGGATCTGAGCAGCAGAACCACGAGCACCGGAGTCGGCCATCATAAAGATACTGTTGAAAGAAACTTGTTGTTCTTCTTCACCATCACGGTTAATAACCGTTTCAGTTGACAAGTTTTCCATCATTGCTTTTGCAACGCGTTCGTTTGCAGCAGCCCAGATATCGATAACTTTGTTATAACGTTCGCCTGCTGTTACCAAACCAGATTGGAACTGTTCTTGAATTTCAGCAACTTCTGCTTCTGCTTCTGCGATGATCCCAGCTTTTTTCTCTGGAATAACCATATCGTCGATACCAACCGATGCACCAGAACGTGCCGCATAGGCAAAACCGGTGTACATGATTTGGTCAGCAAAAATAACGGTTGGCTTCAGACCCAATACGCGGTAGCAGGTGTTCAGCATTTTGGAAATCGCTTTCTTACCGAGTGCTTGGTTAACCAATGCATAAGGCAGACCTTTCGGTACGATCATCCATAAAATTGCACGACCAATCGTGGTATCAACTAAACCAGTATTAATCGTAATGTTACCTTCCGAATCTTTAACTTCTTCAGTGATACGGACTTTAACACGGGCATGCAGTGATGCATGACCTGAACGGTAAACACGCTCAGCTTCTTTAGGGCCGGCTAACACCATGCCTTCGCCTTTCGCGTTTACACAGTCACGAGTCATGTAGTAAAGACCTAATACAACGTCCTGAGAAGGAACGATGATAGGCTCACCACTTGCAGGTGACAGAATGTTGTTTGTTGACATCATCAACGCACGTGCTTCTAACTGAGCTTCCAGAGTTAGAGGAACGTGTACCGCCATTTGGTCACCATCGAAGTCGGCGTTATATGCCGCACAAACGAGTGGGTGCAATTGGATAGCTTTACCTTCGATCAAGATAGGTTCGAAAGCTTGGATACCCAGACGGTGAAGTGTTGGTGCACGGTTCAGCATAACTGGATGTTCGCGGATAACTTCATCCAAGATATCCCAAACAACGGCTTCTTCGCGCTCAACCATTTTCTTCGCAGCTTTAATGGTTGTTGCCAGACCACGTAATTCTAATTTGCCATAGATAAATGGTTTGAATAACTCAAGTGCCATTTTCTTAGGCAGACCGCACTGATGCAGACGTAGGTATGGACCTACGGTGATAACAGAACGACCTGAGTAGTCAACACGCTTACCAAGTAAGTTCTGACGGAAACGACCTTGTTTACCTTTGATCATATCAGCCAAAGATTTCAGAGGACGTTTGTTAGAACCAGTGATAGCACGACCACGACGACCGTTATCTAACAGAGCATCAACCGCTTCTTGCAACATACGTTTTTCGTTACGTACGATGATGTCTGGCGCAGCCAGATCCAGAAGACGTTTCAGACGGTTATTACGGTTGATTACGCGACGATACAGATCGTTGAGATCGGACGTTGCGAAACGGCCACCATCCAATGGAACTAATGGACGCAGATCAGGTGGTAATACTGGCAGCACATTTAGGATCATCCACTCTGGTTTGTTGCCAGATTGAATAAATGCTTCCAGTAGTTTGATACGCTTAGTCAGCTTTTTACGCTTAGTTTCAGAGTTAGTTTCGTTTAACTCTTCACGCAGCGTTTCACACTCGTTCTCAAGATCGAGGTTTTTCAGCAGGCCTTGGATAGCTTCCGCACCCATTTTCGCATCAAATTCGTCACCGAACTCTTCTAGCGCATCTAAATATTGCTCTTCTGTCAGAATCTGTGCACGCTCAAGGCTAGTCATACCACCTTCAACGACGACATATGATTCAAAGTACAGAACGCGTTCGATATCACGCAGTGGCATATCGAGCAACAAACCGATACGTGATGGCAGTGATTTTAAGAACCAGATATGTGCAGTCGGAGAAGCAAGTTCAATATGACCCATGCGCTCACGACGGACTTTGGTCTGTGTAACTTCAACGCCACACTTCTCACAAATCACACCACGGTGTTTTAAACGTTTGTACTTACCGCACAGACATTCGTAATCTTTTACTGGCCCGAAAATACGTGCACAGAAAAGACCGTCACGCTCAGGTTTGAACGTACGGTAGTTAATGGTTTCTGGCTTTTTCACTTCACCGAATGACCACGAACGGATCATATCAGGCGATGCCAGAGCAATTTTGATCGCATCAAACTCTTCGGTCTTGGTTTGCGCTTTCAGAAACTTTATTAAGTCTTTCACAAAATGGCTCCTGTCGGAGTTAGACCTGTCAGGTGAGTGTTCAAAGCCACTCTCCCCAAATCCCAGTGCTTACATAGGCCGGAAGGCGAGCCCTCCGGCACAAAACGAATTACTCGTCTTCCAGCTCGATGTTGATACCCAGTGAGCGGATTTCTTTCAGCAATACGTTGAAAGATTCCGGCATACCAGGTTCCATCTGATGGCTGCCATCGACGATGTTTTTATACATCTTCGTACGGCCGTTAACGTCATCCGATTTAACTGTAAGCATTTCTTGAAGAGTATAGGCTGCACCGTATGCTTCCAGTGCCCACACTTCCATCTCCCCGAAACGCTGACCACCGAACTGCGCTTTACCACCCAGCGGTTGCTGAGTAACCAAGCTATAAGAACCTGTTGAACGGGCGTGCATCTTATCGTCAACCAAGTGGTTCAGTTTCAGCATGTACATATAACCAACAGTAACTTGACGTTCAAAACGCTCGCCAGTACGACCATCGAATAATGTAATCTGACCTGAAGTTGGTAGACCACCCAATTTCAGTAGTTCTTTGATTTCTTTCTCTTTCGCACCATCAAATACTGGTGTTGCAATTGGCATACCTTTTTTCAGGTTCTCAGCCAAACGCATAACTTCTTCGTCAGAGAAAGTGTTCAAGTCAACTTTCTGGCGCGGGTCATCACCTAAATCGTATGCTTTTTGGATAAACTCACGCAGTTTGGCAACTTCTTCTTGCTGTTTAAGCATAGCATTGATTTTCTCACCAATACCTTTCGCAGCCATCCCTAAGTGGGTTTCCAAAATCTGACCGATGTTCATACGTGATGGTACGCCCAGCGGGTTCAGAACGATATCAACTGGGTTACCGTTTTCATCGTAAGGCATGTCTTCAACTGGGTTGATTTTTGAGATAACACCTTTGTTACCATGGCGACCCGCCATTTTATCACCCGGTTGGATCTGACGTTTAACAGCCAGATAAACCTTAACAATTTTCAGTACACCCGGTGCTAAGTCATCACCTTGAGTAATTTTACGACGTTTCGCATCGAGTTTTTTCTCAAACTCAGATTTCAGTTCATCGTACTGTTCAGCTAACTGTTCTAACTGGTTTTGCTTCTCTTCGTCTGCTAAAGATAGTTCTAACCAACGATCACGAGGCAGTTTATCCAGTTTTTCAGCTTCAATTCCGCCGTTAACCAGTACAGAACGGATACGAGCAAACAGACCTGCTTCAAAAATACGCAGTTCTTCTGTTAAGTCTTTCTTCGCATCACGTAACTGAGTTTCTTCGATCTCTAATGCACGTTTATCTTTCTCTACGCCATCACGAGTAAATACTTGTACGTCAATAACCGTACCAGAAACACCGTTAGGAACACGTAAAGAAGAGTCTTTAACGTCTGATGCTTTTTCACCGAAGATAGCACGTAACAGTTTCTCTTCTGGCGTTAATTGTGTTTCACCTTTAGGTGTCACTTTACCGACCAGAATGTCGCCGCCTTTCACTTCTGCACCGATATAAACGATACCGGATTCGTCAAGTTTAGAAAGTGCAGCTTCACCGACGTTTGGAATATCCGCAGTGATTTCTTCAGGCCCTAATTTAGTGTCACGAGACACACAAGAAAGTTCCTGAATGTGAATAGTTGTGAAACGGTCTTCTTGAACAACACGCTCAGAGACTAAGATGGAGTCTTCGAAGTTATAACCATTCCATGGCATGAATGCCACACGCATGTTTTGACCAAGCGCTAATTCACCGAGGTCTGTTGAAGGACCATCAGCTAACACGTCACCACGTTCAACTGGTTCACCTAAAGATACACAAGGCATCTGGCTAATACAGGTATTTTGGTTCGAACGTGTATATTTGGTCAGGTTATAAATATCGATCCCAGCTTCACCCGGATACATCTCATCTTCGTTAACTTTAATCACGATACGAGAAGCATCAACGTACTGAACTGAACCACCACGTCTTGCAACAGCAGTAACCCCTGAGTCAACCGCTACTGCGCGTTCCATACCTGTACCTACCAACGGTTTGTCAGCACGTAAAGTAGGAACCGCTTGACGTTGCATGTTCGCACCCATCAATGCACGGTTAGCATCATCGTGTTCAAGGAATGGGATCAGTGACGCCCCTACAGAAACAACCTGTTGGGTCGAAACGTCCATATATTCAACTTGTTCACGGCTGAATAAGCTTGATTCACCTTTGTTACGACAAGTGATCAGTTCTTCAACAAAGCTACCATCATCACCTAAAACGGTGTTCGCCTGAGCAATGATAAAGTTGCCTTCTTCGATTGCAGACAGATAGTGAATTTCGTCAGTAACTAAGCCATCACGAACTAAACGGTATGGGGTTTCCAAGAAACCGTACTCATTGGTCTGTGCATAAACAGATAATGAGTTAATCAGACCGATGTTCGGGCCTTCAGGCGTTTCGATTGGACATACACGACCGTAGTGAGTTGGGTGAACGTCACGTACTTCGAAGCCCGCACGCTCACGAGTCAGACCACCTGGACCTAACGCAGAGATACGACGTTTGTGCGTAATTTCAGATAGCGGGTTGTTCTGGTCCATAAATTGGGACAGCTGGCTGGAACCAAAGAACTCTTTAACTGCCGCTGAAATTGGTTTCGCGTTGATCATGTCTTGTGGCATTAATGCATCAAGGTCGCCCAGAGAAAGACGCTCTTTCACTGCACGCTCAACACGGACCAGACCTACACGGAACTGGTTTTCTGCCATCTCACCAACAGAACGAATACGACGGTTACCTAAGTGGTCGATATCATCAACTTCGCCTTTACCGTTACGGATATCGATGAGTTTACGCATAACATCAATGATGTCTTCTTCACTCAAGATACCAGAACCTTCGATTTCTTCGCGGTTCAGTGAACGGTTGAACTTCATGCGGCCTACTGCAGACAAGTCGTAACGGTCTTCAGAGAAGAATAAGTTTTCGAACAAGTTCTCAGCAGCTTCACGTGTTGGTGGCTCACCAGGGCGCATCATACGGTAGATTTCTACCAGTGCACTTAAACGATCGTTAGTTGGGTCGACACGAACGGTTTCAGAAATGTAAGCACCGTGGTCTAAGTCATTAGTAAACAATGTTTCGATTGTTTTATGACCTGACTGGCTTAAACGCGCTAACATATCTAAAGAAAGTTCCATGTTCG
Source organism: Providencia sp. NPDC089933 (assembly GCF_049545585.1). Taxonomy (NCBI): domain Bacteria; kingdom Pseudomonadati; phylum Pseudomonadota; class Gammaproteobacteria; order Enterobacterales; family Morganellaceae; genus Providencia; species Providencia sp. NPDC089933. Next base: position 37,352 of record NZ_JBMWDT010000005.1, read on the forward strand.
CTGCACAAATCAGCTCACCAGTACTTTCATCAATGTAGTCTCTTGCAACAACTTTACCTGCAATATATTCAACAGGTACTTCGATGTTACTAACTTCTTCTTTTTCTAACTGACGAATATGACGTGCTGTGATACGGCGGCCTTTTTCTACATAGACTTTACCGTTCGCTTCGATATCAAAAGAAGCTGTTTCACCACGTAAACGCTCAGGAACTAGCGTCATCATCAGTTTGTTATCGCGGATTTGGAAGACAGTTTTTTCGAAGAACAGATTTAAGATATCTTCAGTACTGTAATCCATTGCACGTAGAATAATGGTCGCTGGTAATTTACGGCGACGGTCAATACGTACAAATAGGTTATCTTTCGGGTCAAATTCGAAATCAAGCCATGAACCACGGTAAGGGATAATACGTGCGTTATATAGCACTTTACCTGAAGAGTGTGTTTTACCTTTATCGCTGTCAAAGAATACACCAGGGCTACGGTGTAACTGAGAAACGATAACACGCTCAGTACCGTTGATAACGAAAGTTCCGTTTTCAGTCATGAGTGGAATTTCACCCATGTAGACTTCTTGTTCTTTGATGTCTTTAACTGTACCTTCTGGCGCTTCACGCTCATAAACGATGAGACGTAATTTCACTCGTAAAGGTGCAGAGTAAGTTACACCGCGAATTTGACATTCTTTAACATCAAAAACAGGCTCGCCTAAACGATAGCTGACATATTGTAGTTCAGCATTACCGCTATAGCTCTGAATTGGAAACACAGAACGGAAAGCTGCTTCTAGCCCATTCTGGCCATCTGGATCTTGCTCGATAAACTTCTGGAACGAGTCAAGTTGGATAGAAAGGAGATATGGTATGTCCAAAACTTGTGGACGTTTACCAAAGTCCTTACGAATACGTTTTTTCTCGGTATAGGAGTAAACCATAGGTTTCCTCAGCTCGTTGATCAGTGACCCAAGTGGTTAGCTCTTTTAGTAAGAGTCTGAACCGCAACGCGTTTTTTATTAGAAACGGAAAATGAATACTTTCCTTAATACTCATTGCTATTACTCTTAAATCATTTCATTGCGTTACATTTGCTACCGAGCTACCCGAGCGGGTCGTAGCTAAGAACACAGTATATTAAGTCGTCAATAGAAAGAAGTATTGGAGGGTTGTTGTTAACATTAAAACTGCGTGAAAAGCTGTTAACACCCATCACGCTTTACAGCGCAAAAAGGCTGGTGATTAAAAAATCACCAGCCGTCAGCCTAAATAAACTAGGCTGCGTTCTTGAAGTTAAACTTATTTAAGTTCAACAGAAGCGCCTGCTTCTTCAAGAGCTTTCTTCAGAGTTTCAGCTTCGTCTTTGCTTGCGCCTTCTTTGATAGTCGCTGGAGCTGATTCTACCATGTCTTTAGCTTCTTTCAGGCCAAGACCAGTTGCGCCACGAACTGCTTTGATGACTGCAACTTTGTTGCCGCCAATACCAGTCAGAACAACATCAAACTCAGTTTTTTCTTCAGCAGCTTCAGCAGCAGCACCTGGTGCAGCAGCAACAGCAGCAGCAGCAGAAACGCCGAATTTTTCTTCCATCATAGTAATCAGTTCAACAACGTCCATTACAGACATTTCTGCAACTGCATCAAGGATTTGGTCTTTAGTGATAGACATAACAAGTGTTCCTAAAATTCAGAAATAGTTTATACGTTAAAAAGCAACGAAGGAAAGGGCTTATGCAGCTTCTTTCTGATCGCGCAGAGCAGCCAGAGTACGAACCAGTTTGCCGGCAGCGGCTTCTTTCATGGTTGCCATCAGGCGTGCGATTGCTTCTTCGTAAGTTGGGAGAGTTGCCAGACGATCGATATCTTTCGCTTGGATTAACTCACCTTCAAAGGCCGCAGCTTTAATCTCAAATGCTGGATTCGCTTTCGCGAACTCTTTGAACAGACGAGCAGCAGCGCCCGGATGTTCGTTAGAGAAAGCAATTAAGGTTGGACCAACAAACGCGTCTTTCAGTACATCATAAGAAGTACCTTCAACAGCACGGCGGATCAGTGTATTACGAACAACACGGATATAAACGCCAGCTTCGCGACCTGCTTTACGCAGTTCAGTCATTTTTGCTACAGTTACGCCGCGTGAATCAGCAACAACTGCAGAAAGCGCGCCTTTGGCTACTTCGCTGACTTCAGCAACAATCGCTTGTTTGTCTTGAAGATTTAGTGCCATTAGCTTCTTGCTCCTGGATTAACCGGGAAACCCCCGGGACTCACATCACTCAGACACAACATGTGTTTGAGCGCTAAAACACGGTGAGCAGAATCCAGAATAAAATTCTAGGTATCTCTGTCACCGTCTACGCAGGCAAATTAAGTAGCTATTAATAACTAATAAACTACACCTGCGGTCTTGGACGGGGTCTGGAAAGGCCAGACTCCATACCGAAATTCGTGGTTTGTTGAGCATATTTCTATACCCAACAAACTCAAGGCGTCAAATTCTATACAAAATTGACGCAAAGGTAAAGCCTAATTACCAATTAGCCAAAGCTATGGAAATTAAACTGTCGCTGATAAACCAGCTTGGTCAACAGCAACACCTGCACCCATCGTCGTAGACAGGCTAACTTTCTTGATGAAAACACCTTTAGCTGAAGCTGGTTTTGCTTTTTTCAGAGCAACCAACAGAGCTTCTAAGTTTTCTTTCAGTTTGTCAGCATCGAAATCAACTTTACCGATAGTGGTGTGGATGATTCCGTTTTTGTCATTACGGTAACGAACCTGACCTGCTTTAGCATTGTTAACTGCTTCAGCAACGTTTGGTGTTACAGTACCAACTTTCGGGTTTGGCATCAGACCACGTGGGCCTAAAACTTGACCTAATTGGCCAACAACGCGCATTGCATCTGGAGATGCGATAACAACGTCGAAGTCCATTTCACCAGCTTTGATTTTATCAGCCAGATCTTCCATACCAACCAGTTCAGCACCTGCAGCTTTAGCAGCTTCAGCGTTTGCGCCCTGTGCAAATACAGCAACGCGAACTGAACGGCCAGTACCGTGTGGCAGTACAGTAGCACCGCGAACGTTTTGGTCAGATTTACGAGCATCGATGCCCAGGTTGATAGCTACGTCAACGCTTTCTACGAATTTAGCAGTTGCTAATTCTTTCAGCAGTGCAACGGCTTCGTTGATGTCGTACTGTTTAGTTGCATCAACTTTCTCACGGATATTGCGCATGCGCTTAGTCAGTTTAGCCATTGTCTTAGTCCTCCACTACCAGGCCCATGGAACGAGCAGTACCTTCGATTGAACGCATCATTGCGTCAATATCAGCACCAGTCATGTCCGCAGCTTTAGTTTCAGCGATTTCGCGAATCTGAGCAGAGGTCACTTTACCAACTTTGTCTTTGTTAGGCTTGCCTGAACCAGACTTAACGCCAGCTGCTTTTTTCAGCAGAACTGCTGCAGGTGGAGTTTTGGTAACGAAAGTGAAAGAACGGTCTGCATAAACAGTAATAACAACAGGAATTGGTAAACCTTTTTCTAGGCTGTCTGTTTTTGCGTTGAACGCTTTACAGAATTCCATGATGTTAACACCTTGTTGACCCAGAGCTGGACCAACTGGTGGACTTGGGTTCGCCATACCAGCTGCAACTTGCAGCTTAACGTAGGCTTGAACTTTCTTAGCCATGATATTTCCTCTAGATGGGTGATAGCGCCTTACGATTTGCAAGGCTCCCCGTTACATTAAACATGCCCCGCCCTATATTAAGCCAGTTAAGAGGCTAAATTGGCAAAGCATAAAAACAAAAGGCGCGAAATTGTAGTCAAATTTCACGCCTTTTGCAAGTCAGTTTTGTCGTTTAGATTAGGCTTTTTCGACTTGGCCAAAATCCAATTCGACTGGAGTTGCACGACCAAAGATAGAAACAGAGACTTTTAAGCGGCTCTTTTCATAATCGATTTCTTCAACAACACCGTTAAAGTCAGCAAATGGACCTTCACTAACGCGAACCATTTCACCAGGTTCAAACAGTGTTTTCGGACGTGGCTTATCACCAACTTGTTGTAAGCGGTTCATGATCGCATCAACTTCTTTATCGCTAATAGGTGCAGGTCGATCTGACGTTCCACCAATGAACCCCATTACACGTGGTACACTACGTACTAAGTGCCAAGAGTCATCGTTCATGACCATTTGGACTAAGACATAGCCTGGGAAGAATTTACGTTCACTCTTACGGCGCTGACCGCTACGGATTTCAACAACCTCTTCTGTTGGAACCATAACTTCGCCAAAAGAATCTTCCATAGCATGTAATTTGATATGTTCACGTAAAGACTGTGCTACGCGACCTTCAAAACCAGAGAATGCCTGAATGACATACCAGCGCTTTTTAGGTGAATCGGACATTTAGAATAACCTCAGGCTTGTAATAAATGAAACTAAACGCACCAGGATACCATCTAATCCCCACAGTATTAATGACATAACCGCCGTTACTGCGGCAACAATCAATGTAGTTTGTAATGTTTCCTGGCGAGTAGGCCAAATGACTTTTCTCATCTCAATGCGAGCTTCGCGCGCAAACGCCAGTGTTGCTTTACCTTTTGCAGTCCATAAAGCGACAGCACCCGCAATAGCGACAACAGCCACGACCGCAAAAGCACGCAGGGCGAGATTATATTGACGGAAGTAATAGTTGCCGACAATAGCAATTATTAATAGGGCACAGACAATTACCCATTTGAAGATGTCTGCACTGCGTCCACTTCCTTGAGCTTCGCTATTCGCACTCATAATTCAACCTGTTACCATGAAGTATGTACAAAGCCAGCTTGTTTACAAAGGTAAAACAAGCAAGCCAAACCAATAGAATATGCCAACATATCCCCCAAATACTACCAACTCAACCTGTAGCACCTGATAAGGATATCAATAACATCACCTGCGAGTTAAAGGCGATTAGCCTTGTTTAATGGAGTTAAATTAGCGCTATTGGTTCTGCAAATACGACTAAATGCAGTCACATTCTATTTCGCAAGTACTATTTGTTGGCCAGTACTATCCATTTCACAAGTGCTATCCATTCCGCAGGAATTTCAGCATGCTCAGCAAATTTTTCAACCACACCAATAGGAAAATAACCTTCTTTTTTGTGGCAGCGGTAAAATATACCATATCTTCTGAGCAAAACCTTAATAAATCTCATATAACTGCGTAAAGTAAACAACGCAGTTACCAATTTATTGTTTCAAATCGTTGTTTCAGAGCCTATCTCACCAATAATTATATAAACGATTGATGAGATAGGTTCTTAATTTTGCAACGTATAAAAAGGACGTCTAATAGACGCCCTTTTTTACTAAAGTAGTTCTTTCTTATTCAGAAAGAGCGGTATTATGCAATGATTTTTGCAACAACACCCGCACCTACAGTACGGCCACCTTCACGGATTGCGAAACGTAAACCGTCGTCCATCGCGATTGGGTGGATCAGGGTAACGATCATGTTGATGTTATCACCAGGCATTACCATTTCTACGCCTTCTGGCAGTTCGATAGTACCTGTTACGTCAGTTGTACGGAAGTAGAACTGTGGACGGTAACCTTTGAAGAATGGAGTATGACGACCACCTTCATCTTTGCTCAGAATATAAACTTCTGATTCGAACTGAGTATGTGGTTTGATTGAACCTGGTTTAGCCAATACTTGACCACGTTGAATTTCTTCACGTTTTGTACCACGTAACAGAACACCAACGTTCTCACCTGCACGACCTTCGTCAAGCAGTTTACGGAACATTTCAACACCAGTACAGGTAGTTTTTACAGTGTCTTGGATACCAACGATTTCAACTTCTTCACCAACTTTGATGATACCACGCTCAACACGGCCTGTTACTACTGTACCACGACCTGAGATTGAGAATACGTCTTCGATTGGCAGCAGGAATGGCTTGTCAATTGCACGCTCTGGCTCTGGGATGTAAGAATCCAAGTAACCTGCTAATTCAACAATTTTCGCTTCCCACTCTGGGTTGCCTTCCAGCGCTTTCAGAGCTGAACCACGAACAACTGGAGTGTCGTCGCCTGGGAAATCGTATTGAGACAGAAGTTCACGAACTTCCATTTCAACTAATTCTAACAGCTCTTCGTCGTCTACCATGTCACATTTGTTCAGGAAAACGATGATGTATGGAACACCAACCTGACGACCTAACAGGATGTGCTCACGAGTTTGTGGCATTGGGCCATCTGTCGCAGCAACAACCAGGATTGCACCGTCCATCTGAGCAGCACCAGTGATCATGTTTTTAACATAGTCGGCGTGTCCTGGGCAGTCTACGTGTGCGTAGTGGCGAGTTGGAGTATCGTACTCTACGTGAGAAGTAGAGATGGTGATACCACGCGCTTTTTCTTCTGGTGCGTTATCGATTTGATCGAATGCACGCGCTGCGCCGCCGTAAGTTTTAGCCAGAACAGTAGTGATAGCTGCTGTCAGAGTAGTTTTACCATGGTCAACGTGGCCGATAGTACCAACGTTAACGTGCGGTTTTGAACGTTCAAATTTTTCTTTAGACACGACTCTATTCCTTATGGAGTTCCCTCTTCACTATAAAGAAGGAACTTAAATTAAAGTAGTTAATCGATAAAAAACCGATTATTTAGCGTTACGAGCTTCGATAACAGCTTGTGCAACGTTGTTTGGTGCTTCATTGTACTTCAGGAACTCCATAGAGTATGAAGCACGACCTTGTGTCTGAGAACGCAGGTCAGTAGCATAACCGAACATTTCCGACAATGGTACTTGTGCACGAACGACTTTACCAGTAGGTAGGTCATCCATACCTTCAATCATACCACGACGACGGTTCAGGTCACCAATAACATCACCCATGTAGTCTTCTGGTGTTTCCACTTCGACTTTCATGATTGGCTCAAGCAGAACTGGTTTAGCTTTTTTGAAGCCATCTTTAAACGCGATTGATGCCGCAAGTTTAAACGCCAATTCAGAGGAGTCAACATCATGGTAAGAACCGAAATGTAGACGAACACCCATGTTAACCACAGGATAACCCGCTAATGGGCCAGATTTCAGCTGCTCTTGGATACCTTTGTCAACCGCAGGGATGTATTCAGTAGGAATTACACCACCTTTGATTTCGTTGACAAATTCGTAGTCCATTGGAGCACCGTCTTTATCGTTTTTGTCCAGTGGGAACATATCGATAACGACATGACCATACTGACCACGACCACCAGACTGTTTAGCGTGTTTACCTTCGATATCAGTCACTTTAGCAGTGATTGCTTCGCGGTAAGCTACTTGAGGTTTACCAACGTTCGCTTCAACTTTAAATTCGCGACGCATACGGTCAACCAGAACGTCCAAGTGCAATTCACCCATACCAGCGATGATAGTCTGATTCGTCTCTTCATCACTTGATACGCGGAAAGATGGATCTTCTTGCGCCAAACGGCCCAATGCGATACCCATTTTTTCTTGGTCAGCTTTAGTTTTTGGTTCGATTGCAACAGAGATTACTGGCTCTGGGAATTCCATACGCTCTAGGATGATTGGTGCATCAATCGCACATAAAGTATCACCTGTAGTAACGTCTTTCAGACCGATAGCTGCCGCGATGTCACCAGCGCGAACTTCTTTAATCTCTTCACGTTTATTAGCGTGCATCTGTACGATACGGCCAAAACGCTCTTTTTTCGCTTTAACTGCGTTCAGTACTGTGTCACCTGAGTTAACAACACCAGAGTAAACACGGAAGAACGTCAAGTTACCCACGAATGGGTCAGTTGCAATTTTAAATGCTAATGATGAGAATGGCTCATCATCACTTGCGTGACGCTCAGCTGGAGTGTCTTTACCGTCGTCCAGAATACCATTGATCGCAGGTACATCTGTTGGCGCAGGTAAGTAATCGATAACTGCATCCAGCATCGCCTGAACACCTTTGTTCTTAAATGCAGAACCACAGGTAACCAGGATAATTTCACTTGCAAGAACACGTTGACGTAATGCAGCTTTAATTTCTGCTTCAGTCAGTTCTTCACCGCCCAGATATTTCTCCATCAGTTCTTCTGATGCTTCTGCTGCGGTTTCGATTAGGTTGTTGTGCCACTCTTCAGCTGCTTCTTGCATGTTCGCAGGGATATCTTCGTATTCGAAGGTAACGCCTTGGTCTTCATCGCTCCACTTGATTGCTTTCATTTTCAGCAAGTCAACAACACCAGTGAACGACTCTTCTGCGCCTACTGGTAATTGCAGTGGAACTGCGTTAGCTGCTAAACGTGTTTTTAATTGCTCAACAACACGTAAGAAGTTCGCACCCATACGGTCCATTTTGTTAACGAACGCAATACGTGGAACTTTATATTTGTTAGCCTGACGCCATACAGTTTCAGACTGTGGCTGAACACCACCAACCGCACAGTAAACCATTACTGCGCCATCAAGAACACGCATAGAACGTTCTACTTCGATGGTGAAGTCAACGTGTCCTGGGGTGTCGATGATGTTAACACGGTGTGGCTCATACTGTTTTGCCATACCAGACCAGAATGCAGTAGTCGCAGCAGATGTGATAGTAATACCACGCTCTTGCTCCTGCTCCATCCAGTCCATTGTTGCAGAACCTTCGTGAGTCTCACCAATTTTATGGTTTACACCAGTATAGAACAGAATACGTTCAGAAGTTGTGGTTTTACCGGCGTCGATGTGTGCACTGATACCGATATTACGATAACGTGCTATGGGCGTTTGACGGGCCATTTTTTCCTCTCTCGTGGGCGTTCATTTCTTCATATAAAGGGTAGCAAAGGCTACCCTGAGATACAGCACTAAGGTCGATAAAAAATTACCAACGGTAGTGTGCGAACGCCTTGTTAGCTTCTGCCATACGGTGAACGTCTTCACGTTTCTTAACAGCGGAACCTTTGTTCTCAGCAGCATCTGATAATTCGTTTGCCAGGCGCAGAGCCATAGATTTATCACCGCGTTTACGAGCAGCATCAACGATCCAACGCATTGCCAGGGCATTACGACGAACCGGGCGAACTTCAACTGGAACTTGGTAAGTTGAACCACCAACACGGCGGGATTTAACTTCCACAGTCGGACGCACGTTATCCAGTGCTAATTCGAATGCATCAAGTTCAGTTTTACCAGAACGCTGAGCAAGGGTCTCAAGTGCGTTATATACGATTGCTTCAGCAGTAGATTTTTTCCCGTCTACCATCAGGATATTTACAAATTTGGCCAGTAATTCTGATCCGAACTTAGGATCTGGAAGAATTTTACGTTGACCTATTACGCGACGACGTGGCATGGATATGACTCCGTTGTTAATTCAGGTTTGTCCAAAACTCTACGAGTTTATTTTGACATTAAGATTAAAAATGTTTGGCCTTACTTAACGGATATCCATTAAGCCTTAGGCTTTTTAGCGCCGTACTTAGAACGTGCTTGTTTGCGGTCTTTAACACCAGAACAGTCCAGTGCTCCGCGAACGGTGTGATAACGCACACCTGGCAAGTCTTTAACACGACCACCACGGATAAGAATTACGGAGTGTTCCTGCAAGTTGTGGCCTTCACCACCAATGTAGGAAGAAACTTCATAACCATTAGTTAAACGAACACGGCATACTTTACGTAATGCTGAGTTTGGTTTTTTAGGAGTAGTAGTATATACACGTGTACATACACCACGTTTTTGCGGGCAAGCTTCCAGTGCTGGAACGTTGCTTTTCACAACTTTCGAGCTACGGGATTTGCGTACCAGCTGATTAATAGTTGCCATTATTAAAAAAGCTCCTGGTTTTTTTGCTTCGTAAACACGGATTTCGACCTCGTTCGCCAACATGACGATACACGAGGACGCGAAATTTTATTGCTGACTGGCTCAGGTGTCAAGAAATATACAACTTTTAGTGCCTTTATATGGCAAAATGTTGTTTTTGGACTTCTGTTAGCTTCACAAAACCTTGATAAGTGATTACAGAAACTGCGTTTGAGAGGGAATTTTGTAACCCCCGCGCGTTGATGTCTACATCTAATGCATACAACTGAGCCCCTGTTTTTTGCAATGCATCAAGGTAAGGCGACTGCTGTACCGCGACAACCACGCCATCTTGCATCAGTAAAACTACGTCTTTATCAGTAATTAAACGTAACACTGCCGAAAAATCACAACTAAACGGAGATGTTGCTAATGTATACAGCATAGAAAAGATCCTATCATAGATCAAAAACCACACAAAAGATTAAAATCTAAGCACCACATCGCATTCCGCAATTTTCTTGCGAATCTCTTCAACGCCAAGGATCTTAGGCGGGACTACCCATTCATGATGTTCATCCAACCCTCTTTCTTGCATAGAAGCGCGGCAAAGATAAATATTTTCAATATCATACAGCGGTAAAATTTTAAACGTAGCGATGTAATCTCGGGCCAGAACTTTGCTAGGTTGTTGTTTTGCAAGAAGCTGAAAAATACCATCAGAAATAAAAAATACATTAATGTCTTCTGTCAGCGCTGAAGTCGCCAATAAGGCATCTAACCCTTCTCGGCCACTTGCATTTCCATGAGGCATAGTTGTAAAGACAAAGGCAATTTTTTTCACACAATACCTTAGTGTTGGGCTGTTCTTAGAATTGGACTGTTCTGTCTGTGGTCATCATAGCCTCAGCTAAGCTCCCTAAGCCGCTCATGATGAAGCCATTTGCAAGATTAGCGACGGGCAGCGTTAAATTTTGCGCTTGTTCTTGGTCAACGATACCCCGTCGTAATGCGGCAGAAACACAAATGTGCATTTCACACCCTGATTGCTCTGCCAGTTCCTGCCATGCTGCAACTAAATTAAATTCATCCGTTGCAGGCGAGGTCAACAAATTAGCATTGGTCACCCCTTCCCGATAAAAAAATAGGGTTTTCAATTGGTGCCCTTCTGCAAGAAGGGCTTTCGCAAATTGGAACGCACTTGTGGCTTGTTGCGTTCCATAAGCCGGACCAGTAACTAATAAACAGTAACTTAATGAATTTACGTGACTCATTCACCGCTCTTGAATTGACGAATATATAAATAAACTGTGTGTTTAGAAATATTCAGGCGATCAGCAACTTGGTTTATCGCGTCTTTGATATCGAAAATCCCTTTTTCATAAAGGTTAAGTACTACCTGCTTGTTTTTCGCATTATTCGAAACATTACGGTCATTACCGACTTCTTCGATAGTATATTCCAGTGTTTGTGCAACAAGATCGTCAACAGAAGATGCAAAGTTAACATCTGAAGTGACTTCTTGTTTTGTTTCTGGAACAAACGATTGAATAATTTCAGAGAATGGCACATCCAAGTTCATATTAATACATAGCAAGCCAATAACACGCTGCTTACGATTACGGATAGCAATAGTCACTGATTTCATTAAATCGCCACTTTTAGCTTTCGTAAAATAAGCCTTGGAAGCGTTGGATTCTTCATCTGCCATATCATGCAACATGCGCAGTGCGAGATCCGTTATCGGCGAGCCAATTTTACGACCAGTGTGTTGCCCATTCGCTATTCTCACTGCTGAACAGTTTAGGTCTTCCAAAGAATGAAGAACAATTTCGCAGTGCCCACCAATTAACATTGCTAAGCCATCAACCGCCGCTTCATATGATTTTAAGATTTCGTGGTCGGTCTCAGTAAACGGCTGGTTATCCAGTATATTGATATCGCTGAGGTCGTGTGACTGTAAAGAATCTGACATTTTCAACATCATCCTTCTAAATGTAAAAATTCATCCCGTTGACTAATAAGGCATTCATTATTCGACTAATTTACCTTAATTATACGACTTGTAATCAACAATTATGATGATAAAAAATAAAATAGAGTCTTGTGAAGTTAAAACTCCAAGACGTTGTCGTCAAGCGAATGAATGCAAGACAGTCTGTTTTATCACAAGTTTTAAACAATTTGAGAATTTTTTTACAGAAAATTCATCAAGGTTAGTCTCTTTCGTCACCACCATGGTGTGACGTATCGACAACTTACTCATTAACCGGGAGTACCTCGACTTAGCAAGATCTATAACAGAGTAAATTTAGTTTTTTCGTTATTCATATAAATGGGACTATTCGCGATAGTGATTTATTATTAATAATATATGTAAAACCAACTCATAATTATTAATTAAATAATAAAGGTATAATTATTTACAATTTTACTTAGCTGAAATAACATCAAAAACTCACCATTATAATTAAAAAGCAATTTCACTAAAAAATTTTATTAATTCGTAAGGTTTCTTATGCCAAAATACAAATCTATAGTTCTAACTATTTACTTTCTAATAGTTTCATTCAATGAAATATATGACTTATTACTGTTAATCACCGGCACTGTCACGGTGCACATTGATGAGCTGACCATCTATTCAATCAGTTTTACTTTACTGATTATGGCAATGCGCTCACTGCTACTTACCTCTGTGCTAAATTATTCATTACATATTAAATCCATAATTAAACGCATTTTTATGTTAGCCATTTCATTAATATTAATCGTTGATGTGATTAACCTTTTTGTTTTTTATTTATCAGATATTGACATTTCATATTTTACGCCTTTCCATATCATTAGAAACTCACCTAAAACATTTATATTTTTAACCGTATTATCTACTGTATTTTCTTTATTTTTAAATAAGGAGCTTTCATGGCAGGAAACAAAGATATCTTATAGATGCTAATGAGTCGCCATAGAGATAATTAAAATGCTTTATACAAAAAAAACCCAAGACCTGACGCCTTGGGCTCTTGAAACAAACTTTATTTGCGCTTATTTAGCCGCTGGTTTGATATCTAATAATTCAACATCAAAGACTAAAGTTGAGTTTGCAGGGATACCCGGAACGCCGTTTTCGCCATACGCTAAATCAGCAGGGATCACTAACTGCATTTTACCGCCTTTTTTCAGGTTAACTAGACCTTCAGTCCAGCCTTTAATGACTGAGTTTAAAGGAATAGTCAGTGGCTCATTACGTGTGTATGAGCTGTCAAATTCAGTACCATCAATCAGAGAACCTTTGTAGTGAACAACAACGGTTTCGTCTGCTTTAGGTTTTGCACCTGTACCTTCTTTTTCAATTTTGTACAGTAAGCCAGACTTAGTTTTTACTACGCCTTTTTCTTTCGCATATTTTTCGCGGTACTCAGCACCTTTTTTCTCATTGCTTGCTGATTCTTCTTTCATTTTTTTGTCGGCAGCTTCTTTGACTTGCCCTTCAAATTGACGCAGTGTTTCTTCAACCTCTGCATCCGTCATTTTGCTTTTGCCATTGAAAGCATCTTGAACACCCGCCAGTAATTGAGCGTTATCCAAGTTAATACCAATGGTTTTTTGTTCTTCTAAAGAATTCTGCATGTAGCGGCCTAATGAAGCACCTAATGCATACGCATTACGCTCTTCTGCGTTTTTGAATGCGCTGCTTTGTGCTTTGGCTTCCGCTGCCATCACCTGTGGAGCAGCGAAAGTAAATGCTAGCGTAGTTGCTAAAAGGCTTGCCTTAAACAGTGATTTCATCCTAATCTCCGATAACTTTTATTCGAGTATGTTCGAATAGCGAACTATTCGTTTTTATGTTTATTGATAATCAACTTTTAACTTTAGAAACTGATTACCAAATTAGTATAGAAAAAAATAAGAATTTCTTAGACTACATTAACAAAAAGAGGTTTCATCGCCTACATCTTTAACTAAAACTTATCTATGGATTTGTAATGTTCGGTTATTATGATGGTTTAATTATGACAAATACATCTAAGGAGAGTCGAAGATGGGCTCATCTGATACATTAGAACAACGTTTAGAACTTTTAGAAAGCAAAGTCGCCTTTCAAGAATTGGCGATTGAACAACTCAACCAAGTTATCACCGACCAACAAATGCAACTTAACCGTATGCAAGAGCATTTACGCATTGTGACGGAAAGGCTGAAATCTTCGCAAGATAGCCATTTAGCAAGGCCAGAAGAAGAAACACCCCCTCCTCATTATTAATGAGGCCACAAAAAAGGAAGCTTTCGCTTCCTTCTAATACTTAGCTATTGCTAGTTATTAATGGCAACCGCAGCCGCCTTGTTTGTGACCATGGCCTTCGCCACCGCCACAACAACCGCCTTCTGAGCCGTGGCTATGACCGCCACCGCCACAGCAACCACCTTCGTGGTCGTGGTCATGGTCGTGACCGCCTGCACCATGAACGTGCCCATGTGCAATTTCTTCTTCTGTTGCTTCACGAATAGCCATGACTTCAACATTAAATTTCAAGTTTTGGCCTGCTAACATGTGGTTACCATCAACGATAACTTCATCACCTTCAATACCGGTGATTTCAACAGGAACTGGGCCCATGTCAGTGTCAGCTAAGAAACGCATACCCACTTCTAGCTCATCAACGCCCATGAATACATCTTTAGGAACGCGTTGAACTAAGTTGTCATCGTATTGACCATATGCATCGTCTGAAGCAACTTCAACATCAAAGTTTTCACCGACAGCACGTCCTTCTAATGCTTTTTCTAGACCTGAAATTAAAGACCCACGGCCATGCAAATAGTCCATTGGCGCGCTTGCTGGGGACTCATCAACTAAAACACCGTCTTCTGTTCTTACTTGATAAGCCAAGCTGACCACCAAGTCTTTTGCTACTTTCATGACATCTCCTACTACCCATATGGGGAAAATTTTTCTGCCAATTGTACCGAAAAACTATAGTGATGTATTGAGAATTGACAAAATTCTCTCATTCAGGTGTAAAAATCCCTATAACTTGCTCTTTTTCCCTAATATGCCCAGTTGTTTCATCCCCTGCTTGACGCTGCTGATCGCCACAATTGACACATTCAACTACATCAATTTTATCTTCACGCCACATCATTAACGTGTCTTGTGACTTACATTTAGGGCAAATTGCACCTGCAATAAACCGTTTACGTGTTGACGACATGTTGGTTTCCTTTATTCATCTTTATTCCAGCCATGTGGCTGGCGATGCTCTCTAAGCATTTCTTTTTCAAACAGCTCATTTAACTCGCGCCTTGCCTCTTTGACACGAGAAACTTGGCCGCTATCCCCTTCATTTTCAGGAATAATCTCTCTAAGCACACGCATATCTAGACGGCGGAAATGTTGTTTAGCTCGGTATGCTTTATGTGGATGCATACCGGTACTAATTAATGCCTTACTCCCCAATTCTAATGCGCTAGAGAAGGTTTCTCGACTAAAGTCAGTGACACCACTTTGCAATAATTCGTGTGCCTCTACACGGCCTTTCGCGCGTGCGATGATATGTAAATTAGGGAAATTCTCTTGGCATAAATGTACAATTTCCATAACTTCTTCGGGCACATCACTAGTGATCACAATTGCCTTCGCTTTTTCTGCTCCCGCTGAGCGCAATAATTGTAGCTCACGCGCATCCCCATAATAAACAGTATAGCCATAGCGCCGCATTGTACCTATCGCTGTAACATCCTGTTCAAGTACGGTAATTTTGACTTTATTGGCCATTAATAGGCGGCCTACCACTTGCCCCATACGACCAAAACCAACCAAAATAACATGAGGGTCGTTATCTTCGACAAATGGTTTTTCACTTGACGTTGGTTGCCGATTATAGCGGTAGTTCAGATAAGCGTCTATCAACTGCATCACAAGTGGTGTTGTCATCATAGAAAGGGTGACGACCACCAATAAGAGGTCCATTTGGCGCTCGTCAATCACACTTGCACCAGATGCGGTTGCGTAAATGACAAAAGCAAATTCCCCGCCTTGACTTAAAACACCAGAAAATTGTGCTCTAGCACCATTCCTAAGCCTTGCTGCATGGCTCAGGCCATAAAGGACAAGGGCTTTTACCGCGACAAGAATGACCACAGCAACCAAAACTTGTGGTAAATACGCCCAGAGTATTTGTAAATTTAGTGACATCCCAACTGAGATAAAAAATAACCCCAGCAATAGCCCTTTGAATGGCTCAATATTAATTTCGAGTTCATGGCGAAATTCTGTTTCTGCTAGCATCACACCTGCCATAAACGTCCCTAATGCCATTGAGAACCCAAGGCTTTCCATTATTAATGCAGACCCTAACACTACCAATAGTGCTGCAGCTGTAAAAATTTCATGTACGCCTGATTTCGCCGCTAATTTAAACATTGGGCGTAACAAGTAACGCCCCACCACCCATAAACCGGCAAATGCGATAACTTTTAAGCCAATCTTTTGCCAATCACTTGTGGCCGAATCCCCAGCTAATAAGGGGATCAATGCCATAATGGGGATCACCGCCATATCTTGGAATAACAACACAGAAAAACCAAGCTGCCCGCTTTCTTTGTTGGACATGCCTTTTTCATTCATGAGTTGCAAAGCCATAGCGGTTGAAGACATTGCCATCCCCAGCCCACCAACCACAGCAGCTTGCCAAGAAAACTTCGCTAAAAATAACAGTGATGCCATTATTGCCGCAGTAACAACCACCTGCACGGTTCCTACACCAAAAATAGAGCGCCTAAGTTCCCACAGTTTAGATGGTTTTAACTCTAAACCAATTAAGAACATTAGGAATACCACCCCCATTTCAGAGAAATGTAAAATGTCATCGACGTTATGAATAAAGCCCAAAACAAATGGCCCAATCATAATCCCCGCGAGTAAATACCCAAGCACCGCCCCTAAACGGATTTTTTGTGCAATAGGTACCATCACCACACCGGCACATAAAAAAATAATGACAGATTCAAATAGCCCCAATTCTGACATTAGGAGAGCCCTCCCGCGCTTAGCGGTTGTTGTATCCATTGACGGTAGTCATCAATCAGCTGTTGAAACCGCTCAGTGGGCTGCCGACGTGCTGCATAAATAATGATAGGTTCCAACCATTGCATATCACACATCAATGCGGTCAATTCAAATGGTCGAAGTATTTCGTTAAGTGGGTAATGATTATAGCCGTCATGTTGATATGCATGAATGGGTTCGCCTGTCGTGATCACAGAACGCCAGTATTTCCCTTTCAGTTTTTGATAGCCCATCTCCGTTGCAAAACGGCGCGTTAAAACACGGTCAAACCATTCTTTCAACAACGCAGGGCAACTATAAGTATAGAGAGGGTGTTGAAAAACAATGATATCGTGCTGGCACAGTAATTCTTGTTCCGCAGTTACATCAATAAAATAATCAGGATAGGTTGCGTATAAATCATGGACTGTCACATGTTCAAAACCACACACCACACTAAGTAATGCCTTGTTAGCAATAGACTCATCAGGGTCTGGGTGAGCGTAGATCACCAGTACTTTAGGTGTATTTGACATCTTTCCCTCCTCAAAGGCGTGTCAGACGGAACATTTTCCGTTACCATGCAGCCTGCTATACTCGTCATACTTCACGTTGCTGTGTTGTTGACTACGCGCATTCGCACTAGTCACCTACTTAAATAGGCTCCTAGCGACTCATTTGTTTGTCGCCTAACAGCACCGTGAATTATTTAGAGTATATACGTTGATAATTTAACATATTTTTAATAGACGGTTGCTATGATTGTTTTCTCTTCACTCCAAATTCGCCGAGGTGTTCGTGTCCTACTGGATAACGCCACTGCGACGATTAACCCTGGCCAAAAAGTTGGTTTAGTGGGTAAAAACGGCTGCGGTAAATCGACCCTTCTAGCACTATTAAAAGGCGAATTACAAGCTGAAGCAGGTTCTGCAACCTTCCCAAGTAATTGGTCCATGGCATGGGTCAACCAAGAAACCCCTGCCCTTGATGTCCCTGCCCTTGAGTATGTGATTGACGGTGACCGTGAGTTCCGTGCTCTAGAACAAAAGCTACAACAAGCCAATGAAAAAAATGATGGCCATGCCATTGCGGTTATCCATGGGCAACTCGATGCAATTGATGCATGGACAATCCGTTCTCGCGCCTCCAGCTTGCTACACGGCTTAGGCTTTAGCCAAGCGCAATTAGACTCACCAGTGAAATCTTTTTCTGGTGGGTGGCGTATGCGTTTGAACCTCGCTCAGGCTCTACTTTGCCGTTCTGACCTATTACTACTCGATGAACCAACTAACCACCTTGATTTAGATGCGGTTATTTGGTTAGAAAAGTGGCTTAAAGGCTACCAAGGTACATTAATTTTAATTTCCCATGATAGGGATTTCCTTGATCCAATTATTGATAAAGTCCTGCATATAGAACAAGAAAGCCTGTTCGAATACACGGGCAACTATTCTTCTTTTGAGCGCCAACGTGCAACTAAATTAGCACAACAACAAGCGTTGTATGAAAGCCAACAAGCAAAAGCCGCTCATTTACAAAGCTATATTGACCGTTTTAGAGTGCAAGCGACAAAGGCCAAGCAAGCGCAAAGCCGTATTAAGATGTTAGAAAAAATGGAAATGGTGGCGCCCGCTCATGTGGATAACCCGTTCCATTTTTCATTCCGCAAACCTGAAAGCTTACCTAACCCATTATTAAAAATGGAAAAAGTCAGTGCGGGTTATAGCGAAAAAGTCATTTTGCAATCGATAAAATTGAATTTAGTGCCCGGTTCACGTATTGGTTTATTAGGCCGTAATGGTGCTGGTAAATCCACCTTAATTAAAATGCTAGCTGGCGATTTACCACCATTACAAGGGGAGATCTCCCTCGCTAAAGGTATTAAGTTAGGTTACTTTGCTCAGCATCAATTAGAGTATCTACATCCTGAAGAATCGCCCTTGCAGCATCTAGCTCGTTTGGCTCCTGAGCAAACTGAGCAGCAGTTACGCGACTATTTAGGCGGTTTTGGCTTTAAGGGTGACCAAGTGACAGACCCTAGTGGCCGTTTCTCTGGCGGTGAAAAAGCACGCTTAGTCTTAGCGTTGATTGTTTGGCAGCGCCCGAATCTGTTGTTACTCGATGAACCAACCAACCACTTGGATTTAGACATGCGCCAAGCGTTGACAGAAGCCTTAATGGCATTTGAAGGGGCTTTAGTGGTGGTTTCCCATGATAGGCATTTATTGCGCTCAACTACCGATGAGCTGTATTTAGTTCACGGCGGCGCGGTCGAGCAATTTGATGGTGATTTAGAAGATTACCAACAATGGCTTGTCGAGCAAAACAAGCTGGAACTACAGCAAGTCCGAGATCAACAAGAAAAAGATAAGCCTGCGGCAACTTCAACAGTCACCGCCCAAGATAGAAAAGACCAAAAGCGCCGCGAAGCAGAATTCCGTCAACTGACTCAGCCAATCCGTAAAAAAATCACGGAATTGGAAAAGCAGATGGATAAACATTCCAACGCCCTGAGTGAGCTAGAGGCAAAACTTTCTGATGCAGCTATCTATGAACAAGATAAAAAAGCCGATTTGGCAGAATGTTTGAAAAAGCAGACTGAGCACAAATCAGCACTTGAAGACGTTGAAATGGAATGGATGGAGCTGCAAGAACAGTTAGAAACCATGACCAGTGAGTTTGAAATAAATTAGTTATAAAACATCACAATTCCTTAAAATCACGAAAAGCTATCTTTGATAGCTTTTCGTTTTTATCATAGTTGAATCTTATCCTTTCACACACATCACATAATACTGCCCATCGATAATTTCAGTCCCTTCGGTTTCGTGTTCAAAACCGGGGAACTCACTGTCCCACGCTTGCAAGCTATGCAAGTAACCGATATGTGGACTATTTTTATCACCGAAGCTTTCACCTGATAACAACATTGGGATACCCGGTGGATACGGAATTATTGAGTTAGCAGCAATGCGCCCTGCCAGTTTATCAAGGGGCACCGCTTCAACACGGTTAGCGACAATCTCTTGGTACGCATCCCTTGGGCTCATCATTACTTCAGGCAGTTGCTCATAAGCTTGGTTCAGTTGCCCTCCGGGGTTATTTTTTTGCAGATAAGTGAACATTTTATCACCTAAGTCACGTAACCCCATATGACCATAAATCTCAGGAGCGGTTTCCACCACTTCCGGTAATACCTTCTTCAGCCCAGTATTATTGTCATAGTGGCGTTTAAAAGACAGCAGCGCATTGACCAAAGTCCCCCACTTCCCTTTGGTGATCCCCATAGAAAACAAGAACATAATCTGGAAGTCAGTGGTGCGGGTCGGCACAATACCATAATGATTTAGCCACGCGGTCACTAGTGCCGCGGGTACACCTGTACCCAGCAGTTTGCCATCCTCCCCCATTCCCGGTGACAAAATACTGACTTTAATTGGGTCAAGCATCGCCCAGTTTTCAGGGATATCCTTAAAACCGTGCCATTTATCTTCAGGATTCATTACCCAGCAGCTTTGCTCTTTCATCAACAATTGAACAGGGGCTTCTTCAAAGGCATAACCTTTACCTGTTGCAGGGTCTTTCACCATTTCCTGATTCCATGGTTTAAAGAACCATTCATCATCGTTAAGAAACTCTTTATACAAGTAACCTAATGATTGGCGAAAATCGATAGCTTCACGAATAACTTCATCTGTCAAAGAACGCCCACTATTACCATCCATCATATCTGCTGCGATATCATTCGAGGCACAAATCGCATACAGCGGTGAGGTGGTGGCATGCATATGATAAGCCTGATTAAAGCGATTGAAATCAATAGCATTACGGCCATTTCGGATATGAATAAATGAGGCTTGTGAAAGAGCGTTAAGTAATTTATGAGTGGAGTGTGTAGCAAAGATGGTCGGTTCATCGCCATTTCGTGGTTCATCCCGCATGGCAAAATGGCCATGATAAATTGGGTTAAAACGTGCATAACCGTACCATGCCTCATCGAAATGGATTCTATCTAAGGATTTATCGAGTAAATCTTGCACCTTACGTGCATGGTAGCAAACACCGTCATAGGTGCAATTGGTTACCACGCTATAAGCTGGGCGTTTGCCGATTTTATCCGATGTTAGTGGATTTTGAGCGATTTTTTCAGTGATCGCTTCCGGCGTCATCTCTGTCGGGTAAATTGGCCCAATAATTCCGTAGCGGTTACGACTCGGGGTCATGTATACGGGCTTAGCTCCGGTAAGGATCAGCCCTTGTTCGATAGATTTATGGCAATTTCGGTCGATTACCACCACATCTTCATCAGTCATACAGGCTTGCATAATGGTTCGATTGGAGCCCGAGGTTCCCACAACCACGGAATAAGACTGGTCAGCCCCGAAAATACGCGCTGCATTTTTTTCGCACTCACCAAAAGCACCGGTATGATCCAGTAAAGAGCCTACTGCGACGCGTTCAATACCAATATCAGTACGAAATAAATTTTCACCAAAAAAATCATGATAAATGCGGCCCGCAGGGGTTTTGGTAAAACCAACGCCACCTTGGTGACCCGGTGCTGCCCACGAGTATTCATGTATATCGCTATATTTAATTAAGCTTTTCATCAGTGGCGGCAATAATTGCGCACGATAACGAATAATAGCGGCGAGGACGCGCCCTGCGATAAAATCAGCTGAATCTTCTAAAATCCATGCAAACTCATCGACTTGTTCCATCATTTTTCGGTCAAATGCCGTTAAAGCTTCTTCGCGATCACTCAATAAAAAAACGGGGACATCTTCTTGGCGGCGATGAAGTTGAGTAATTAATTGATGTGCTTGTGTTTGTTCTTGTTTGTCGGACATATCACGCCCATATAACAAACAATCAATGCTGGTATTCGAGCGAATGTATGCCATTCCATCTTCAAAATCGCGGATAATCACGGTCTCTACGTGTTCATCATTAAGCTCACTAGCAAGCCTTGCTACGGCATGGCTGATAACGGAATCTTCGTCGGTTAACTCAGTATAAACAATGAGTGCTCTCATCAATAATTCCTCTTAAACTAGTTAAAATTAAAATACTTATATCGTTAGTCTTAACGTAAATAAGGATTTTTTGCAAAGTTATCGATGAGCCCGTTCTTCCTTTTCAACGCTATTCATCTAATTTATTAATAACAACTCTTGCATTCATTACTAGCGATTTTGCTTTGCCTTCTCGCCTTTGTAATAGCGCCATAAAGATTAAATCGGTCAGCGTATTCTGAGCGGTTCTCGATGAAATAGAAGAACTACGCCATTCATCTTCTTCTGCGACACTTTCAAGAATGTAATCAGAAATTTGTGCAAGAGGTGAATGCCGGTCCCGGGTAATGGCAACCACACAGGCTCCTTGTTTACGTGCAATATTAGCCGCTGTTAGCATGTCTTTGCGTTTACCTGTAAAAGAGATAACTATCTGTATGTCATTGGCATTAAGTGTTAAAGCGGCGGCAATTTGCACATGATGGTCGGACTCGACGAGTGTCGTAATACCTATTTTTTGTAACTTGTAGCTCAAGTCCTTTGCCGTCAGCCCTGACCCACCAATGCCAACAATTTGTACTCGCTGAGATTGGTCTATTCGTTCGACAATTTTTTCAAATTGCTTGAAATCAATTAATTTTGTTGTTTCCGTGATGGAATGGTTCTTTTCCATCGCTAATTTTTGAGCTACTACCATCAAGTTATCATTCGGTGCAATACGGTTATGCAAAGCCACGTGAGGGGCACTTTCATTAAGCTGTTGACGCCCAATAATCTCACTTAATGCCAGTTTTAGCGCTGGGTAGCCTTTTACCCCAACTTTTTGACTAAACTTAACAATAGCTGATTGGCTCACATCTAAGATTTCTGCCAATTGTTGAGAAGATAAGTTCAGTACGTTTTCCGGATTTTCAATAATAAATTGTGCAATTTTACGTTGATTTTCGGCTAATCGCGGTAATGAATAAGTAATGATATCCAATAATGTCATGACAACCTCAGCTGATAATCGCTATATCAGGGTTCATAAAAATAAAATAATAATAAATTATTCCTCTTTTAATTCGCTGATGAATCAAAAATAATAACTATAATTCAATCACATACAATTTAAAGCCATTAAAAAAATAACAAAATATTCTTTTATATTCGCAAGTTAGAATAGATAACACCGTGATTCCAATCACACCATTGGAATAAATAATTCCTTAATATTAATCCAATTATGGATTTAGGAGCAATTTTTTATGGCTATCGATTTAAGCAAAATGGTAACGGAAAGCCGCAATGCGGCGAGTACGCATATTGACCAACTACCGACCTTGCAAATGCTGCAAGTGATTAACAACGAAGACAAACAAGTCCCTTTGGCAGTCGAGAAAGTTCTTCCTGAAATTGCACAATTGGTTGATAAGGTCGCAGACGCATTTCTAAACGGCGGGCGGTTAATTTACTCGGGAGCAGGAACATCAGGGCGTTTAGGAATACTTGATGCCAGCGAGTGCCCACCAACATACGGTACCCCCCATGAGCAAGTCGTTGGGCTTATTGCAGGCGGTCACCAAGCGATTTTCCGTGCCGTTGAAAATGCAGAAGATAAACCCGAATTAGGTGAGCAAGACCTGAAAAATATTCAATTTAATGAAAAAGATATACTCGTTGGTATTGCTGCGAGTGGGCGTACCCCATATGTGTTAGGTGCGTTAGCCTATGCAAACAAGATTGGTGCAACCACAGCTGCCATCAGCTGTAACCCAAATAGCCCTATCGCTAATGCAGCAGATATCGCTATCACCCCTGTTGTGGGCGCAGAAGTGGTCACAGGCTCTTCACGCATGAAAGCGGGAACCGCTCAGAAATTAGTGCTGAATATGATCACTACTGGCGCGATGATCCGCATTGGAAAAGTATTTGGTAATTTGATGGTCGATGTAGAAGCCACCAATGCCAAATTAATTGAAAGGCAAACGAAGATTGTCATGGAGGCAACAGACTGCGACCGAGCAACCGCAGAAACCGCGCTTCAACAATGTGATAGGCACTGTAAAACGGCCATTTTGATGGTGTTAACCGGCCTGAATGCCGATGATGCACGTCAACTACTCTCGGACAATCATGGTTTTATTCGTACAGCACTCAATATGGCACCTTCCGCCTAATTCGCGGATTTTAATGAGATAAATGGTATGGCTAAAATAACAATAGAAATGATGCAGCAGATCCTGCAACAGGTTGGGGGTCGTCGCAATATTAAATTAGCGGGTAACTGTATGACCCGTTTACGACTCACACTCAATAATGATCAATTAGTCGATAAAGCCGCACTAAAACAAATCGCAGGTGTGCTTGGCGTTATCGAAAGTGATGAACAACTGCAAATTGTTCTGGGCCCCGGTAAAGCCCAAACTGCCGCGGACTTAATGAACCAAATGCTAGAAGATGCTGAAGATGATATCGACGAGTCTTCTCATCAGACCCAAGACCTTAACCAAATTGCTTCTGCTAATAAACAGCAGTTAAAAAAGAAACAAACTAGCGCAGTACACCGCTTTCTCTCAAAATTCGCCACCATATTTACCCCCTTGATTCCAGGATTCATCGGAGCGGGTCTTTTGATGGGGATAGCCTCATTGCTTGGGTTGTTAGTCGCCAATGAAAACTTATTTCCACCGGACTCCCAACAGTTGGGCTGGTTAAAAAGTGCCATTGCCTATCTCGCGATATTCGGCAAAGGTTTATTTACCTTTATGGGACTATTAATTGGCTATAATGCCCAAAAAGCCTTTGGAGGTAGTGGCGTTAATGGTGCCATTATTGCCGCTTTATTTATTTTAGGTTACGACCCAGAAGCAACAAAAGGCTTTTATTCGGGGATGTCAAACTTCTTCGGCTGGCACATTGACCCTCGAGGCAACATCATTGGAATTTTAATTGCCTGTATTTTTGGGGCATGGGTTGAAAAACAAGTTCGCAAAATTATCCCATCCAGCCTTGATATTATTTTAACCTCAACCATAACTCTGTTAATTGTGGGCGCAGCAACCTTTATCTTTATCATGCCGATTGGTGTTTGGCTGTTTGATGGAATGTCTTGGTTATTCATGCACTTAAATGGCAATCCTATTGGAACAGCTATTTTGGCTGGGGTGTTCTTAATCGCCGTGATGTTTGGTGTTCATCAAGGGTTTATTCCTGTCTACGTTGCCCTCGTTGATGCACAAGGGTTTAACTCACTATTTCCGATATTGGCAATGGCGGGCGCTGGTCAAGTGGGTGCAGCCCTCGCCTTGTATGTGAAAGCGAAAAAAGGTTCAGTCACCCGTGGGCAAATTGGTGGCGCCCTGTTCCCCGGTTTCTTAGGGATCGGTGAGCCGCTGATTTATGGTGTCACACTCCCGCGCGTCAAACCGTTTGTCACCGCCTGTTTAGGTGGCGCAGCTGGTGGTTTCTTTATCGGGGCCGTCGCGTGGATGGGGTTACCTGTCGGTTTAAATACTGTGTTTGGGCCATCTGGGTTAATTGCCATTCCATTAATGACATCCGGTCAAGGTGTCCTCGCCGGGATGGCTGTGTACGCGGGGGGAGTATTGGTTTCCTATGTGTGCGGCTTCCTATTTACCTACCTGTTTGGTAGTAAAGGCGTAGATTTAAGTTAATCATGCCCTAAACAAAAAGCAGCTCTTAGGGCTGCTTTTTTCAATCAATAAAAAACGCTATTCCAACCAAATCAATGGGACACACAGCGCAGTTAGCAGCCCCATCGCTAAATTAAAGATAAACCAAGCTTGGCGACTACGTAAAAATAAGCTAATCAATGAGCCAAAGCCCATCCAAATCAAACCTGCCACTAAGTTGACGATTACAAATGCCACGCTCATGACTAAAATAGATTGGCTGAATAACTCACCAGGCAGGCTAAAGCCACCAACTGCCCCTAGCCCCATCATCCAAGCTTTAGGGTTTAGAAATTGTAATAAGCCCCCCTGATACCATGTTACGCTTTTCCCCACTTCGCTATCCGTCTTAATTGGTGCATAATTAGCTGTTGCTGTTTTCCATGCCAGCCAGAGAAGATACACACTGCCCACCACTTTTAAGGCAATATGAATCGCAGGATAGAGCAATAAAAGTGCAGCAATACCAAATGCTGAGAGGTAAAGTATCGATTGCATACCTAGCATAATACCTAAGCATAATGTAATCGCATGACGAAAACCGTAGTTTGCCGCACTTGATGTTAGCAACATATTATTAGGGCCGGGTGTGACTGCTGCAATGAATAGAAATGTAAAAAGAGAAAAGATCAGCCCCAGTGTCATTTATAATTTAATCCTCAAACCCAAATTTGTTTACTTGCATCACAAAAAAATAACAGTATGTTATGTGACTCACAAGAGCTCCTATTAAATAAAAATAAGGTTATGTCTGAAAACTTTCGTCCAATCAGTTGGGCTAAAAATCCACACCTCCAAACTCTACTGCCTAGGATTTTTCGTAGAACCCCGAAAATTAAACCTATTTGGCAGCGACTTGAATTGCCTGACGGTGATTTTATTGATCTCGCATGGAGTGAAAAACCTGAGCTTGCGGCTCATAAACCACGCTTAGTCATTTTTCATGGGTTAGAAGGTAATTTTAAGAGCCCTTACGCTCATGGAATGTTAGAAACAGCGGAAAAACACGACTGGCTAGGCGTTGTCATGCACTTTCGTGGATGTAGCGGCGAACCCAATCGCCAACAGCGTATTTATCATTCAGGTGAAACCGATGATGCTCGCTACTTCTTACGCTGGTTAAAACAAACTTTTGGTGATACGCCAACGGCTGCTGTGGGGTATTCCCTTGGTGGGAATATGTTGGCTTGTTACTTGGCTGAAAGTGGTCAAAATGCGGATTTAGATGCGGGAGTGGTTGTATCTGCCCCATTAATGTTAGAGGCTTGCTCCCTACGAATGGAAAAAGGCATTTCCCAGTTTTATCAGCGCTATTTATTAAATGGCTTAAAACGTAACGCAACTCGTAAACTCGTACGCTATCCTGGGTCATTACCACTGAATTTATTGCAGCTTAAGCAAGTTAAACGCATTCGTGATTTTGATGATGTTATCACTGCACGTATCCACGGTTTTGATGATGCCTCAGATTACTATCAGAAATGCAGTGCATTACCTAAATTGGCTCACATTACTAAACCAACATTAATTATTCACGCCAAAGATGATCCATTTATGGCTCCTGAGGTTGTTCCTGATTTATCTTTTCTTCCCCATAATGTGGAATATCAAATGACAGAACATGGCGGGCACGTTGGTTTTGTCAGCGGGACCTTTAGAAAACCGCAAATGTGGCTAGAAACTCGAATTCCGCAATGGTTAACCCCTTATTTAAATAAGGAAAACCCATGATTATTCCTTGGCGTGAGTTATCTCCAGAAGCACTGGAAAACCTCATCGAAAGCTATGTTTTACGAGAAGGAACTGACTATGGGGCACATGAGAAAAGCTTACAAGACAAAGTTAATGATGTGAAACGGCAGTTAGTTTCTGGCGAAATTGTGCTAGTCTGGTCTGAATTGCATGAGTCGGTTAATTTCATGCCTAAAACCCGCTAACCCGCTTTGTTCGCTATTTTGTCATAGTGGACATAAGCGCAACACAGGGAGTTCGCTATGTCCAAAAAACATCCGATTATTGCTATCACCGGTTCCAGTGGTGCAGGCACGACCTCAACTAGCCAAGCATTCCGTAAAGTTTTCCACCAACTCAATATCCAACCAGCTACATTAGAAGGGGACAGCTTTCATCGTTACACGCGGCCTGAAATGGACATGGCTATCCGCAAGGCGAGAGAACAAGGTCGGCATATCAGTTATTTTGGTCCTGAAGCGAATGACTTTGCTTTGCTAGAACAAACTTTAATTGATTATGCAAAAACAGGTTGTGGACAATCACGAAAATACCTACATACCTATGATGAAGCGGTTCCGTACGGTCTACAACCAGGTACTTTTACACCTTGGGAACCACTCCCTGAAAAAACTGATGTGTTATTCTACGAGGGTCTGCATGGTGGGGTTGTTACACCTGAGCATAATGTAGCTCAACATGTTGATTTACTTGTTGGCGTTGTCCCGATTGTCAATCTTGAATGGATTCAAAAGTTGGTTCGTGATACGACCGAAAGGGGCCATTCCCGTGAAGCGGTTATGGACTCTGTTGTGCGTTCAATGGGGGACTATATCAACTACATTACCCCTCAGTTTTCGCGTACTCATATCAATTTCCAACGAGTTCCGACTGTAGACACTTCCAACCCATTTTCAGCCAAAACTATCCCTTCACAAGATGAAAGTTTTATTGTGATCCGCTTTAGAGGGCTCGAACACATCGATTTCCCCTATTTGCTTTCAATGATCTGCGGTTCTTTTATTTCGGCTATGAATACCATTGTCGTACCCGGAGGAAAACTCGGTCTAGCAATGGAATTGATCATGATGCCATTAGTTGAAAAGTTAATTAATCAGAAAAACAGTTAAATTATTTCTCAAATAATAAGTAAGACGCTTACCATTAATTAAGGTAAGCATCTTTTTATTAAAATTTTAATATAAAAAATAAATTTATTTTTAATTTTTTATTTCAAAGCTATGAGTGACTTCAACCGTTTTTTCTAGCATCAGTGCCACTGAGCAATATTTTTCAGCCGAGAGCTGAACAGCTCTTTCAACCGTTTTTTCCGTTAATTCATTTCCTGTTACGATAAAATGCAAATGTATTTTAACAAAATAACGTGGAGCTTCTTCACGGCGCTGCGATGTTAATTTAACTTCACAATCAGTAATATCATTTCGCCCTTTTTGTAAAATTGAAACGACATCTATTGCACTACATCCACCTGCCGCCATTAGCACCATTTCCATTGGGCTAGGTGCTTTATCACCTGCATTACCATCCATCATGACTTGATGCCCTGAAGCTGACTCACCTAGAAAGGAAAGTCCTTCTACCCATTTTACTCTTGCTTCCATTTTATTCCCCTTGAAATGAAATCGGTTTAAAGGCTACATTGTTCCATAGATATAATGAATGTTATATCAGCTTTATTAGGCTGAAGCGATACAGGGGAGACTTTCTTCATTGGATATGCTACAAACAATACTTAGTTGATAGGACTAAGATCAAAACTCAGCGGTTTAATTGATTATATTATAGTGTTGATATCAATTTGTTTACCCTAGCCTATCGAATGCGCTGAAGTTATTCAGCTCTTCACATTATTTAGGGTATATAAGGCAAATTAATATGCTAAGCTAGTGACTTTAAAGCCAGCCTTTCTGGTAAGCTTTTCCGGATGGCTGCAATAACATACAGAGGATAACGCTAATGGTTCTCGGCAAGCCACAAACAGACCCTACTCTTGAATGGTTTTTGTCACACTGCCATATTCATAAGTATCCATCCAAGAGCACACTGATCCATCAGGGTGAGAAAGCAGAAACCCTTTACTATATCGTTAAAGGTTCAGTGGCTGTTTTAATTAAAGATGAAGAAGGCAAAGAAATGATCCTCTCTTACCTGAATCAAGGGGATTTCATTGGTGAACTGGGGTTATTTGAAGAAGGGCAAGAACGTACTGCGTGGGTGAGAGCTAAAATCGCTTGCGAAGTTGCTGAAATTTCTTACAAAAAATTCCGTCAATTGATTCAGGTTAACCCTGATATTTTAATGCGTCTCTCAGCGCAAATGGCCAGTCGTTTACAAACAACATCCGAAAAAGTCGGCAACCTTGCCTTCTTAGATGTCACAGGCCGTATCGCTCAAACCCTATTGAATCTAGCGAAACAACCTGACGCAATGACCCACCCAGACGGTATGCAAATCAAAATTACCCGTCAGGAAATTGGCCAAATTGTCGGTTGTTCCCGTGAAACTGTTGGCCGTATTTTAAAAATGCTGGAAGATCAAAACTTGATCTCTGCACACGGTAAAACCATCGTTGTTTACGGTACACGTTAATTAACCTTTCAGCCTCGCTCTCTTGGCGAGGCATGCAATTTAAAATAGCTTTATATCGTCGATATAAGGCTATTTCAGTTTAATTATAGCAACATATTTATATGCTTATATTAATGAGTATCGTTTCTTTATATTTTATCTATTTAGCTCTCTATAAAATAATAATCATAATATTAAGTAGGGTTATATTTATGAAAATTACACTTAGCAATTTGTCAGGCCATTCCGAACTTTTTAAAAACATTAGCAATTCCGATGATTTTATAAAGAAAATCTTTGCTGTGACTGCATCATCGAGAAAAGAGCCCTTATCCACTCAGCAACAATCTAAACTATCAGATGCTTATAGCCTAGAAAGCATTGACTCAGCTTATGAAAGTGATTCAGAAAGTATAAATAATACTAAATTATTGAGCGCTGACGAATTTAAGCATAAAGTTAATCAATTGAAAGTCCGCTTGTATAAATTTTATGCATCTACTTTTTATAATGAACAAGATGCAGACTCACTAATAACAGAAAACCAGACAGTTTTTGAGGATTTTAATAGTGCTGATAAAGAAATTCGTAAATATGCTGATTTTTTGTATCCGCACGTTAAAACTCCAGGGATTAACATCAAAAACTCAGAAATAAAAAACGAAATCATAAAAAATCACCATCATCCTAAGCAACTAGAAAATAAAAATAGCACTAAAACCCCTTTAATAACCAGAACAAACAAAAAAAATACCAATAATATTGATTTACCTTTGGAACCAATGAAACAAAAAACAAAGAATTCCTCTCAGAAAAAATTTAAATATGTGCACTATAAAGTCGCTGATAATAATCAAGATAATTCCAAATACATTCCTCTACCTAAAAGCACTTTTGAATTCAAGGGAAATATACAACAAACAAAAACTTCAGTATTAAGAACACAATATATCATGCAACATTACAAACTATCTAACAAATCTATGCCATTAGACTATAAACCACGAAAAAATCACTTTAATAGAAATGTTAATTCAATTAAAACCGCTGACTTAATAAAAATAAGCAATAGCATTGAAAAAGAAAAAAGACTAACCATGGAAATGAAGGCACTTAAAGATAATATATTTGAAATACAAAACCAAATTCATATTAACGATAATTTATTGAAAGAATTAAAAAAACAAACCATTAAATAAAACATCTCTATTTTATACAAGATCATTATTAATTCAAATGATTAATAATACATTATTAGTAAAATCATAATGCCATAAGATAAAATCAATGCATTGAATAAATTAATTATTTCAATATTAAGCATGAATATTTATTTAGCAAATTACTTTTTTAATATTAATATAGGATATGACTATGAAAACCACCCCCCTAGATACCACCACAACTAGCTCACTATACAGAAAAAACTCATCAACTGGGGCTAAGAAAGAAACACCCACTATTACACAAAAAATTAAAAATTTGAAAATAAATAATCCATTCTCATTTTTTCATTTTAACAAAAAAAATACGGAATCAAAATTCTATATTAGCTTACCAGAAGCTGGTTCAAAGGGAAGTGATTTAAATTTACTTAATAAATTAAACTCAAACAAAAAAACAATTTCTTCCCTTGAAAATAAGCTTATAAATAATTCATTTAATATCCCACAATTCATTAAGGATTTAAAAAATAAAACAGAAAACTCCATTGATAATTTACTAGGTAAGAATGATTTTTTTAGCGAAATTCCAGCTACAGATAAAATCATAGAGAAACAAAATGAAACAATAGGCTATCTTAAACATTACCTAGATTTATTAGACAAAAATAAAAAATTGACCAATAAAAGCGAAGAGCTAAAAAACGAAATTGATGATCTGAAATCAGCCATAAGATATGAATCAAAAATAAGAGGAATTGCATACTTAAAAAAAGAAAGTAAATACTTAGTGTCATTAGAAAAAGAAATACCAATGGAAAATAACATAGAAGGAAAAAATAAAAAAATCGAAAAATTAATTAAAATACAAAACTCAGTAAAAATTTTATTGAGTAATGAGTTAAAAGATATAAGAAATAAAGTTCACAATATTACATTGGATAAAAATGCTCTAGAAAAAAATATTTTAGCTCTGAAAAAACCGATAATATGTGAATCTTTCATTACCTACGATGAAGATAATACACCTATTTACCACAATGAGTCTCACGACTTTGATTTTGATGACCTATTTGAAAAAAAATTAGAAACTGAAAACACAAAAAACAATAGAATTATTAAAAACTTAATATTAGAAAATGACTTGTTATATAATTCAATTGAAGAGTTAGATAATGATAACCTTGATTATAGAGGTTTAGTCCAAGACTTAAGAATTGATAATAATAATAAAAATCATGAAATTAGAGCACTACAGGAAAAGCTTGCCAACAAAGCGCTATCCATGGCCTCAATTAGTCTCACCTCGTTATCTTCTGGCTACCATTCCGATAATGAAGACAATAACCTTACATCAGATCTTAAGGTTAGTGAGGAAAAAATAGCTCAAAAAGAAGAGACACTAAAAAATAAATATCCTTTAGCCAATAATAAAGGAGTAAAAAAATATTTATATACACATAAAGTTCAATGCCTAGCTGCTGGAATACCAATTAGTAGTTCAAAAGAGCAATTACAAGCACGATTGAAGGCAATAAAAATACAATTACCAACTCAGTAAATGCTATAAAAATTAAACTTTCAATAAGTTGCAGAAATTATTCTGCAACTTATCTCTTAGTTATTTCAACAACTTCCCAATCGCTGTCTCTAATTTCACCATACCGCTATTAATTTCTTCTTCAGAAATAATCAGTGACGGCGTAAACCGCAATACATTAGCACCCGCATTAAGCATCATTAAACCTTCTACTGCACTGGCTTGCAGGATATCTTTCGAACGGTTCAATAGTTTGCCGTCTAACTCAGCACCAATTAATAAGCCCATTCCTCTGATCTCAGAAAAAACGTGGTATTTATCATTCAGTTTATTTAAATGAGCGATAAATAATTCACGGCGCTTTTCGACACCATTTAGTACTTCCTCAGTATTAATAATATCAAAGGCCGCATTCCCTACCGCACAAGCCAATGGATTACCACCATAGGTAGTACCGTGAGACCCAACTTCCATTGTTTTAGCAATTTCTTCTGTGGTGATCATAGCACTAATAGGAAAGCCACCCCCCAGTGCTTTTGCCGTGGTTAAAATATCGGGGGTCACATCATAATGCATATATGAAAATAATTTCCCTGTACGCCCCATACCGCTTTGTACTTCGTCAAAAATTAACAGTGCATTATTTTCATCACACAGCTTACGTACACCTTGTAAAAATGCAGATGTTGCCGCGGTCACCCCACCTTCACCTTGTACAGGCTCAAGCACTACCGCACAGGTATTTTCATCTATAACCGCTTTTACTGCTTCAAGATCGTTGAAAGGGACATGGATGATATCGGCAGGTTTTGGCCCAAAACCATCTGCATATTTCGCTTGCCCACCAACAGAGACCGTAAATAATGTTCTGCCATGGAAAGCTTGCTTAAATGCAATAATCTTAGTTTTATAAGGATTATATTTGGTGATGGCATAACGACGCGCTAACTTAAATGCGGCTTCATTCGCTTCAGAACCTGAATTAACAAAAAATGCACGGTCAGCAAAAGTAGCGCTAGTTAATTTTTGCGCTAACTTAAGTGCTTGCTCATTGGTAAAAATATTACTGACATGCCACAGTTTTTCGCTTTGTTCACGCACTGCCGACACTAAGCTAGGATGGCAATGCCCAAGGGCAAGAACGGCAATCCCCCCTGCAAAATCAATATATTCTTTACCTTGCTGATCCCAAACACGGCTACCTTCACCTTTAACTGGGATAAACTCAGCGGGTGAAAAAATAGGCAACATAACTTGATCAAAAGTCTGCCGATTGACTGATTGTTGTTCTGACATACCCCTCACCTACCCTTACTCTCTGCTAAAATGAAAATATAATCATCAAATATGAATAAAAAATCACAAAAGAGCAATAGTTAACGGAGAAATATGCATAATTAATTTGTTATCAATGATATTCGCAAACTAATACTTCAGAAAATTATTCAGTAATTCATGACCTTGTTCACTTAGAATACTTTCTGGGTGGAATTGAACACCTTCTATAGGTAAAGTTTTGTGCCGTATTCCCATGATTTCATCAACATCACCGTTATTTAATGACCATGCTGACACATCAAAAGAAACAGGAAGTGTCTCTGCTGCAATAACTAAAGAATGGTAACGAGTCACAGTCAAAGGACGGTTTAAACCTTTAAACACACCTTGGTGATTATGATGGATTGCTGATGTTTTGCCGTGCATAACTTGACGAGCCTTAACGACTGATGCGCCAAAAGCTTGCCCAATCGCCTGATGCCCCAAGCAAATACCCAAAATAGGGAGTTTACCCGCAAAATATTTTATTGCCTCAAGGGAGATACCAGCCTCATCAGGCGTACATGGCCCAGGCGAAATCACAAGATGGGTAGGCGAAAGCTGTTCAATTTCTTCGATGGTAATTTCATCATTACGTTTTACAACAACCTCAGCACCTAACTCACAGAAGTATTGGTATAAGTTGTAGGTAAATGAATCGTAATTATCAATAAGTAGAAGCATATTAGGCTATCCGACTGATTTTTATCATTATATATTATTTTCTTATGCATATTTTTTAGGTCTTGGCAATCAGAACGATGATTAAAAACGCTAAAAAATAATAAGGTCGGCTATCATAGCACAGCCAAGACAAGAAAATAGCCTATTTAAGTCAATGAATGCTTTTATCAGAAATAATTTTCCATATAAAAATCATGGAATTATATTTACATTACGATAACAAAATGATATTGAAGTTAAGAATTACTTTAAATACAAGGAAGTAAAAGCCACCTCAAAAAATAGAAAAATCGGATTAACTTTTAGTGGATAACACAAGTAAGGTGCATCAGAACATGTCACAGAACCGATATTTACAACTCAAGCGGGTAGGTAAATTCACCTACCCACTGTGTATATAAGATTAAGGCTTTTTAATCACTTCTGCTGAAATGATAGTAACGGGTTCAACAGGAACATTTTGATACGGACCAACATTCTCTGTTTTCACTTTAGAGATTTTATCCGCTACATCCATACCTTTTACCACTTTACCAAAAACCGCATAACCAAAGTCACGTTGACCATGGTCTAAAAACGCGTTATCAGCAACGTTAATAAAGAACTGGCTTGTTGCGCTATCTTTATTTGCAGTACGAGCCATAGAGATGGTGCCACGTAGGTTACGTAGCCCGTTATCTGCTTCATTTTTAATTGGCGCTCGAGTTTGTTTTTGCTGCAAATCTTTATTAAAGCCACCGCCTTGGATCATAAACCCAGGAATAACACGGTGGAAAGTGGTTCCGTTGTAATAACCTTCATTAACATATTGAACAAAGTTTTCTGTCGAAACAGGGGCTTTCTTACCATTCAGTTCTAATTCAATATCACCTGCTGAAGTGACTAATTTAACATAAGTCTCACCCGCCGATAATGCAAAAGAGGACGCGCTAATTGCGCAAATGGCCAAAATTGGCACAAAAATTCGTTTTAACATGTAAGATCCCTTTCATTGTGACTCATTACAACTACAATCAAGCAATTCTAGAGCGAAGCTAGCAAGATTGCTGAAGATTTACCTATATTTACGCCAAAAACGGTCAAACCTACCAAGCGTGTTAAATTGTAGACTAATTTAGACAAAAAACTTCACAGATAATGATTATTTATCAATTAGCTAGATTTTACGATTTATATCACGCTAAAGGTAAAGCATTTCACTATTAAGTCAGTAAAACCAATACAAGGGATATTTCAAGTTGTCGGGATGGCGTAAGCAAAGCTATAATCCCCCAGCCTTTTGAGGCTAACTCAGGGAGAACGACAAATGGCAATTAAGAATCATAACTACCAGATGGCAAAATTTGTCATCAGTGCACCGGATATTCGGCATTTACCAAAAGATACCGGTATCGAGGTTGCTTTTGCTGGCCGCTCAAATGCGGGTAAATCAAGCGCTTTAAACGCATTAACTCAACAAAAAGGTTTAGCACGCACCAGTAAAACCCCAGGAAGAACTCAGCTAATCAACCTATTTGAAGTTGAGGAAGGCATTCGCCTTGTTGACCTTCCCGGTTATGGTTATGCCGAAGTTCCCGAAGAAATGAAACGCAAATGGCAACAAGCGCTCGGTGAATACTTACAAAAGCGGGAATGTATTAAAGGGCTTGTGGTGCTAATGGATATTCGCCATCCATTGAAAGATCTTGATATGCAAATGATAGAATGGTCTGTTGCAATGAGTGTACCAGTCCTCGTTTTACTGACTAAGGCGGACAAACTTGCCTCTGGCGCGAGAAAAAAACAGCTGACGGAAGTGCGTCAAGCTCTTGCACCACTTGAGGGGGATATTGAAGTTGAATATTTCTCAGCACTGAAAAAAATAGGCGTTGATAAACTTCGTATTAAGTTAGATAGCTGGTATAACACACCAATTTAATCCCATCACTGTGTGAGCTAGAAATAGCTCACTAAGCCTTTGATAGTCTAATCTACTGAATTTTAGGCAAAAAAAATGCTCCAATCAAAAAAATTGACTGGAGCAGCTAATATTCAGCTAAATCCGATTACGTGAAGTAAAAGGTCTGAAAGATAGAACATCTTACCTCTGTACCCTACGCCTATTAATGTACTTTATTTTTCGCTCGAAAAAAAGGCTTTTTGTAGTTTTTTTTCAAAGCTTACTACGATTCAGCAAGTACATCTTAAAAATACAGCCCTAAAAACGTATTTTAATTACATATTTATGAGAGGTAAGTCGCATAAATATGTCATGAAATCATTCTGTTTTCATTGTTAGTTTAGTGGTTTATCGGGTAGTTATATTCAATTTATAGTGAATAATGTCAAATGCATAAAAAACGCCTAATGGTTTTATTAGGCGTTTTTTATTGTCAGTCAGATAAAACTAATAATTAATGAGCTTCATCCCAATTATTACCTATTCCAATATCTACTTTTAACGGAACATCCAGTTTCATGCTTTGCTCCATTAATGTCTGAACCTGTGCTTGTACCTGTTCGAGTTCTGACTCCTTAACTTCAAACACTAATTCATCATGAACTTGCATTAGCATATCAGCATGGGGTTTCTCTGTTTGTAGCCACTCATCGACAGCAATCATTGCCTTTTTAATAATATCAGCAGCTGTTCCTTGCATTGGAGCATTGATAGCTTCACGTTCAGCAGCTTTACGGCGCATACCATTACTTGATTTTATATCAGCCAAATAAAGCCTGCGCCCTTCTAGTGTTTCAACGTAGCCTTGTTCTGATGCTTGTAGACGTGTATTTTCCATATAGCGTAAAACACCCGGGTAACGTTCAAAATAGAGATCCATATAACGTTGAGCTTCACCACGCGGGATACCTAATTGCCTTGCTAGCCCGAATGCGCTCATCCCATAGATAAGACCGAAGTTAATTGCCTTAGCACTACGACGCTGATCACTGGTTACTTGTTCAAGTGGAACACCAAATACCTCTGCTGCCGTTGCTTTGTGAATATCCTTGCCTTCCGCAAATGCAGTGAGTAGGCCTTTATCTTGAGATAAATGTGCCATGATACGTAATTCAATTTGTGAATAGTCCGCAGCCATGACTTTATAGCCTTCGCGTGCAACAAAAGCTTGGCGAATACGGCGGCCTTCTTCTGTTCTTACTGGGATATTTTGTAAGTTTGGGTCCCTTGAAGACAAACGCCCAGTCGCCGTAACGGCTTGATGATACGACGTATGCACACGCTGCGTACGTGGGTTTATCATAAGCGGTAGTTTATCTGTGTAAGTCGATTTCAATTTAGCTAAACTACGATGCTCCAGAAGTAATTTTGGTAAAGCATGGTTTAATGCAAGTTCTTCAAGTACTTCTTCATTGGTCGAGGCTGCACCACTTGGCGTTTTTTTGATAACAGGTAGTTGTAATTTTTCAAATAAAATTGCCTGTAATTGTTTTGGTGATGCCAGATTAAACTCTTCACCAGCGAGCTCAAACGCTTCTTTTTCAAGTTCTGCTAAACGCGCAGTAATGATTTTCGACTGTGCGGCTAATACTGTTGCATCAATCAAAACCCCTTTACGCTCCATTCTGACTAAAACAGGAACTAATGGCATTTCGATATTCTTAAAAATATGGTTAAGTTTTGGCTCAGCTTCCAATTGAGGATACAGTGCTTGGTGCAGTAATAATGTTACATCAGCATCTTCTGCCGCATAGTTCGAGGCCTGCTCTAACGCGATTTGATTGAAAGTTAGCTGTTTTTTGCCTTTGCCCGCAATTTCTTCAAAACTCACTGTCTTATGGTTCAAATGACGCTCAGCCAAACTGTCCATATCATGACGGCCCATCCCCGCAACGCTATTGAGCACATACGACTCCAACATCGTATCGTAGCCGATACCTTTTAACTCAATGTCATAATTTTCAAGAACTTCCGCATCGTATTTCAAGTTTTGCCCGATTTTGAGGATTTTTTCACTTTCCAGTATCGGTTTCATTGCTTGTAAAACTTCATCCAGTGGCAACTGAGCTGGTGCATCAAGATAATCATGGGCTAACGGTAGGTAGGCGGCATGACCCGCTTCAATTGCAAATGACATCCCCACAAGGCGCGCTTCTTGTGTGTCTAAGCTATCTGTTTCAGTATCAAAAGCAAACAAAGATGCTGAGCTCAATTTTTCCACCCAGCGGTCTAAGTCTGCCTTTTCTAAAATTGTTTGGTAATTTTCAGCATTTAAGGTGGGGGCCGTCGGTACTGAGACTTTTGCCGTAGATGTTGCTATAGCCGGATTTGCTTTAGCAGTTGAACCTTTACCTTCCATCCACGTCCCATTTTCTACATCAGACAACCAGCGCTTGAATTCATAACGGCTAAACAACTGATGCAATTTGTCTACATCAGGTTGATCGACGCGTAACTCTTCACAGGTTTTGTCTAACTTAACATCCGTTTTAATAGTGGCCAGTTGGTATGATAAGAAAGCTAATTCACGATTTTCAGCCATTTTTGGCGCTAATGTTTTAGACCCTCTAAAGCCCAAAGGCGCTATAGCTTCTAGGTTCTCATATATTTTTTCTAAGCTGCCAATCCCTTGTAATAAAGCCAGCGCTGTTTTTTCACCAACACCAGGCACACCTGGGATATTGTCTGATGAATCCCCCATTAACGCTAAGAAATCGATGATAAGCTCAGGTGGAACCCCATATTTTTCTTGAACCTCATCCGGACCTAAAATAGTGTTATTCATGGTATTGATGAGCGTAATATTAGGCTCCACAAGTTGTGCCATATCTTTATCACCAGTACTAATCAAAACAGGTGTACCGTTACGACTAGCTTCACAGGCCAAAGTACCTATTACATCATCAGCTTCTACACCAGAAACAACGAGCAACGGTAGCCCCATAGCTTCAACCATACTGTGTAGTGGTTCAATTTGTGCGCGTAAATCATCTGGCATCGGCGGGCGATGAGATTTATAACTTTCGAATAACTCATCACGAAATGTTTTTCCCTTCGCATCAAAGACAACAGCAACATGGCTAGGTTTATATTGCATGACCAAGCTACGCAGCATATTAATTACGCCATACATAGCCCCTGTAGGTTCACCAGCACTGTTGGTCAAAGGTGGAAATGCATGGTAAGCACGGTATAAGTAAGAGGAACCATCAACCAAAATAAGAGGGTTTTCTGCAATCTGAGCCATAATCTGTCATCATCTTTTATCGGGAACGAATGCTAATAGGATGCCATAATGTCGCTTCAGATACATCCCAAGTTTTTTCCACTTAACCACTTTGTTAAAATCTCGCCGATCAGCATCTTCTTTCAAGTAAACGACCTAGCTATAGTTAACCTAAGTGATTACTTTCATTAACTCTAGTCACTTAATGTTACTAGCTGCTTTGACAAAACCTGTGGATAACCGTGTGTATAAATTTATGTTGCTCAGTAAATTCAACAAGTAACATGCATTAAAAAGACTAAAACAAGAAAGTAATATCAATGACTTAGTGTAATGAAGAATTGCTTTAATGCAAAGAAGAGGAGATTAAGTAATTGTGGATATTGATTCAATATACTTTATATGACAGTTGATGGTGGCGATATTACCACCATCAATCATACTTATTTTTTATTGACTAAAAAATTCACAACGTTAGAGAATTCTTTACCATAGTCTTCGGCGTTATCTACAGTGATGCCGTTATTACGTACTTGGTATTTACCATTAACAAATACAGCTGGAACGCCTCTAAGCTTTAAGTTCTGCGCGGCTTGTCTTTGTTGCTCAACAAGACCTTTAACAACGAAACTATTTAAAGCTGCATCATACTTCTCAGCAAGAATACCAGCTTTGATAAAGGTATTACGGATATCTTCTTTGGTGTTAATAGTTTGCGTTTTTTGAATACCTTCAAACAAAAGAGGGGTCATTTTATCTTCTACTTTCAGAACAGTAGCAACCACCCAAGCTTCAGTTAAATCAGGCCCCAAAGGACCAAGGAAATCGACGTGATAGCGCGCTTTTGTTACATTGTCTGGTAAGTTTTTTTCTACTGTTGCAGGTACTTTATACACAGTTTCAAATTGGTAACAGTGTGGGCAATAGAAAGAGAAAAACTCAATAACTTGTGGTAAACCTTGCACAGGTTGTACCTCAGTGTACTCTTTACCTTCGGTATAATTTGCCGCAGCAGCACCAAATGACATAGCAATACCAAGCAAAGCCAACATAATTTTTTTCATATACTACATTCTCCAAAAACAAAGACTTAAAAGTTAAAACTGAGGGGTTAACTGCAAAGGGGGATCTTTCAATCGTTCGGTTTGTTGTATAAATTCGAGTGATTGTCTTTTCCAAAAATCATCAGCTTGCAGCCATGAAAATGCACGAGGGAATGCAGGGTCTTGCCAGCGACGGATAACCCATCCAAGATAATGCACCATACGCATAGCCCTGAGAGGTTCAATAAGCTTTAGCTGTTTTACATCAAAGTCACAAAACTCATTATAACTTTCTAATAATGTATCTAATTGAATGACCTGCTCTTGACGAGGGCCATTTAATAACATCCATAAATCTTGGATTGCGGGACCATTTCGAGCATCATCAAAGTCCACCAGCCAAGCCTCATCTCGCCATAAAATATTACCGGGGTGGCAATCACCTTGTAAGCGAATTGACGACAATGTTGTAGGCCACAGTAATTTTACTTGTGCAATTAATGCATCCAGTGACTCAATAAACTGCTCTTTATAACGTGCAGTTATCAGTGGGCTAGATGTAATTATGTGCCGAGGTTGATCAAGGTATTCCTCAACACCCATTGTAGGACGAAATGCAAAGTTTTTACGTTTACCAATCTGGTGTATTCGCCCTAATAAGTGCCCTACACTTTCTAATTGAAATAAATTATCAGTTTCATATTGCCGACCACCGATACTCGGAAAAACAGCAAATAAAAAACCACCGAACTCTAATACTGTTTGCCCTGCAAATTCAATTGGTGCAGCTATAGAGAGACCTTCCTCGACTAATTCCAATGTAAAGTCGTGTTCTTCTTGAATTTGTGAGCGGTTCCAACGTTCAGGGCGATAAAATTTCACCACATAACGCTGACGGTTTTCGTCTTGAAATTGATAAACTCGATTTTCATAGCTGTTTAACTCTGTTAAGCCCGATTCAGGGTAAATCCCCACTTCCATCAAGGCATCTAGAATCAAATCAGGAGAAATTCCACTGAAATGGAAATTCGAATGCTCTATTTTATCCATCACAGTTTAATCTTTAATGATGCCGCGAGCGCGCAAAATGGCTGTTTTAAAGTCATCTTCATAATCTTTTTTTAGACCAGGGATCACTTCATTACTGTTCGTGCCACGCATTTTTAAATGATAAATTAGTACATCATCTGTCAATTCAGACAAACTGCCTTTAAAACCTGCTTCATCTGCCAGCTTTTGTAATAACTCTACTAGGTTTAAATCTGAATTATCTTTCCAAACAGGATGTAGTAGCTCAATAACTTCATTTAAACGATGGCATTTCATGTTTATTCCTTTATCACGAATATTCGATACAAGTTACCAATAATCATACAAGAGAAAAAGCGAACTGTTGTCAATCTACGTAAAGTTTAACTGCAATTGTGACGAATATTCATTGATTTTATAACCAAATAGAATAAATTTTAGCAATTACTATACTCGAAGGTGTTTTCTGGGAATGTTAAAACATTTTATTGAAGATATTCAAGGATATTGAACATGACGTTTCGCCAGTCAATAACAGGTGTCATACTTGCAGGTGGCCTAGGCACCAGAATGGGGGGGCAAGATAAAGGTTTAGTCCCTTTGATGGGTAAACCTCTTTACCAACACATATTAGAGCGCCTAAGCCCACAGGTAGGGTCAATAATGATCAATGCCAACCGTAACCAAGCTCGTTACAATGAAAGTCAGTTAACGGTTATTTCTGATTTAGAGAATAACTTTTCTGGCCCTCTTGCAGGTATGCAATCTGCAATGCATTATGCCAAAACTGATTGGTTGCTATTTGTCCCCTGCGATGTCCCCGCTTTTCCGCTAAATTTAGCTGAAAAAATGTTTAACGAAAAAGGCAATCATTTAGCCTGTTATGCACAAGATGAAAGACGCGAGCACCCTACATTTGCCTTGCTCCATCGTTCATTAAAAACACAACTTGATGATTACCTTGCAAGAGGTGATCGTAAATTGATGATATTTATGCAAGAAGTTAATGCAAAAGGGATTATTTTTTCATCAGAATTCGATGCATTTGCAAACCTAAATACCTTAGAAGATAGTCGTAATTGGGAGTTACAACAAAAATAACTATGAAGCAAAATACTCTACCTCTACTAGGAATTACTGCTTATAGCGGTACCGGTAAAACAACATTGTTGAAAAAAGTGATCCCTTTGCTCCGCCAGCGTAACTTACGTGTTGGCTTAATCAAACATACACACCATGATATGGAAGTAGATAAACCGGGCAAAGACAGCTTTGAACTACGCAAAGCTGGGGCTGACCAAACCTTAGTCGCCAGTCAAAAACGCTGGGCACTGATGACTGAAACCCCTGATGCCAATAAAATGGATTTGTATTATTTAGCGAGTCGCTTCGACCCCGCGTCATTAGACCTTATTTTAGTCGAAGGGTTTAAACAGGAAACGATCGATAAAATTGCCTTGTTTCGTTCAGAGGTCGGTAAGCCACTCAACGGCTTGATTGACAACTATGTCGTTGCTGTTGCTAGTAATGAAATTATCGATACCAATGTGCCACAGTTAGATATTAATAACCCTGAGCAAATTGCTGATTATATTGTATCTTGGTGGCAAAAGAGCCATTAGTTTGCTAATTTTTGTGTAATTAATAAACAAGTAAATTTGGATTAACTATACATAGCAATACGAGGTTCCTCACATTTTCAAGCTTTGGCATTTGAATTCATATCCCAATTTGATTAAAGTGCAGAAAAGTAAGAATACTGGATTGTTACTGTCATTACTGACAGGCAAAACCTGATATACCAATGATTTGTCATTGGGCTATCGGGTTTTTTTCGTTTCTAAGGGATTGAAAGTGAAGATCGCAAAAATATTAAACAACAATGTGGTCATTGCCCTGAATGAGAAACAACAGGAAATCGTTGTCATGGGGAGGGGCTTGGCATTTCAAAAAAAAGCACATGACGATGTCGATATAACAAAAATTGAAAAAATTTATGAGTTACGTAGCGACGAGTTAACTGCTCGGCTTAGCGAATTACTTAGCCATATTCCCATTTCCATCATGAAAACCTGTGATGAGATAATTCAACGAGCTAAATACCAGTTAGGTGAATTAAACGAAAGTTTATATATTGTATTAACCGACCATTGCAATTATGCCATTGAAAGGCAAACAAAAGGCTTAGCAATCACTAATACCATGCTATGGGAAATACAACGTTTATATCCAAAAGAGTACCAATTAGGCTTAGATTCATTAGCTCTAATTAATGAAAAACACGGTATCGAGCTACCTGTTGATGAAGCGGGGTTCATTGCTTTACATTTTGTAAATGCACAACTTACTGGGGAAATGCCCGTTGTCATACAAACAATGAAAGTAATGCAAGAAATCATTAATATCGTGAAATATAACCTCAAAGTTGACTATCATGAAGAAACTTTGAGTTATCAACGTTTTATTACTCACTTAAAGTTTTTTGCCCATCGCATGATGAATAATACACCCGTGCCAAATGATGATGCTTCGATGCATCTTGTCATTAAAGAAAACTATTCAACATCTTGGCGATGCGCCGAAAAAATAAGCCAGTTTTTACAAAAAAAATACCAACGCACTTTAACGGATGAGGAATGTATGTTTCTT
Source organism: Providencia sp. NPDC089933 (assembly GCF_049545585.1). Taxonomy (NCBI): domain Bacteria; kingdom Pseudomonadati; phylum Pseudomonadota; class Gammaproteobacteria; order Enterobacterales; family Morganellaceae; genus Providencia; species Providencia sp. NPDC089933. The sequence goes on from NZ_JBMWDT010000005.1 coordinate 81,796, forward strand.
ACTATCCACATTGAGCGTGTCAGAAAAGAGAACTCGATATAACTTAATTAAATACGCTATGTGACTGACTTACAATAAAAACCTAATGGATTGTTACCGCCAATTCTGGTGGGCAAAACCTGATAATGACTCTTCTTACTGATAAGAAGAGAGTATCAGGTTTTTTTTTGCACATTCATAGCACTAATGTTTATCATCATGTGATAAAGGAATATTTTATGAAGTACCAACCTTTAGCAGAACAAATCATTCACGATGTTGGCGGTCAAGACAATATCGTCAATGTTATTCATTGTGCCACTCGCTTACGCTTTAAACTTAAGGAAATAAAACAAGCCAACCCTGAACATTTGAAACAAAATTCAGAGGTGATTACCGTTGTTGAAAGCGGTGGACAATTTCAAGTTGTCATTGGCAATCACGTTCATGAAGTCTATAACGCAATAAATCAATTAATTGGCAAAGAAGATACAACCGTAGTGTCTCCCTCTAAAAAAGATAAAAACCTATCCAGCGAAAAAGAGGATAAAGAAAATATTTTTAGCCATTTTATCGATATTGTTTCCAGTATATTCACGCCAATACTGGGAGTTATGGCTGCATCAGGGATTTTAAAAGGCTTTCTTTCTTTATTTGTTACACTTCATTGGCTATCAGAACAAAGTGCCACCTATAAATTATGGTTTGCAGCCAGTGATTCACTATTTTATTTCTTCCCGCTAGTGCTCGGTTATACCGCAGGGAAAAAATTTGGGGGTAGCCCATTCTTAACCATGGCTATTGGAGGTGCGCTAGTACATCCATCCATGTTAACTGCGTTTCAACAAAGCCTTGCGGGCGCAGCTCCCGAATATTTTTTAGGAATTCCACTCACATTTATTAATTACAGTACGTCTGTTATTCCTATTATCTTTGCAGCTTGGCTGAGCTGTTTATTAGAAAAAAGGCTGAACCTCTTATTACCTGCGGCGATGAAAAATTTTATTTCACCATTTTTATGTTTATTAATTATCGTCCCCCTCACTTTCTTGGTTATCGGCCCGTCAGCAACTTGGTTAAGCCTATTAATTGCAGATACATTCCAAGCTATTTATAACTTTACCCCCATTATTGCTGGCGCATTTATGGGCGCAATTTGGCAGGTGTGTGTTATTTTCGGTCTACACTGGGGAATTGTTCCAATTAGTATCAATAACCTCAGTGTATTTGGGCAAGATGCACTCGTGCCATTACTTCTCCCTGCTGTTGCTGGGCAAGTCGGTGCAGCACTTGGCGTCATGTTAGCAACCCATAATGCAAAAATGCGAATTATGGCAGGCTCTTCCGTCACCGCGGGGATCTTTGGTATCACTGAGCCCGCTGTGTACGGTGTTACCCTACCACTACGCCGACCTTTTATCTTCGGCTGTATTGGAGGCGGTGTCGGTGGTGCAATCATCGGCTACAGCCAAACGCTAACTTACTCTTTTGGGCTAGTGAATATTTTTACCTTTACCCAAATCATCCCTGCAAGCGGCTTTGACAAAACCGTTTGGGGAGCAATCATCGGCTCATTGATTTCATTTACCTTCGCTTGCCTAGCAACCCGTTTTTTTGGCGTTAAAAAGCAGCCACAACAAGCTCAACCTACTGATGTTCAAGTGCAACCCGTTGCTCCGAATGACATTCTATCGCCAATGTCTGGCCGTACATTACCTTTAAATGAAGTTCCCGATGAAACCTTTGCAAGTGGATTACTCGGCCAAGGTACTGCAATTATTCCAAACATTGGTGCGGTATATGCCCCATTTGATGGGGAAGTGGCCTCATTTTTTAAAACTGGGCATGCGCTAGGTCTATTAAGTCAAAGCGGTATTGAGGTGTTGATCCATGTGGGTATAGACACTGTGAAACTAGACGGTCTCTACTTTACTCCTGAGGTAAAACAGGGGGATACGTTCAAAGCCGGTGACCTGTTACTCACCTTCGATTTAGAAAAAATTATTGAATCTGGTTATGACGTAACAACACCAATCATTGTTAGTAATAGTGATGACTATGCTGCTGTTAAAACCATCACGCTCAACCAAACAATCAATCCCGGTATTACATTCATGACAGTTAATCCGAAATAAGGAATAAAATGATGACAAAATTTCCTGAGACATTTTTATGGGGAGGCGCCATTGCAGCAAACCAAGCCGAAGGCGCTTATTTGACAGCAGGAAAAGGGTTAAGTACCTCTGATGTTCAACCAAATGGTATTTTTGGTGGAGTCGTTAAACGCACCAATAATGACCAATATATTAAAGATATCGCTATCGATTTTTATCATCGTTACCCAGAAGATATTGCTCTTTTTGCTGAAATGGGGTTCACCTGTTTACGTACCTCTATCGCATGGAGCCGTATTTTCCCACGTGGCGATGAGCAAGAAGCAAATGAAGAAGGGCTGGCTTTCTACGATAAATTATTTGCAGAAATGGCGAAATACCATATTCAACCTGTAGTTACTTTATCTCATTATGAGATGCCCTATCACTTAGTCACGGAATATGGTGGTTGGGGAAGTCGCCAAGTCATTACATTTTTTGAACGCTATGCACGCACTGTTTTTCAACGGTATAAAGACAAAGTCAAACTTTGGCTCACATTTAACGAAATCAACATGTCACTTCACGCCCCGATGACAGGTGTAGGATTAGTAGAGACCAGTTCAAAAACAGCGATTTATCAAGCTATCCATCACCAACTTGTTGCCAGCGCAAGAGTGACAAAAGCCTGCCATGAAATTATCCCTGATGCCAAAATAGGGAACATGTTGCTCGGTGGGTTAGTTTATCCCCTAACATGCAAGCCCAATGATATTTGGGAAGCCATGACTGAAAATCGCACATGGTTATTCTTTGGTGATGTTCAATGCCGTGGGGCTTACCCCGGTTATATGCTACGTTATTTTAAAGATAACCAAATTCATCTGAATATTACCGAAGAAGATAAACAAGATCTTAAACAAACTATTGATTTTATCTCTTTCAGTTATTATATGACTGGCTGCATTACCGCAGATAAAGAAGAATATAATAAGAAACGAGGTAATATTCTCAGTATGATCCCAAACCCTCATTTAGAAAGCTCACAGTGGGGATGGCAAATTGATCCTCAAGGGCTAAGAACAATATTAAATTTATTATGGGATAGATACCAAAAACCATTATTTATTGTTGAAAATGGGCTAGGGGCTATCGACCAAGTGACTCCTGAGGGAGATATTATTGATGATTACCGCATACAATATATTAACGACCATTTAGTCCAAGTACATGAAGCCATTCAAGATGGTGTAGATGTTATGGGTTATACTAGTTGGGGACCGATTGATATTGTTAGCGCCTCAAATGCGCAAATGTCTAAACGTTATGGGTTTATTTATGTTGATAGAGATGACCAAGGCAATGGCACGCTTGAACGCAAACGGAAAAAAAGCTTTTATTGGTATCAAAAAATCATTAAGTCAAAAGGGGAGTTATTAATTCGTTAATTAACCTAATTAAATATTGAGGGGTTTATACTTTATAAGCCTCTCTAGTAATATTACAGATATTATATAGGTAGTTTCTACATCCTATATTTAATATATAAAATTTACGTAGATATTAATAAATACTATTTTGTATTTATTAGTTTTTTGCGCCTTAAAATAGGTTCCATAATAAATGAATAAAAAAATTATATTTCCCCTGTTATTTTTAACATTACCCGCTATTGCTAATGAACAATCATGGGATGGTACTGTATTAGGGTTTGAACCTGCCCCTAAAGGGCTATTTGGCGACATGCTTGGCATTCGCCCTATTTTATCGGATCATGGTTTTTCATTTCATAGTAATTATTTAAGCCAAGTTGCCTATAATGCAAGTGGCGGTTATGATGATGATAAATACACCGCTTATATTGACCAATTTGCCTTCACCTTTACCCAAGACCTAGAGCGGTGGACAGGCATCCCAGATGCTCGTATTGAAGGGAATATTGTTAACCGCAATCACAATGATGACCTCACCTTAAAACGGGTTCAAGACCCACGAACTCCTAATTATGACCAAACCCAAGAAAGTGCTGGCGGTGGTTCTATTACACGCTTAGGTTGGCTAACTTTCGCCCGAAGTTTTGACGAACGCCGTCTCACTTGGCGTATTGGCATGATGAATAAAGTACAAGAATTCGACCAAATTATTCCATGTGATTTTCAATTGCGCACCCAGTGTGGTGGTAAATCTGCAAATGCTCTTGTCTGGAGTAACTGGAATATTCACACGTGGGGAACCACTGTCAGCTATAAAATCACACCAGAGGTGACTATTAAAACAGGGGTTATGGAACAAAATCCTCAAGCAACTGATAGAAGCCACGCTTGGAGCTGGTCAACTAAAGGCAGTAAAGGCATTGTATTACCTTTAGAGGTCGAAAGCCGCACTTTCGTCAATGGGTTACCGGGGGCCTATAATGTAGGATTATTGTACACCAATGCCAAACAGCAAGATCTCTACAAAGATAAAACCTACCACAGCACATGGTTTATCTATGGTGGCATGAACCAACAATTAACTCGCCACCAAGACGACCCCAATAGAGGTTTAAGTTTATCCTTAAGTGGAAGCTACCACGATGAACGTAGTAATTTTATGAATTATGTGGTTTCAAGTTCCTTGCGTTATCGTGGATTATTCGATGCAAGGCCTGAAGACTGGGTGGGTTTAGGTGTTTCTTATATTGAATTAAGTGATCACTTTGCCAAAGGCCAAAAACAGTATAACCAACAATTTGGCATCACAGATTACCATGACCCTTTCTTTCGCCCTATAACCTCTAACGCGTTTAACGCAGAACTGTATTACCGTTTCAAACCGGTTTCTTGGCTAGAGCTACAACCTGATGTCCAATACTGGCACAATCCAGGGGGGATTAAGCAAACCTCTGATGCATGGGTACTCGGCTTAAAAACCGTCGTCACTTTCTAAACATATCAGGCCTGAAAGCTAAACTTACCGGCTATCAGGCCAATAATTTTCCGCCATCTTTCGCAGCTTTGATTTTTCCCTGTAATACCCTATTCTGTGTTTAATTTCTTAATCTATCGTTCTAGCTAGGCTGATAAATGACTCGCACTCAACGCTTACTGACTTTATTGCAAATACTCAAAGAAAACCGCTACCCCATTACGGCAGAAGCTCTTGCTTCTCAGCTACAAGTCAGTATCCGCTCTATTTACCGAGATATTGAGTCGTTACGCAACCAAGGAGCTGAAATCTTAGGTGAGGCGGGTATTGGTTACCAACTAAAAACCGGCTTATTATTGCCTCCACTCACTTTCGATGAAAATGAACTGGAAGCACTGGTTTTAGGTTTGCGCTGGGTTAAAAGTAATGCCGATAGAGAGCTAAAAAACTCAGCAATACGTGCCATTAGTAAAATAAATGCTGTCGTAGCAGGTAATTCACAGAAAATCTTAAACCAAAACACCTTGTTTGCGCCCACCACACATTTCCATGAAATAAACGATATTATTGCTAAAGACTTGCGCCTAAGCTTGCGCGAAGAATGTAAAGCTCAAATTATTTACCTAGATGGCCAGAACCAACAGAGTGAACGAATTATTTGGCCGATTGCAATTGGTTATATGAAAGATTCCCAAGTACTCGCCGCTTGGTGTGAATTACGGGAAAGTTATCGCCATTTTCGTTTAGACCGCATTCAATCCTATCGTGCCCTTGAGCATAAACTCCCCTACCCTAAAAATTATTTGCTTGAACGATGGAGTAAAGAAATCCTCTGCGTGTCTACTGACAATTTCTGACACAGCTCTACCTTATAGTAAGTGCTCAACTTCTTATAAGGGAATAATCATGAGCGAACTGGTGCTTTTTACTAATTCAATGTCACGCGGTAATACTGTTGACCTACTGTTAAAAATTTTAGATGTTCCTTATAAACGTATTGAATTAGATTATGGTGCAGATATGCACACGGCCGAATATTTGGCAATTAACCCAATGGCAAAAGTCCCAGCATTGGTTGATGGTGAGGCTATCGTCACTGAAACAGCGGCGATTTGTTTATATTTAGCGGACAAATTTATTGAAAAAGGCTTAGCTCCTGCACTTAACGACGCCAAGCGTGCTGATTATTATCGATGGTTCCTCTTTACCGCGGGCCCAATAGAAACTGCGTTCACAATTAACGGCCTTAATATTCAGCTCAATGAAGAACAACAAAAATCATCTGGATTTGGTTCTGTTGAACGCACAATGGCGTGCTTAGAAACCGGTTTAAATAACGCTAAACCTTTTATTTGTGGCGAGCAATTCACCGCAGTGGATGTGTATGTAGGGGCATTTGTAATATTCTTCACTAAATACAATTTGATGGAAGTCACACCAGCAATGAAAGCTTACATGAAAAGCTTGTCAACTATTCCTGAAATTGCCGAGCTACTCGCGTAATCCCCATGTAAAAAGAGCCAAGTTATTAACTACTTGGCTCTTTTATTCATTAACAGTATAACCAATATTATTCGTATGCTTAACGCATAGTCACAAACTCTTCCGCTGCGGTTGGGTGAATAGCCACAGTGTTATCAAAGTCTTTCTTGGTTGCGCCCATTTTTAACGCTACTGCGAAGCCTTGCAGAATTTCATCCATACCAAAACCAATGCCATGAATACCGACAATTTTTTCTGCTTCACCCACACAAATTAACTTCATACGGCAAGGTTGACGATGAGAAGTTACCGCAGTATACATGGCTGTGAAAGACGATTTATAAGTTTTCACATTTTCAGCGCCATATTTTTCAACGGCTTCTGGCTCAGTTAAACCCACAGTGCCAATTGGTGGGTGTGAAAATACTACCGTTGGAATATTACTGTAATCTAAATGTTCATCTGGTTTATTATTAAATAAACGTTCGGATAAACGACGCCCTGCCGCAACAGCCACAGGAGTCAATTCAACAGCACCAGTATTATCACCCACTGCATATACACCAGCGACATTGGTATTTTGGTATTTATCCACTTTGATGTAGCCTTTCTCATCCAGCTCAACACCCGTGGCTTCAATATTCAGGTTATCCGTCATTGGCTCACGACCAATAGCCCAAATCAATGCATCAACTGTATGCTCTTGGCCATTTTCCAATTTTAACGTTAAAGAACCATCGGCATTTTTTACCACTTCTTTTGGAATAGACTCTGTGTGCAGTTTTGGCCCTTCCGTGTTCATAACTTCAACCAGCGTTTCTACAATCAGAGGGTCGAATGAACGCAGTGGCGCATGTTTACGAACAAATAAGTGTGCTTGCGCACCGAGTCCATTTAAAACACCTGCCAATTCAACAGCGATATAACCCGCACCCACCACTGCAACACGCTTTGGTAGCGCTTCCAGCTCGAAGAAACCATCAGAAGTCATACCATACTCTGCACCAGGGATAGCAGGGATCACAGGGCGACCACCGGTGGCAATTAAAATATGATCCGCGGTATAAGTTTCGCCATCCACTTCAACAGTATGTGCATCAACAAAACGAGCAAAACCACTGATCACATCAACTTTATTATTGCCAAGAACGCGGTCATAAGATTGATGAATGCGATCAATATAAGCAGTACGGCTATCAATTAATGTTTTCCAATCAAAACGATTAATTGTCGTATCGAAACCATAGTCAGGACCATAATTACGAATGGCTTCAGAAATTTGTGCCGCATGCCACATAACCTTTTTCGGTACGCAACCTACGTTCACACAAGTTCCACCTAATGCTTTAGCCTCAATTAAGGCACATTTTTGCCCATACATTGCTGCACGGTTCATCGACGCAATACCACCGCTTCCGCCACCAATTGCAATATAGTCGTAATGTTTGCTCATAATTTGGTTATTCCCATTGATTGAATGACTCATTGATTCATTTTCTCGCATCATGCTATTGATTGCCATGGCATGAATAGCGTTTTATGATAGCTAATACCTGTTAATTCAATTGGCTATACCTATCCTATTGTGCGAATTATTCTGGTACAACCCACTCAACTAAAGTATGCCCTATACCTTCAGGCACCAGTGTTTTATGTAACCAAGGCAGCACATTTTTCATTTGCTGTTCCAATTTCCACGGTGGGTTGATGACAATCATACCCGATGCCGTCATGCCGCGTTGGTCGCTGTCAGGTCGCACAGCCAATTCGATTTGTAAAATTCTGCGGATCCCTGTTGCTTCTAATTGATTAAGCATACGTTTTATTTGTTGGCGCAACACGACGGGATACCAAATTGCATAGGTTCCCGTTGCAAAACGTTTGTACCCTTCAACCACACCTTTAACGACCGCTTCATAGTCTGTTTTCATTTCATAAGGTGGGTCCATCAACACAAAACCTCGACGACTTTGTGGTGGTAACTTTGATTTTAATTGTTGATAGCCATCTTCTTTAGAAACTTGTGCTCGATTATCACGTGAAAACTCAGTACGTAATAACGGATAATCGCTCGGATGTAATTCCGTTAATACCAGTTTATCTTGCTCACGCAATAAATATTTGGCTAATAAAGGCGAGCCCGGATAATAACGCAAACGGCCATTATCATTGAGCTTACGTACAATACTCATATAGGGCTGTAATTCCTCAGGTAAATCTGGTTGCTCCCATATCCGCGCAATCCCTTCGAGGTATTCACCTGTTTTTTCTGCATGTTCACTGGTTAGTTGATAACGACCTGCACCTGAATGCGTGTCTAAATACAGAAAAGGTTTTTCTTTCTCTTTTAGAGACTCAATAATCAAACTCTGTACCGTGTGTTTTAACACATCGGCATGGTTGCCTGCGTGAAAGCTGTGACGATAACTTAACATGTAACGTTTATTTCCTGAGGAAATTCAACACTAGCCAAATAAGATGACTACTATTAAATAGGTGCTTTAAAGAGTGCCTTTTTGAACAAAAAATAGGCCGGATTAATTCTTCAGCCTCATTATAGCTAAATTTAGCCACAATTGTCACAGTGAAGGCAGCGCTAAAATTCACATGACCTAAATGAAATAAAACGCTATCCTAAATACAAATTTCAACATAACCAGGGGTAAATCATGAAGAAGCTACTGATAGTAACCACAGCTTCCGCTTTGTTTTTTGTAAGTTCATCAGTCATGGCAGCTAAAACACAAAATGGCTGCGACATTAAAAAACAAAGAATTGAAGCACAGATAAAATACGCGAAACAGCATGGCAACCAATACCGTGTTCGCGGCTTAGAAGAAGCATTAGATAACGTTAATCGTTATTGCACCCCAGAGTCTTTATATCGTGATAGCCAAAAGAATGTCGACGAAAAACGTGAAAAAGTGCAAGAACGCGAAGCTGAATTAAAAGAAGAAAAGCAACAAGGTAATGACCTCAAAAAGATTAAAAAACGTGAACGCAAATTAGCTGAAGCGCAGGCTGAATTAAAAGAAGCACAAGACGAGATGCAGATATACAAAGGGGCTCTTTAATTTTGATATATTCCCTTTTTCCTGATTAATGAATTGGTTACTTTCACTGCACAATATCATTCCAATGACATTTGTTTATCTAAAAAATAGGCATTGGGATGAAGTTACCCTTTATTTTAGGCTATAGTATTGTGCATATCATTCATAACTAGCCACTGAACAAGGCCAAAGTAAGACAGTTTTCGTTGCAGGAAAAGGGGATTAAATGTCGAATATGCAGGAAGAAGAACAAAAAGATAGCAACAAGCTGAAAGCGACACTGAATAAAAGTATTGATGGCAGTAAAAAAGCGCTCACATTCTCAATGCGTGTTGTTAATTTTATTTGTGCAATTCCATTTATTGCACACCTCATTCGTACCGCACAACGTTTTACTGACCGTATGGGAAACCAGTTTGGTGCCGCAATTACCTATTTCTCATTTCTATCGTTAATTCCTGTTTTAATGTTTTCATTTGCAGCTGCGGGTTTTGTCTTAGCCAGTAACCCTGAACTACTTGAAAAATTAGTCCGAGGAATTTCTGCAAATATTACTGACCCAACCCTAGCTAATACATTAGAAAGAACCATCGATACTGCAATTCGCCAACGTACGACGGTCGGGTTAACCGGTTTAGCCTTAGCGGTATATTCAGGGGTCAACTGGGTAAATAACTTACGTTTAGCTATTTTGGCTCAATCGCGCCCTGTATGGGAGCGAAATGAAGATGAGCACGAAAACATTATTTTCCGCTATATCCGCGATTTTTTTGCTTTGATTGGTTTGCTGATCGCATTGGTTGTCACAATCATGCTCACTTCAGTGGCCGGTTCTGCACAAGCAACCATTGTCAGCACATTAGGGCTTGATGGTATCGAGTGGTTAAAACCTGCGTGGACACTAATAGGGTTAACTATTTCTATCATGGCTAATTTCCTATTATTTTTATGGATTTTTTGGATTTTACCTCGTATGCAACATCGTCGTCGGTCCCTCATCAAAGGGACTTTTCTGGCTGCCATCGGGTTTGAAATTATTAAATCAATCATGACATGGATTTTACCGAACCTAGCGTCATCTCCTTCCGGTGCAGCATTTGGTTCAGTACTAGGTTTAATGGCTTTTTTCTACTTTTTTGCCCGTTTAACCCTATTTTGTGCAGCATGGATAGCTACCGATGAGCAAAAAGACTCATTGCCTACCGAAACAACGCTTTAATCATCCAATTAGGGCAGCGATAATCGCCGCCCTACTATTTACACAATTTATCCATTCATCTCTTCAACCCACGTTTTCACAAGCAAGGCGGCTGGCATTTCGCGTATTTTCACTAGGTTTTTCCCTGCCCAATGAGCAGAAAAGTCATCACTCCCCAACTGACTTGCTGCGGCATTTAACTGTTTTGCAATATCATAAGCAATTGGATAATCAGGTAATTCATTTATTTTATAATCAAGGCCTATTTGCGTAAATTGATTCGCAATCCCCCTTGCCGGCCGCCCTGAGATTACAGTTGTTAAAGTGGTGGTATCCGTTGTCTGGCTTTTCAATTTTTGCCGATAGCTACTATTTGCGGCAGATTCAGGACACAAAATAAACGCCGTTCCCAACTGCGCTGCGGTTGCACCGCCATCTAATGCCCCTTTGATATCATAACCATCCATCATTCCCCCTGCTGCAATAATAGGTAACTGGGTCTGTTTTATAAGTAATGATACCAATGCGTTAGTCGTTAATTGTTCATCTTGCATATTTACATCAAATATACCGCGATGCCCACCAGCCTCAATACCTTGAGCAACAATTGCATCAATCCCGGCCTGTTCTATTAACTGGGCTTCTTGCAAATTAGTCGCGGTGGCTAAGGTATAAATGCCTTGCGACTTTAATTGCTGTACGACCTCGACTGAAGGGATATTAAAATGAAAGCTGACTGAAGCTGGTTTCATCTCTAACAACATCGCCAACATTTCAGAGTTACCTAAAAAAGTTTGGTAGATTTCATTAAGATGAGTTGGAGGAGCCGTATTAAACTGAGCAAAGTAAGGCGCCAGATATTCTATCCATGCGCGTTCATTAGTTTGGTTGCGTTTTGGTGGTTGATGACAAAATAGATTCACATTGAATGCCTTATCTGTCAGTGCCTGTGTTTGAGCTATCATCTGACGTGCTTGTTCAACTGTGCTTGCCCCTAACCCTAATGAACCTAACCCACCGGACTCAGAAACTGCCGCCACTAATGCAGGTGTAGACACCCCCACCATCGGTGCTTGAATGATAGGATAGCGTAAGCCTAACCGGTGTAAAAATGCATTTTCTTTAGCCATTTTCTTTCCTTTATTGTAATGTCGGGATACACTTTACTTTCTTACATTGAGAATGAATATAGCACTATATTCACATAAAGAGAAAATGAACACTGAAACTCTTAAAATATTCTGTACCGTTGCTGCTGAGCTCAATATCACCCGCGCAGCTGCACGTTTAGGTCGCGTACCATCGAATATCACAACACGAATTCAACAATTGGAGTCAAATCTTGGCGAACTGTTGTTTATTCGGCAAAATAAACGCCTTGAACTTTCAGAGGCTGGTAGGCAATTTCTTGATTATGCTCATCGGTTATTAGCCCTTGAGGAAGAAGCTCGCCATGTCATTAGTGGGGGGCGAGAAGGTGGGCAGTTGCGTATTGGAAGCATGGAAAGTACGGCGGCTTGTCGGCTACCCATACCTTTAGCACAATTTCATCAGCAAAACCCAAATACTAAATTGTTATTACGTACTGGGTCTTCACTTTCATTGCTAGAACAAGTCAATAGCGGCAAACTGGATTGTGCGTTTGTCGCACTGCCTTCTGCGCTATATGAACCTAACCAACTCTCACAAATGGGGATCAAGACCGAGGTCATTTGGCAAGAAGAATTGCAATTGTTGCTTCCTGAACATGAACATTCAGCAACCATTGTAAATCAAGTTAAAACCCGTTGTTTAGCGGCTTTTGCACAAGGGTGTAGCTATCGGAATATTGCGGAGCAATGGTTAAATATTCCAGCAAGTTTCGATTGGAATGTACAAGAAATGAACTCTTATCACGCGATGGTGGCTTGTGTTACCGCAGGGAGCTGCGTGGCACTTCTTCCAAAAAAATTAATCGAATCAATGCCTGTTTCATCTTTAAAATTAGGCAGAATTACAGTGACTCACTGTGATACCCTTTTGATTTACCGCGAAAATTACCATGTCCCTGCTTTTAGCGCATTTAAAGCGTGTATTAGTGCATCTAGTCATGATTAATATAGTGCCTTCATTATAATTACCTAACATGGGGTCATGATGACTAGCTTTGTGAAACAACTTGAAGAATTAACCTGTGGGGTTGTTCTCTATTATCACAACCAGACGAAAAGCAGTGTTGCTAGTTTCTGTTCTAGGGGATCAGACCTTGCAGGCTCCCCACTCACTGTCGATACACCACTACGGATAGCGAGTAATACAAAAACCTTTACCGCGGCAGCGATTTTACGACTTGCTGAATTAGGCAAACTGAGCATCAATGATGCTATCTCTAAACATATCGACCCAAAATATAATTTATTACTAAGTGCCCAATATGACACGAATGCAATTACCGTGCGTCATTTACTCAATCACAGTAGCGGGCTATTAGACCATGCTGATGCCGACTACCTAACTGAAGTTCTCAAACGCCCTAATTATCAGTGGAGCCGTGCAGAGCAATTAGAAATGTACATCCACAAGCAGTTTCCATTTTTTCCACCTGCTAAATCGTACATCTACTCAGATACTGGCTATATTTTGTTGGGGGATATTATTGAGCGAATAACAGGCAAATCACTTGGTCTAGCAGTAAGAGAATTACTCAAATTTGATTCAATTGGACTAGAAACTGCCTATTGGGAACACCTAGAATCTCCCCCAACAATAGCAGCACCTAGATCACGCCAATATTTAGGGAAGTTGGAAGGGACACATATCCACGCCTCTATGGATGCTTATGGCGGTGGTGGTTTAGTGATGTCATCAAAGCAGATGGCAGTGTTTTTAGAGGCGCTTTTCGGGGGGGCTATTTTTTCATCGCCAGCGACCCTAACAACCATGTTAAGTACCGGCCCCCATGATGGAGCAGAAAATTATCGACTCGGCATTATGGCAAATGTTGTTAACGGCATTACCTTATATTCTCATTTAGGTTTTTGGGGCTCTGTGGCTTATTACTCCCCTCAAACAAAAACAAGTGCCGCAGGGTTTGTCGATAACAGGGGTTCACGAGAAATACTAATAACGGCTATTGAATCGTTACTAAGCCAACAAGTTTGAAAAAGGATAGCCAATGGCGACCAACGGCTACCCTTCATCATTTATTGTGCAACGGCCGGTTTAGCAGGCACGAGATCTGTTTGCGTGGCAGTTGATGTGGAGGCTTGAGGCCAAAGTGCTTTAATAAATTTTTGGCGAATTTGTTCCGCATCCATTGTTTGTTTATCTTTTGGCTGCGCTAAAACAAAAGCTGCTTCTTGCGATAATAAGCGACGCGCTTCCATGTTAACTTGCTCAAGGCTTTGCGATGCTAAAAAAGACTGCCTTAAACGTTGATACTGTTCGGGAGCAATATCAACGACCCCATTTTGCTGGGAAATCAAACGCTGACTAATCAAAACATCAGTGCTAGTGCGGGCATAGGCAGCAAACAATTGCGATAGCTGCACCTGTTTTTCTTTCATCATGTCATCAAACAGCTCGGCAGGGATACCATTTTGGTTAATTGTAGCTAACTCATTAATGACAATATCAGTCACCGCGGCCATTTTTTCGGGTGCAGCACTGACAGATAGCGTACAAGTGGCTTTCTGGTATTGCACACGACAATCAAGCCCGGGGACCACTTCACCTTGGTTAAATTTTTGATTAAACGTTTTTTGCAAAGAACGATAAACCGCTTCGCGCGCTAAGTCACTTGCCCAATAACGTAATAATATATTTGAGTCTTTAATTGGTAACCAATCGATATCCCAAATCAAAGAAAGGGTATCCTGCGCCAGTTGCTCTTGTAAAATATCAATAGATTGTGGTTTTACCGTCGATAGCACCGCGACAGAAACAGGCTCAGAGCGTCTGCCTTCTAGAGATGAAAAAGTTTGCGATATCGAGTCAGATAACATCCGAGAATCCACATGACCAGCAACGTATAACGTCATCACATCCGGCGTATACCATTTTTGGTAAAAAGCGTTCACGCTTTCGAGATCGACATTGTCATTTGGTTTTTGGCCAGGGTCATAACCCATCATCGCAGAACCTTTTAAACGAGCTCGCCAAACTGGGTCGCTTGCATTTAAAGGCAGTGTTGCAACAGGCACGTTTTCAGCTGTTAAGCCATTATGCAGTGTCGTTTCGGTATATTCGGCTTTCACTACAGAGGTAGCTAGCCAACTCAATGCTTGCTTGATTAAATCAGGCCTGTTGTTAGGTAAACTTAAGCTGTAAGTTGTGTAATCATAAGAAACAACCGCAGGTGGAATTGGCATGTCTGGGTCTGTTGCCTGACGCCAAAACTCTTGTAACGTTGCGGTTGGAAATGTTTCAGTCTGATGATACAACGCCATTTTAGGAATTAAATAACTGTACCCTTTCTCACTCGCTTTTTCTGTTAATGAACCTGTTTTAATTGCTAATCTGAGTTGGATACGGTCATTTGGACGCTGTGGTGTTTGTAATAATTGCCAGCTAAAGCCATTTTCTAGCTTTCCTTGCTGCCATGCTGGATCAGGTTGCAGAGATTCAGCGCTTGCAAATTGAGTCACTGATAATAATACAACACTGATAATATACCGAACTTTCAAGCCCTGCATGTAAACCCCTATGTGTTTTATATCTTTATATTTAACCGCAAATTACGACAGGTAAATTAACGAAAAGCGTGAACTTACCGGGTTAAACAATACCGTTTGGCTTTATCCAATTTTAATTTTCACCACTATAACGATATTAGACCATAAAGCTGAGTTCATGTTCATGGCTTAGTCTGAATTTTGCTGTTTTCTTTGACGGTTGTAACCTTTTGCAAGTAACCCAAGCTCATCATCATGATGATATTCAGAAACAACCAGCTGATTAACTTGATCATTTGCCTGTAACTCGATAGCCATTTTACGCAATGGCCTGACAATCATCCTGCTGACACACCACGTCATTGCAATAGCAATGATAAGCACCAACAATAAGTAAGTCGTTGTCATCAATGCCAGTGTGTTTAAAGCAAACCGATATACACGATTAGGGTCGACTTGTAAGGTTAAATACCCTTGAGGCTTCGCTTGCAATACAGCATTGCCGTATGCATATAAAGGTACCGTCATTTCGACTGGAATGCCGACAAAGTAAGTCGCCCACTCGGGGATTGGCTTCGGTGTTGCAAAACTTAAATTCATCACCGTTGCATTATCAACCGTCACAATCGCATTACCCATAATACCTGATGTCTTTAAGCTAATGAGTAATCTTTTCGCCTCGCTAAGGTCCGAACTTAGCAATGCGTCGGTTAATGGTTTCTGAATTTGTACAACAGCATTACTAAGCTGGTCTAAATAATCTTGCTTACGTTGTTCGATTAAGTAGCTGAATTGGATAGCTAAAAAAAGCGCGAGAGAGAGTAACGTAATTCCAAAGAATACGATCATACTTTTTAACGTTAGTGAGCGTTGGACCTGTGTGTTCATTTGACCACAACCTTCCTAATCAAGCAGCTTTTTAAAGAAAAATAGAAACGTCAATCAGTATACTTGATTTTATCCCCAAAAGAGTAATTTAAAAAGAAAGATTGGATATTTAGGATAAACGATATCCTAAAGAGAATTAAATATAAAATAGAAGAGAAAAACGGCAGAAAGTCAGACTTTCCGCCGTATTAAACATTAACTCACGACAACAGATTGTTTCTCGTCTTCATCAACAGCAAAACACGCTACCAACTGTTGGTCATACTCATTTAATGTCGGCTGGAACTGAGTACATTGGCCAAAAGCTCTACGGCAACGAGCCGCGAAAGCACAGCCTGGAGGTGGGTTCAGTGGGCTCGGCAATTCCCCTGTTAACTTAATACGTTCACGCCTTGAGTCTGGGTTTAACCTTGGTGTTGCAGATAACAAGGCTTGTGTATAAGGATGCAAAGGGTTATTAAAAATCTGCTCTTTCGTGCCTTTTTCAACGCAACGTCCTAAATACATTACCATGACCTCATCAGCAATATGCTCAACCACAGATAAGTCATGGGAAATAAACACATAAGACAAGCCAAGATCCTGTTGTAAATCCATCATCAAGTTTAATACCTGAGCGCGAACAGAGACATCCAGCGCAGAAACAGGCTCATCTGCAACAACAATGTCTGGGTCAAGCATTAAACCTCGTGCTATCGCAATACGTTGTCTTTGCCCTCCCGAGAACATGTGTGGGTATCGGCTATAATGTTCTGTTTTTAAACCTACTTTTGCCATCATTGATAATACTTTTTCTTTGCGCTGTTCTTTCGATAGCGAAGTATTAATCAATAAAGGTTCTTCTAAAATTTGCCCCACCTTTTTACGGGGATTCAATGAGCCGTATGGGTTTTGGAAAACAATTTGAATTTTCTGACGACGCAGCTTCTCCGCTGATTTATCTCTAATCAGCAAATTTTGATCTTGATAATACAATTCGCCATCAGAAGGTTGCTCTATCATCGTTAACAAACGACCAAGTGTGGATTTACCGCACCCCGACTCCCCAACTACGGCTAGCGTTTTACCTTTCTCTAATTCAAAAGAAACCCCATCTAACGCTTTAAGGGTTTTCTCCGCAGAAAAAAAACCACTTTTAACAGAATAATACTTTTTCAAATCCACGGCTTTTAGCAATGGGGTATGTTGTTTGTCACTCATAATGTTGGCCTCCCCATATCATCTAACGGCATATGGCATTTGACTTGGCGATCACCAACGGTTTGTAACATTGGCTCCTCTTGACGGCACTTATCCGTTGCGTATGGGCAACGTGGATTTAATAAACAACCGACAGGCCTGTCATATTTACCGGGAACAACACCAGGGAGTGATGCTAAACGTGATTTATTCGTTGCAAACTCAGGTAATGCTCTCAATAGTGCTTGGGTATAAGGGTGACGTGGGTGTTTAAAAATATCACTCGCTTTTGCTGATTCAACCACCTGCCCTGCATACATCACGATGATATGGTGTGCAGCTTCAGCCACAAGTGCAAGGTCATGGGTGATCAACACTAACGCCATGTTTTCTTGCTGTTGTAGCTCCAAAAGTAGCTCAATAATCTGCGCTTGAATTGTGACATCCAAAGCTGTTGTTGGCTCATCAGCAATCAACAGTTTAGGGCG
This sequence comes from Providencia sp. NPDC089933, assembly GCF_049545585.1. Taxonomy (NCBI): domain Bacteria; kingdom Pseudomonadati; phylum Pseudomonadota; class Gammaproteobacteria; order Enterobacterales; family Morganellaceae; genus Providencia; species Providencia sp. NPDC089933. The sequence goes on from NZ_JBMWDT010000005.1 coordinate 99,715, forward strand.
ACAAGCAATCGCCATTGCAATCATCACCCGCTGACTCATCCCACCTGATAATTGATGGGGATAGACATCCAAGCGTGATTGAGGATCAGGGATACCTACCATGTCGAGTAAATCGACAGCCCGCTGTTTCCGTGTGCTTTTACTGCCGCCTTGATGCACTTTGAGTGCTTCCATGATTTGATAACCCACGGTAAAACATGGGTTTAGGCTGGTCATCGGGTCTTGGAAAATCATCGCGACATCCGCACCAATAATTTGTCTACGTTCTTTTTCAGGCATAGACAATAAATCGCGTCCATCAAACTCCAACGATTCTGCCATCACTTTCCCGGGGTAATCAATTAACCCCATGATGGCAAGTGAGCTAACCGATTTCCCAGAACCAGATTCACCGACGATACCAACGACTTGCCCTTTATCAACGCTATAACTGATACGATCAACCGCGCGAAATGGCGCTTTTCCATCGCCAAAATGAACCGAGAGTTGTTCTACATTTAACAGTGCCATTAGATTACCTCATCACTGCTTGAGTTTTGGATCGAATGCATCGCGTAAACCATCACCCATCAGGTTAAACGCAAGCACCGTCAGTAAAATCGCCAGTCCTGGGAAAGTCACCACCCACCATGCACTCTGTGCAAACTGCAGCACATCAGACAGCATAGTTCCCCACTCAGGAGTTGGTGGCTGAGCGCCCATACCGAGGAAACCCAAAGCAGCCATATCTAAGATAGCATTCGAAAAACCTAAAGAGGCCTGTACAATCAATGGAGCCAAACAGTTAGGTAAAATATTCACAAACATTTGACGTATTGAGCCTGCACCAGCAACTCGAGAGGCCGTCACATAATCACGGTTCACTTCCACTAAAACGGCGGCACGCGTTAACCTGATATAGTGAGGTAAAGCAACAAAAGTCAGAGCAATAGACGCATTAACAATAGAAGGCCCAAAAATTGCGACTAAAACTAAAGCCAATAGCAAGCTAGGTAATGCCAACATGATATCAACTACACGCATGATTAGCGCATCAACAATACCACCGAAGTAACCTGCAATTACGCCAATGGTCACGCCCATTATCAAGGACAGCACGACAACCAAGCACCCAACTAATAAAGATAAACGAGCGCCATACATCAAGCGAGAAAGTAAATCACGCCCAACATCATCCGTTCCTAGAATAAACTGCCAGCTCCCACCCTCATCCCAAACTGGTGGAGCCAATAAAAAATCACGAAACTGTTCATCAGGGGAATGTGGTGCTAATACACCCGCAAAAATAGCAATTAGTACCATCAGGATGATATAAAACATCCCAACAACGGCCCCTTTATTACGTTTAAAATAATGCCAAAATTCTTGTAATGGTGTCATCGGCTGTGGGGCGCTGACAACAGTTGGCTCAGTAGATTGAGACATTTAGCGCTCCTTATTTTTTATGACGAATGCGTGGATTTACAATGCCATATAGCAAGTCGACCACTAAGTTAACAAAAATGATCAGCGTTGCCACGAGCAGTACGCCACCTTGTACGACAGGGTAGTCACGACGTTGCAGCCCTTCGATTAACCAACGTCCCAACCCAGGCCATGAGAAAATAGTTTCTGTTAAAATAGCGCCAGCTAACATGACGCCAACTTGTAAACCGATAACCGTTACAACGGGGAGTAAAGCGTTGCGTAGTGCGTGGATTAGGATCACGCGTGCACGGCCAAGGCCTTTCGCTCGCGCTGTTCGAATATAATCTTCGCCTAACACTTCCAACATTGATGAACGCGTCATGCGAACAATAACCGCCAGAGGGATCGTCCCTAATACAATAGAAGGCAATATCAAGTGCTCAACAGCATCAATAAAGTTACCTTCTTCACCCCAAATCCAAGTATCGATTAACATAAAACCGGTCAGTGGGTTTGAATCATCAAGGAAGACCATATCACTCACCCGCCCAGCAACTGGAGTGAGGTCTAATTGCACCGACACTAACATGATGAGCATAATCCCCCACCAAAATATCGGCATTGAATAACCCGTTAAAGAAAGACCAATCGCGGTGTGGTCAAAGATTGACCCACGTTTTACAGCGGCTAAAACCCCAACAGGGATACCAACAGAAACCGCAAAAATCATTGCACAAGTGGCTAATTCAACTGTCGCTAAAAAGCGAGGTAAAAACTCTTCCCAAACACCAATACGGCTTTTTAGAGAAATCCCTAAGTCACCATGAAATATCCCATTAACATAATGCAGATATTGCTTCCAAAGTGGCTGGTCAAGGCCTAACTCAGCCATTAAGTAGGCGTGCCTTTCAGGAGAGATCCCCCTCTCCCCAGCCATGATCATAACTGGGTCACCGGGGATCATGTGAACAAAAGCAAAAGTAAGTAGTGTGATACCGATAAACGTCGGGATCACAAGCCCCAATCGTCGGAGGATAAATTGCAGCATATCCTGAATCTCTTTAATAATGCCGTTGACGGCTCTTAGTCCGTTTGGCTACTCAGAAAATAAATTTTCCGGGTGCTCACAAACAACTGAACTTCTCTGTTTCTTCTAAGTCTTTGGGTTATTGATCCTTATGGGTGCTGCTTACAGCACGCTTAGATGCAAGAAACCGTTAACATGATTAATTTACAGACTACTTAATACAAAACTCACCGTGCAAAATTATCATCTAGAAGAATACCCCTTAGAGGAGAAAACGCCCCGCGCTGCAAATTAGCAACGAAGGGCATTAACAGATTAGATACGATTACTTCTCAATGTCGACGTTTTCGAAGTGATGTTTACCTAATGGATCAACCACATAGCCTTTCACTTCCTTACGTACAGGTTCAAACACCGTTGAGTGTGCAATGATAAGCGCAGGAGCCTGCTCATTCATTACGACTTGTGCCTGTTTATACAATTCGACGCGTTTGTCATGATCAGCCGTCTGACGTGCAGGTTGGATCAAGTTTTCAAAGCTTTGATTACACCATTTTGAATAGTTAGAACCTTGTTCTTTTGCTGCACAGCTAAATAATGTTGCGAAGAAATTATCAGGGTCACCATTATCACCAGTCCAACCCATCATCACGGTTTGAGGCTCACCATCTTTCGCACGTTTGAGATATTCGCCCCACTCATAGCTCACAACTTTAGATTTAACACCGATCTTTGACCAATCCGCTTGGATCATTTCAGCCATACGGCGCGCATTTGGGTTATACGGACGTTGTACTGGCATTGCCCATAAATCAATCTCAAAGCCATTAGGGAAGCCTGCTTCTGCTAATAATGCTTTTGCTTTTTCAGGGTTATATTCATAATCCTTCACAGCGTCGTTATATCCCCACATTGTTGGCGGGATTAAGTTTTTCGCTTTCTGACCTGCGCCTTGATAAACCGCATCAATGATGGCGTCTTTATTCACTGCCATTGAGAGGGCTTGACGAACTTTTTGGTTATCCAGTGGTTTTTTCTCAACATTATATGAAAGATAGCCAACGTTCAGACCTGGCTGCTCCATCAATGTAATGTTTTTATCTTGCTTCATCCGCTCTAAGTCAGCCGGGTTTGGATATGGCATAACTTGGCATTCATTTTTTTGTAACTTAGCATAACGTACTGAAGCATCCGGCGTGATTGAGAAAACTAAGCGGTCAAGTTTCGGTTTTGTACCCCAATACTGATCATTGGCTTTATACAGAATACGAGAGTCTTTTTGGTATTGCTGTAAAACAAATGGGCCCGTCCCTATTGGGTTTAAGTCCACTTTTTCTGGCGTACCTGCTTTGAGCATTTGGTCCGCATATTCCGCAGAAAGGATTGATGCAAAGTCCATAGCCATATCCGCTAAGAATGGAGACTCAGGGCGAGTTAGCGTAATTTTTACTGTGTTATCATCAACTTTTTCAACTTTATCAATGATTTTGTCCATATCCATGCCCATAAAGTACTCATAGCTACCACCTGATACTTTATGATATGGGTGATTAGCGTCTTTTTGGCGCATAAATGTGTAGATCACATCATCTGCATTGAAGTCACGGCTTGGCTTAAATTGTTTATTAGAGTGCCATTTAACCCCTTTGCGTAAATGGAAGGTATATACCTTGCCATCATCACTTACTTCCCAGCTTTCAGCTAAGCCAGGTGCGATCTCTGTTGTCCCTAATTTAAATTCAACTAAACGGTTATATAATGGGATTGAACTTGCATCATACGTTGTTCCAGAAGTAAAGAGTTGAGGGTTAAAACCTTCAGGAGAACCTTCTGAACAATAAACTAATGTTTTTGCTTGTACTGAGGCCGATACAGCCAATGCTGCTAATGTTAACCCTACAGTAAGTAGACCTGTCTTTTTAATAGAGCGCATCTGTATGCTCCTATGTTGTTTTTGCTTAATGCCTAAACCCGTCATATAAATGACAGATGTAGTATCTGTATTTTTTGTTATTCATTGTGCAATTAATCAACTGTCACTCACTTCGTCAATAGCCGTATTTGCTACACACCCACAACTCTCGTAACATATTAGAAACATTTGTCACGCTAAATTAGCTTAATATATTACCAATCAAGACAAAAGGCAGACGTTATAACCACATTATTATTGATGATTAGTGTTTTATGTTTGAGCTATTTATTTTTATATTTGTGATTAAGTGCTGAATTAGTGAACGAATATAGCGTGCTATACGGAGGTATGCAAAATAAAACTCTAAAGGAAATAAAGTTAGAAACTATTTTAGTTTGTTATTATTTAGCTTGTTTTTCATGCAGACAAAAAACATTCAACTAAACAAGCTAAACATAATTTTAACTATTTGATAACTTAAAGAATAAAATCGCTATATGTCACTTTTTTATTTAATTAGACTGAATACAGAAAATGCTTTTATACCCACCATAAAAGATATAATTATCCAAAATTAAAATATATAGAATAAAAACAAATGGATACAGGAAAAACCAATTAAGTTAATAATGAAAACTGAATTTAATACCGGAACTGACTGTATTGAAAGCAAGCGGCTGAGATTGCCATAAAGGGGTATCAATGAATAAATGGTAAGACAAGCCCTTTAACTGACCTTTCGCGCCTATTTTACAGCCTAACAGTAGGTTCTCTTTCCAAAATGTCGCTCGGTCATTCGCCGTTGTTCCTAAGCCTAATGACGAATACAACTGTACATGTGGCCAAGGAGTCTGCCACCGCAGCTCATTGTGAAATTTTAAGCTATGATCCCCCATTTCAAAATGTTTTACCCCCGTAAGAAAACCACTCATACCGCCATTTCCTATGAATGTATCACGTTCTAATAAAGCATCTAGATTGGAACGACTTAACTGCACATCAAGTTGGCTTAGATAATAAAACGGCTGTATTTCTCTCAAGTTAGACAGTGAAAACTGAAAGATTTGTGCTTTATCCAAACCTGTCGTTTTTTGTGCATTAGCACCAAACCAATCTACCCCTTGTTTGTATTTTAAAGAAACAAGCGTATTCCCCTTTAAAAAATCAACCTGATGGGAAAATTCAGCAATAGCATAGCTCGCCAGACGTTTTTGCGTCTGTAAACGTAAGTCGGATAAAAAAGTATCACTTTTTTGAACTTGGCTACCAATACCGAATGAAGTAACTGCGTTTTCAGTGCGATTCAGTATGCGCTCAATTTGTAGCAATAAACCCCAGCTACGCTGTTGAAAAGGTAAATTAACATCATAATTTGTTATTACTACTTGGTTTTTATGGTACTCAGCAGATACAGAAAATAGCCAATAGTGGTATGGGAGAGAATATAACAATACCATTGATTTCATTTCGCTTCCGTTAAAAGCATTTAAGTGATGGTTAACCTCTGAATACAAAAAATCACTTCGTAGTAAAGGGTTTGCAAGCATCCATATATGGCTTATAACATTAGTCGTTTGCCCAGCAGCCCTGTGAGCTTCATAAGAAATCACCCCATTTAATGCACGGCGTTGCTGGCCAACAACGATAACTTGAGTAGCATTTTTATCAGCGTCATCAGGCACTAGATTTATATGAAATGGAAGTAAAGATACATTCTGTAAATTAGATAAGCCTTGTTCAATATGGCGGAGATTTAATAGGTCCCCTGGCTTCAGTGGAAAAATAGATAATAAAGAGCGATCTTTGTTTTTTTCATTTTGGTAACTCACCGCAGAGATAGTCCCCTCAACGATTTTTATACGCAAAATACCAAACAAAAATGTTTGCTCAGGATAGTATAAATATGAGGTTAAATAACCTGCGCGGACAAGGTCAGCTGTAATATAATCGGCATACTCCAATAGCTTACGATCATCAACGCATTGCCCTTCAATTTGCTGCCTCCATGCATTAATACGTCTTGGCTCTACTTTAGTTAACCGCTGGGAATTTACCAAATGAACTTGATTAATAAGAATGCATTGCGCGGTATTAATAGGTTGAGTTATAGCGGAACTATAAGCGTGAGAAGTAACAAGAATATATAACCCTAACAATAAAAAACGAATGTGTTTTGGTACAACGTATTTTGCTTTCATTAACAGGTCCTTGTCATGAAAAACTGTTTTATTAGCTAAAACCACCCTAATAGAGGGAGCTGCCAGCAAAAAATACGTAACCCATGAGATATTCTCAAACCGTATGCTTTTATCTATATCAGCAGAATCTAGGTGTTGGATGCAAGTAAAGTTATTCTTAAAAATGGAGAGGAAATGAGAAGTGCCATAAACGGAAAAACCCACCTCATTGAGGTGGGTTTTAAAATTTGGTCGGCGAGAGAGGATTCGAACCTCCGACCCACTGGTCCCAAACCAGTTGCGCTACCAAGCTGCGCTACTCGCCGAAAACGGTGTGAATAATACTGCCAAGAATGGGGGTCGTCAACCCATTTTTTATTAATTTGGCTCGAGTGCTGATAAAACCACCAAAATGGTAAGGTTTATAGGCAACTCACCTTATTTTACTAAAAAAATAAGCACTAAATTAATTTAGTGCTTATTTATCAAACAGATTAACTTTTATAAAAATAGCATCATAAAACCAGTTTATGGCCTAATTTTAAGTTATTGCAGTAAAGAAATATCTGCTACCTTTAAAAACAGCTCACGTAATTGGCTTAATAGCGTCAAACGGTTAACACGAACCGCTTGGTCTTCGTCCATTACCATCACATTTTCAAAGAATTCATCCACTACATCGCGTAAAGAAGCTAGCTCAGCTAATGCTTCTTGATAATTTCTTTGCGCAAACATTGGAGCAAGCTTTTCTTGTAGAACTACAACATGAGTTGCTAGTTTCACTTCTTCTGGTGTTTTCAGTACAGAAGCTAAGACAGTATCCGCTAATTTTTCTTCTGATTTACTCAGAATATTAGAAACACGCTTATTTGCCGCTGCAAGCGCTTGTGCTTCATCTAGCGTACGGAAGTGAGTCACAGCTTTAACTCGTGCATCGAAGTCAGCAGGTTGAGTTGGGTGACGAGCTAATACAGCTTGGATGGTATCAATGCTATAACCTAATTCTTGATACCAAGAACGGAATCGGCCAAGCATAAATTCGACCACATCATTAACGACGTCTTTATTCGTTAATTTATCGCCGTATAAACGAGCTGCTTCGGCGGTCATTTCAACGAGATCAAGCTGATAGCCTTTCTCAACGATAATGCGTAACACACCCAAAGCCGCGCGACGAAGAGCAAATGGGTCTTTATCACCTTTAGGGTGCTGCCCAATACCAAAGATACCGGCAAGTGTATCCATTTTCTCAGCAATGGCTAATGCAGCAGAAACATCAGTAGAGGGAAGTGCATCACCGGCAAAACGTGGTTGGTATTGCTCTTTCAGAGCCAATGCGACGTCTTCTGATTCACCATCATGCCGAGCATAATGCATACCCATTACACCTTGAGTATCTGTGAATTCAAACACCATATTGGTCATTAAGTCGCATTTAGCGAGTAAGCCAGCACGAGTCGCATGATTAACGTCTGCACCAATTTTATTGGCAACCCAACCCGATAGTGTTTCTAAACGGTCTGTTTTATCACGCAAAGTACCTAATTGCTTTTGGAATAGCACCGTTTCTAAGCGCGGTAAGTTGTCTTCTAAACGTTGCTTACGGTCAGTTTTAAAGAAAAACTCCGCATCAGCTAAACGAGGGCGTACAACTTTTTCGTTACCTGAAATAATTTGTTGAGGATCAGAAGATTCAATATTCGCCACAAAGATAAAATTAGGCATTAATTTACCCGCATTATCATAGACGGGGAAATACTTCTGGTCACCTTTCATGGTATAAACCAATGCTTCAGATGGGACGTCTAAAAATTTCTCTTCAAACTTCGCCGTTAAAACAACTGGCCACTCAACCAATGAAGCAACTTCTTCAAGTAAACTATCAGTTAAATCAGCGTTACCACCTAAAGCTTGAGCCGCCTTTTCTGCATCCGCTTTGATTACGGCTTTACGCTCTTCGTAATCAGCCATCACTTTACCGCGTTCACGTAGGATAGCAGGATATTGCTCGGCGTTATCAATGGTGAATTCTGCTTCACCCATAAAACGATGCCCACGAATTGTGCGCCCACTCTTAATACCTAAAATTTCACCCTCAATGACATCACTACCTAACAGCAATGTTACAGTGTGAACAGGGCGAACAAATTGGGTGTCTTTATCTGCCCAACGCATTAATTTAGGAATAGGTAGTTTAGCAAGTGAGCGGCTAACCATATCAACCAGTAGTTCATTCACGGCTTGCCCTTTAACTTGGGCACGATAAAGTAACCACTCGCCTTTATCGGTTGTTAAACGCTCAGCTTGGTCAACGGTGATACCACAGCCTCGAGCCCAACCTTCTGCGGCTTTAGTTGGTTGGCCATCAGGGCCAAAAGCCTGAGAAATAGCAGGACCACGTTTTTCAACCTCACGGTCAGGTTGGGAAGATGCTAAATCAGCAACTTTTAGTGCCAAACGACGGGGTGCAGCAAACCACGTTACCGCGCCATGCGCAATATTCGCGCTATCAAGTTCGCTGGTAAAATTTGCAGCAAATGATTCAGCTAATGAACGAAGAGCCTTCGGCGGTAACTCTTCGGTGCCGATTTCCACAAGGAAAGTCTGTTGAGTCATGACAGCCTCTTAATTCTTATGACACATAGGGAATCCAAGCGCTTCGCGTGAAGCATAATAAGCTTCAGCAACCCCTTTCGTCAGGGTGCGGATACGTAAAATATAGCGTTGGCGTTCAGTAACAGAAATAGCTTTACGCGCATCAAGTAAGTTAAAAGTATGAGCAGCTTTCAAGATACGTTCATAAGCCGGCAGTGGAAGTGGAGTTTCCAAAGCGAGCAGATGTTGAGCTTCTTTTTCATATTCTTCAAAGCATTTGAAAAGAAAATCAACATTTGCATATTCGAAGTTGTAAGTTGATTGTTCAACTTCATTTTGATGGTAAATGTCACCATAAGTGGTTTTGCCCAGCGGACCATCACACCATACAAGATCATATACGCTATCAACACCTTGGATGTACATCGCCAAGCGTTCCAAGCCATAAGTGATTTCGCCAGTCACAGGTTTACACTCAAGCCCACCCACTTGCTGGAAATAGGTAAATTGAGTCACTTCCATACCATTTAACCATACTTCCCAACCTAAACCCCAAGCCCCTAAAGTTGGGTTTTCCCAATTATCTTCAACAAAGCGAATGTCATGAACAGTTGGGTCAACACCCAGCTCTTTTAAAGAACCGAGGTATAATTCTTGGATGTTATCTGGTGATGGTTTAATAATCACCTGAAATTGATAATAATGCTGCAAACGGTTTGGGTTTTCACCATAGCGGCCATCTGTTGGCCGGCGAGATGGCTGAACATAAGCCGCCGCAATAGGCTCAGGGCCTAATGCTCGCAAACATGTCATTGGGTGGGAGGTTCCTGCGCCGACTTCCATGTCCAGTGGTTGAACAATGGTACAGCCTTGGCGCGCCCAGTAATCCTGCAATGTCAGGATAAGACCTTGAAAGGTTTTGGTATCAAACTTTTGCATGTTAGATCCGCACGCGATACGTTAAATTAATGAAAGTACGTCAGTATACCCTTTGACCGCAAGATATACAGCATTGAATATGTCTGTATTTATTCTAAAAATAAAAAAAAATACTTTCACCCCTTTTAGGCTGGTTATTTATACAGTATAAATATCTCATTTTTAAAAAAGATTAATATGATTGTAAAAAGGATGAAAAATGAATACAGCATCAACACGTTGCCATTGGGTTAATAAAGACCCTGAATATATTGCTTATCATGATCATGAATGGGGCAAACCAACCCATGATAACCAAGCCCTGTTCGAAATGATCTGCCTTGAAGGGCAACAAGCAGGTCTTTCTTGGTACACTATTTTGAAAAAACGCCAAGGTTATCGGGAATTATTCTATCAATTTGATCCTAAAAAAATCGCCTTGATGAACGACAGTGATATAGAACGCCTTATGCAAGAGCCCCGTATTATCCGTAATAGGTTAAAAATTAAAGCGATAATTGCCAACGCAAAAGCCTATTTAGCAATGAAAGAAAGCGGAGAGGACTTTTCCACTTTTCTTTGGCAATTTGTTAATGGCCAACCTATTGTCAATGGCTGGGAAAACTCGTCCCAAGTCCCCGCCGAAACAGAACTTTCTATGCTGCTTTCTAAAGCGCTCAAAAAACGTGGGTTTAAGTTTGTCGGTTCAATTACTTGTTATGCCTTTATGCAAGCCACTGGCATGATAAATGACCATTTAATACATTGTTGCCAGTTTAAATAAATTAGTGTTTATGGATGATACTTAGCGTATAAAAAGAAAAAGAAACTATCAAACCATTAACATCGCAGAATTTTCATCCATTAATTTATCCATTGCCAGATATTTAAATCACAAATATATGCAAATGAGCGGTTGAACTCTAAGGTTCAGCAGAGTATGTTTTAAATCCTATTAACAATTTATATAGACATATGTGAATAAATGCGATGATATTCTCTAAATTTGGTAATAAATTTGCTCAAAATTCAGGTATTTCATTATTAATGAAAGACTTGAATGAAGGCATAAGAACCCCCGGCTCCATAATGTTAGGGGGAGGGAACCCAGCTCATATCCCTGAAATGGACAAGTATTTCCAAGATCTGTTAACTGAAATGTGTGCTAATGGCCAATTGACGGACACTTTATGTAATTATGATGGTCCTCAAGGCAAAGATGCCATGTTGAAAGCGCTTGCTGCAACACTAAAAGCAAAACTAGGTTGGAATATTAGTGCGAAGAATATCGCTCTATCAAATGGTAGCCAAAGTGCGTTTTTCTACCTATTTAACTTGCTAGCTGGTCGCTTTGAAGATGGTATCACCCGTAAAGTTCTATTTCCTTTAGCGCCTGAATATGTGGGTTATGCGGATTCTGGGCTCGACGATGATTTATTTGTCGCCAACAAACCGCAAATTGAATTTCTACCTAATGGTCAATTTAAATACCGTGTGGATTTCAATACACTAGAAGTCACTGATGATATTGGTGTTATTTGTGTTTCTCGTCCAACAAACCCAACTGGTAATGTAATTACCGATGAAGAAGTTGAACACTTAGATCAATTAGCTAAGCAAAATAACATTCCACTATTAATAGATAATGCTTATGGTGTTCCTTTTCCAGGTATTATATTCAGTGAAGCCACACCATTTTGGAATGAAAATGTCATTCTATGTATGAGCTTATCTAAACTTGGTTTACCGGGGACTCGTTGCGGTATTATCATCGCGAATGAAGAAATCATAGAAGCCGTCAGTAACATGAATGGCATTATTAGCTTAGCTCCCGGTGGGATTGGGCCTGCCCTAGCTTTAGAGATGCTGAAAAAAGACGACCTTATATCGCTGTCCCAAAATGTCATAGGGCCTTTTTACAAACAACGTGTAGAAGAGGCAATTGACATCATTCGCCGTTATATCCCTGAAGATAAGTGCTTAATACATAAGCCTGAAGGGGCTATTTTCCTGTGGCTATGGTTTAAAGATTTACCTATTAATTGTTTAGAATTATACCAACGCTTGAAAAAACGGGGGGTCTTAATGGTTCCCGGCCACTACTTTTTTCCTGGTATCGAGCAAGATTGGCCACATGCACACCAATGTATGCGTATGAACTATGTTCCTGAACCCGCAAAAATTGAACAAGGCATTAAAATACTGGCTGAAGAATTAGAAAAAGCTTATCAAGAAGTCACTTCTTAAATTGAAGTAAAAAAAAGCCCTTTCAATGATAGAAAGGGCTAAAATTAGCGAGAACTCCGTAATTGAAATCAAATTTATTTTTCAATACGAATATCATTCAAAACTATTAAAACAGGTTTTAGACTTGGTGATTGCTTGAACAACGGTACTTTTTATCTCTATATATCGTGATACTAACTATTATTTTTTATGTACCTTATCAATCACAGCCCTTCTAACTCACCCTATCAAATTGAAAAATATATATTTATTTTATAAGAAAACGCTAAACTGCCCAAAATAAGATTGCAAGTAATTGAGGAGAAATAATCCTTAAAAACATCGCCAATGGATATACTGTCGCATAAGATAATGCAGGGGCACCACTCGTCGGGTGAATACCATTTGCAAATGCCAGTGCCGGAGGGTCAGTCATCGAACCCGCTAATACCCCACAAAGGCTTAAATAATTCATTTTGCCAAAAATTCGGGCAACGACCCCCGTAATAAATAAAGGCACAAACGTAATCAACAAACCATAGCCAATCCACGTTAACCCATCACCTTTAATTAAGGTATCAATAAACCCACCACCAGAATTTAGCCCCACCACAGCTAAAAACATCACAATACCGAGCTCCCTTAAAGCAAGGTTAGCGCTCGGTGGCATAAACCAATATAAGCGGCCAATAGTCCCTATCCGGCCTAAAATTAATGCGACAACCAGCGGCCCACCAGCTAAACCTAATTTAAGTGCGGCAGGAAAACCTGGTACAAAAACGGGAATAGACCCCAATACAACCCCAAGACCAATACCAAGAAAGACTGGAAGCATTTGTACTTGTTGAAGCTTTTGTTTCGCATTACCTAATAAAGCAGTCACCGCTTCAATAGATTCAGGCCGTCCAACAATATTTAGAATATCGCCAAACTGTAAAACTGAATTATTATTTGCCACCAAATCAATACCTGTACGATTTAGGCGTGTAACCACAACATCATATTTTTGTTTTAAATTTAGCTCTTTAAGCCGTTTACTTAGTACAGCATCATTGGTCACTACCACTCTGACAGAATGTAAAGTTGAATTTGATGTCGATAACGAGGCATCGACTTCTTCACCCAAAATTAAACGAACTTTGTTTAAATCTTCTTTCTGACCAACAACATGAAGTAAATCACCCAAGTGAATCTCTGTTGTTGGTTGAGGGACAACAAGCATATCGCCACGCTTTAACCTTGAACAAACAATGGCTTCACTACCAAGCAATGGAACATCTTGCATCATCAAACCATCAAGATTCGCGTTACGAATAGCAATGTTCATTGTTTGTAGGGCATCGCGCTGTTGAAAATTAGAGCTATTGAATGCAGACGCTTCTTTATCCACTGAAATTCGAAAGATAATTCGTACAAGCCACATCACCAATAAAATACCGCAAATCCCCATAGGATATGCCATGGCATACCCCATTCCCATTTGGTCAACAAGATTTGGGTCTGAGCCTAAATCTGTTAAAATTTGCTGCCCTGCCCCCAGAGATGGAGTATTGGTTACTGCGCCTGAGAAAATACCTAATATGATTGGCAAAGGAATATTAGCGACTTTATAAATAATTGCGGTTACAACAGCCCCTAATACAACGACCATCAATGCAAAGCCATTAAGCTTCAAGCCCGAAACTCGAAGCGAAGAGAAAAAACCGGGTCCAACTTGAATACCTATCGTGTATACAAAAAGTATTAAGCCAAACTCCTGAATAAAATGCAGCATGTCTTTATTGAGTTGTAAACCATAACTTTGAGCAAAGTGCCCAACGATGATCCCTCCAAAAAGGACACCTCCGATACCTAACCCAACATTACGGATTTTCCAATTACCAATCCATAATCCAAGCGCGGCAGCCAACGCCAACAAACTTACAGTAAGAGCTAATTCACTCATAGACCGCATCCTTTTGACGATAAGTAACCCATTACCTCAACCTAAATAGGCGAGAAAACATACTACTGAATCGATTATGCCAAATAGCACAGCAGTAATATGTGCCATAGAGCACAGTTCAGGATGAATTAAAATGGCTATTTATTTGAGTTTTCAATCTGATAACAAATATAGAATAGTAAACCTTTATTCTTTAACGTTATTCACAGTCTATATAGATACACAAAGAATAAACAACCTCAGCTAATACTTAAAAATAATGCATTAACATAAAAAATATATCTTGTTAAATTCGATAATAATATCGCTCTGTCATTGTGAATTTTTTGTTTTTAGTTATTATAACTACAAGTTAGAACTAACAAACCAATTTAGGTTAACTAGCATATGTCGAGTTTAATTTCAGCACGGTTACTTACCCTTATAATACCTGTTATTTTAAGTGGTTGTTCAAGTATTATGACTCATGCCGGCCCTTCAGAAGGCTATTATCCGGGTTCTAAAAATAGTATTAAAATGATTAAAGATGATGAGACAGGTTGGGTTGTTAGGCCGCTACTTGCTATTGACCTTCCATTTTCTTTCATAATGGATACCCTTTTAATTCCATTAGACTATTCTAGGTCGAATAACGACTCAAAAGAAGATTCCCCCAAAAAGCGCTTGGAAGAATTAGATAAAAAACAATAAATTAATGAATTTATTTAATGTTACCTGTTTTTTAATGGTAATGACTTAATTTAAATAATTATATACCCACTAGTTTTATGGGATTTTTGTAAACTTAAAGGCAACTAACAACCTATTTTTTATAATAGTTTTGATTAGAATTATCTTTTTATTGGGTCAAAGTAATTAAACTATAGATGCTTATTTATATAGCCTAAATTAAATGTTATCTTCCTACTTTGACGAGAAATAACAACAGAATAAAATAAAGCAAATTATGAATAAAAAAGTTAACTAGAACATTTTTATTCATAATAATAGTGAATACCTTACTAAAATTTAACAAGATAACCCTGTTTCTACGATATAAATTTGCCTGAAACCATCTAGGTCACGCATAAAAGCAATCAGTTTATTGTTAGGAGAAAAAACAACAGCATCTGCTACTGGAGGTTGCTGGGTTCTCTCTGTTAATCTTTCTATAGCCCCAGATGCAACATGACAACGAACTACACTGTTATCCCAGATAAAAGCGATATACTCACCAGTGCTATCCCAATTAAATGCTGATTGAATTGGAGATAAGCTATGAGTAATTTGTAATATTCCCCCTGTAAGTGTATCTACTAAATATAACTGAGCATTACCGTGGTCGTCTGCCATCAAACAGGCGATTGATTGACCATTCGGTGAGGCTCTAAGCCAATGCCTTGGCTGCTTTGCTAGCCCTGGGAACTTTCTGTGATGTGTAAAGGTTAAACGCCTTTGAGACACCCCTTTTGGTGGAAAGGGCATCCGTGACTCCGTGCCTTGAATGGGGCACTCCCCTGCTATTGTGTATTTTTCAGGCTTTGCTGGGAGATCAACAAGATAAACCTCTGGCACAATGTCCCCATTTATAGAATGGGTATCACCAATAAATGCTAATGCCCTTTCTTGCCACTCCCCATTGCTTTTTTGATACCCTCTAACCCCGACCCACCCCTCTTCATATGCTCGGCTAATTTGATCGCTATTTGGCGCAGGCTCTAATGTGGTTTGCGTTACTACGCAACAGAAATAATCCCCATTATATTCCCTACAATGCTGTTTCACAGCGACCTCAACAGACCCAGCTGGAACGGCTACAGCTACATTCCGTTGGTCTAATTTTGCATCTAATTCATGCATTACATGGTCGTTATAGGTAAAACTCAGCCATTTTCCATCAGGGCTAAAAACATGTACATGAGTGCCTCCCCTTAACGCCCCCACTAAATAAGGAGGTGTAATACACATGGCATCAATAGGATAGGCAACATTTAGCTGTTCATCATGAACGTATACTCCTCGACGATGATGAAAGTCATACTGCCAATGCTCATCTGGATATTCAGGGCCGTGTATAAAGGCATATTTGGCCGGTGAATTTGGGCTGACAGTAACAACACCGACATGAGCCCCGTGACTCGCACGATAAATCTCAACCAGTTGTAACGTATTTACATGAATTTTTTCTATCGATAAACCAGTAAAAGAGCTCCCGCTTGGACGGACATCATAAGCTAACCATTCGCTATCAGGCGTCCATACATTAATATTAGTCAGCTGATGACATCTATTATCATAGGTTAAACGTGTTTCTTTATAAGGTAATTTGCTATTCAATCTGTTATCCTTTGGCATCATTAACTATCACTATCGGATTACTTTAACTAATCTACCCTATTGAGTACTAGAAAATCTCAGTCGAGAAGTTATTAAAGTAATAATACCCTTTAGTAATAACCTTAGCATCGAATAAAACCATCATGTTATTAAGTGTACTTTATATCATTGGTATCACCGCCGAAGCCATGACTGGGGCGCTTGCTGCTGGTCGGAGAAAAATGGACGTCTTTGGCGTCATCATTATTGCATCTGCCACTGCGATTGGCGGTGGCTCCGTCCGTGATATTTTACTTGGTCACTACCCTCTTGGTTGGGTCGAACACCCAGAGTATATTCTGACTGTTGCTGGAGCCGCTATTGTAACAATTTGGATAGCTCCGATGATGAAACACTTAAGACGGTTATTTTTAATTTTGGATGCTATCGGGCTTATTGTTTTTTCTATACTTGGCGCTCAAATTGCGTTAGATATGAATTACAGCCCAATCATTGCAGCAATCGCCGCAGTGATTACTGGTGTTTTTGGTGGTGTTTTAAGAGACATGTTGTGTAATACCATACCTTTAGTGTTCCAAAAAGAAGTCTATGCGGGTGTCTCTTTTGCCGCTGCTTGGATTTACATCGGTTTGGTGCATACCCCACTCCCCAAAGATATTGTCGTTATCATTACCCTTGTTGTTGGCTTAAGTGCTAGGTTAATAGCAATTCGCTATCGCCTTGGGCTTCCCATTTTTAATTATGAAAGCCAAGATTAATTACCTCTATAACCAAACTTCTCGCCCCAAAGTGAACTGAACGACGGGGCTCTGCCGTATGTTGAATAACAACTTTTGAGTGATTACTTACTCCCCATTAACAACACTAAATTAAGGGGAGTTTACTTGTCTACCCGCCAACACTTGTAGAATCAATTGGACTTCAGGCTCTGCTAACCATTTGCTAAGTTTTTTCTTTTGATTGGCGGTTAATTTCATTTTGTTAATCACAGATTGGTTATCCAACATTTTCAAATCAGTAATTCGCCCTATATATTCTTTTGGTAAAGGGATCGCTAGCCCCCTTAACCATGCAGAAAGTGGTTGGACACTGGCCAATCTTAATTGCTCAATTAATAACTGATTTCTTTTATTTTTAGGTAAACTATTTTGCCATGACTCTGATAGCCATGTTGTTAGCTGAGTGAGGTTATTATGAGTGACCCACTGCTGCCATGTGGCTTCACTGATCCCTTTCATATTTAATTGCTTACCTAACCAAACGAGCCTCGCAACGAACTGTTGCAGGCAAGACCTCGTATAAGTAAAACAAGTTAATGAGTGGAATTGTATAAAATTGGTGGTATCAGGATAAAGTCGTTCTTCTCGCCGCCAAACAACTTCTTCAATTTTCGGTGTCCCCAACCCTGAAAGGGAGACAAGGACTTTATCTCCGACTAACAAATCACGTTTTTTCCATGAAGACAGCGACCCTAGACTTACCCTAGAAATTTTTTTTGAATCAATCGTCACTGGGCTAATGACTGCGACAACACTGACCCGCCCTGTTCGACCTACTTTGAACTGTAATTCGACGATACCTGACAACGTGCTACGAAACGGGTATTTCCACGCTATCGCCCAACTATTTTGCTTAGCCTGCCAAGCCTGTGCGCTTGGGGCAGGGAAACTTTTTAATACTATGCCGTCGGTTACGAAAGGTAATTTACTTTGATAGTAATATTCACGTAATTGCTTAACGTCAGCTTTACTTTCAATCTTATGGCTATATTGCTCTGCAAGTGGGAAGCCGATTTTAGAAAGTAATGACAGCTGTGTTTTGGGGTCAGTATTTCCCGATGGCCACGCCCAAATGAAAATGCCAATATTATTTTCATTGGATGTTGGCAAATTTTTTCGCATTAACCACCCAGCGACTTTATTTCTCGCATTCATTCCCCCATATTCTGCTTGAATATGTTCATGCATTTGCCAAAAAAGCTCCCCCTGAAGGATTAATGTCCCCTGATGTTTAATTTTTTTAGGTACTGTAGGGATAAAATCCGCTTTTGCTCGCCACTCTATGCCTTCAAGGTTATTACCTCTACTTATCATTGAAATAAGTTGCCCATTTTCATAAACCAAGCTGACTGCTACACCATCGATTTTTGGTTGAAGCCAAATATCCTTGCGTGTATTTATCCAGTTATAGACTTCTCGTTCATTAAGTTTTTTTAACCCTGTATGGGGGATTGGGTGTTTAGCCAATAACACTTTTTCAGGAAGAGGGACAGGGGGAAGTTTTTCTGAAAGCTGGCGACACCGCTGCATAGAGCGCCATAGGTTGAGTAATTGGTCATAGGCTTCATCACTAATTGGGCTACTACCTGATAACTGATAAGCCTGATCCCACTTCTGTAATTGTCCCCCTAACCTATTACTCTCTTGAGCTATTAAGGTGAGGTTTTTTGCTTCGCACAGTCCGTCAACTGAATGATTACTCGCCGCCTGCACCACATTTACACCAACCACTAACCCAACAATTAATTTGCTTAGCCTATAAACTAAAACCAATATATACCTACAGATAATAGAAAACATAAACATTCCTTGTCGTTATCCACCGATGACGGTGCCTTCATTTAGCTCTTTTCTACCCCCTTAAGCATGAAGCTATTTTTTGTAGCACTCATATCAAAATGCCGTTATTTGCAAAAGTCTTCGCAAAAAAAATGTGATTTTCATAAGTAAAAGACTAATTTCTGGAACCGGCTCACAACTTGATCGCAAATTAAATATTTTTATCTAAAATTCATGGTTTATTGTTATCGCTGCATGTTAGCGCAAGTATGTGTATACTATGTCGGGTTTATCACCATCTTTTATGTTTAATCCTCGACTATTCAAGAAATCATCATGATACAAGGCACGTTATATATTGTTTCTGCGCCTAGCGGTGCGGGTAAATCAAGTCTCATTCAGGCTTTATTAAAAACACAACCATTGTATGACACTCAAGTTTCTGTTTCTCATACAACACGAGCAGCACGTCCTGGGGAAGTTCATGGCGAACACTATTTCTTTGTATCTGAAGCTGATTTTTTAGGTATGGTCGAAAAAGGTGAGTTCTTAGAACATGCTTGTGTTTTTGGTAATTATTATGGAACGTCTAAACCTATCATCGAAGATGTCCTAAATAGTGGTGTCGATGTTTTTTTAGATATTGATTGGCAGGGAGCGCAACAAATTAGGGCAAAAATGCCTGAAGCCCGTAGTATTTTTATTCTCCCTCCATCAAAAGATGAGTTATATCGCAGGTTACGAGGCCGTGGGCAAGACAGCGATGAAGTGATTGAAAAACGGATGTCGCAAGCAGTAGGTGAAATTGAACATTTCAACGAGTATGATTACCTTATTGTTAATGATGATTTCAACACGGCATTAAGTGATTTACAATCTATCATCCGAACTGAACGTTTGAAATTAGAGCGCCAAGTTCAAAGACATGGTGCTTTAATCAGCAAATTACTAGCAGACTGAGAATAGTTTCAGTATCATATCAGGTCATTTTTTTATTTCTTTGGAGTAGCACACTTATGGCACGCGTAACTGTTCAAGACGCAGTAGAGAAAATTGGTAACCGTTTTGACCTCGTATTGGTCGCAGCACGTAGAGCTCGTCAGTTACAAACGGGCGGAAAAGACCCTTTAGTTCCTGAAGAAAACGATAAATATACTGTTATCGCGTTACGTGAAGTAGAAGAAGGCTTAATCAACGGTCACATTTTAGATGTGCGTGAGCGCCAAGAGCAGCAAGAGCAAGAAGCGGCTGAAATGCAGGCAGTTTCTGCAATCGCTGAAGGTCGTCGCTAATCACTAAGGTGGGTCTGCCTTGTATCTGTTTGAAAGCCTTAATTTAGTCATTCAAAAGTATCTCCCTAAAGAACAAGTTGAATTACTAAGAAAAGCCTATGTTGTCGCGCGGGATGCCCATGAAGGACAGACCCGCTCAAGTGGTGAGCCTTATATAACTCACCCAGTTGCTGTTGCTTGTATTCTTGCTGAAATGCGGCTGGATCATGAAACACTTATGGCAGCGCTACTTCATGATGTGATTGAAGATACTCCAGCGACATTCCAAGATATAGAAGAGCTGTTTGGTACCACGGTGGCCGGTTTGGTCGAAGGGGTATCCAAACTAGACAAGCTTAACTTTCGCGACAAAAAAGAAGCTCAAGCAGAAAACTTCCGCAAAATGATCATGGCGATGGTAAAAGACATCCGGGTCATTTTGATCAAACTGGCAGACCGCACTCACAATATGCGCACCTTAGGGTCTTTAAGGCCTGATAAACGCCGTCGCATTGCTCGTGAAACCCTTGAAATCTATAGCCCTTTAGCTCATAGATTGGGTATACATCATATAAAAACAGAGCTCGAAGAACTCGGTTTTGAAGCGTTATATCCTAACCGTTACCGCGTAATCAAAGAAGTGGTAAAAGCGGCTAGAGGTAACCGTAAAGAGATGATCCAAAAAATCCTCTCTGAAATTGACGGCCGCCTAACCGAAGCTGGTGTACCTTGCCGAGTCAGTGGGCGGGAAAAGCACCTTTATTCCATCTATCGTAAAATGCACCAAAAAGAGCAGCGTTTCCATTCCATCATGGATATCTATGCTTTCAGGGTTATTGTCAAAGATGTGGATACTTGCTACCGCGTGTTAGGCCAAATGCATAGTCTATATAAGCCACGTCCGGGGCGTATAAAGGACTATATTGCTATTCCTAAAGCTAACGGCTATCAATCGCTACATACCTCTCTAATTGGGCCTCACGGGGTACCTGTTGAAGTACAAATTCGTACTGAAGACATGGACCAAATGGCTGAAATGGGGGTTGCTGCACACTGGGCTTATAAAGAACAAGGTGAACAAGGCACTACAGCGCAAGTTAGAGCACAGCGCTGGATGCAAAGTTTGCTTGAATTACAACAAAGTGCGGGCAGTTCATTTGAGTTTATTGAAAGCGTTAAATCAGACTTATTCCCTGATGAAATTTACGTTTTTACACCGGAAGGGCGAATTGTTGAATTACCGACCGGAGCAACGCCTGTTGACTTTGCGTATGCCGTGCATACTGATATTGGCCATGCCTGCGTAGGCGCCCGTGTTGACCGCCAGCCTTATCCTCTATCACAGTCACTCACTAGTGGTCAAACTGTCGAAATCATTACTGCTCCTGGTGCGCGGCCAAATGCAGCTTGGCTTAATTTTGTCGTGAGTTCGAAGGCTCGCGCCAAAATACGCCAATTATTAAAGAATTTAAAACGTGAAGATTCTATCAACTTAGGTCGCCGTTTACTGAATCACGCTTTAGGAGCCGGAAATAAATTAGCGGATATCCCCCAAGGGAACATCGATGCTGAACTGGCACGCATGAAACTACACTCAATTGATGACCTACTGGCAGAAATCGGGTTGGGGAATGCAATGAGCGTAGTCGTTGCCCGTAATTTACAAAATAACGCTCAAACGACACCTGAAGAACAACCTGTCGTAGAAAGTCGCAACAAATTATCAATCAAAGGGGCTGATGGCGTTTTAATTACTTTCGCCAAATGTTGCCGCCCTATTCCCGGCGACCCAATTGTCGCACATATCAGTCCCGGTAAAGGTTTGGTTATCCACCATGAATCTTGTCGCAATATACGCGGTTATCAAAAAGAACCCGATAAATTTATGCCGGTCGACTGGGATAACGACACTAATACCGATTTCATCGCTGAAATTAAAGTGGATATGATCAACCACCAAGGTGCTCTTGCAAACTTAACTGCCGCAATCAATGATGCAAACTCTAGTATTCAAAGTATGAATACTGAAGAAAAAGATGGTCGCGTGTATTGTGCCTTTATCCGCCTAACAACTAAAAACCGTGTTCAATTGGCGAATGTCATGCGTAAAATTCGTATCATGCCAGATGTCCTACGTGTTAGCCGAAACCGTAATTAACTACTATGAATGAACGCCGCTATCGCCGCATTTGCCAAATGATGGCGATGCGGCAACCCGACCTAACTCTCTGTCTTGAAGAAATTCACAAACCTCACAATGTTTCCGCTATTGTACGTAGCGCTGACGCCGTAGGGGTCCATCAAATTCATGCTATTTGGCCCGACCAACAGATGAGGCTCTCTGTCTCCTCAGCCGCGGGAAGCAATAGTTGGGTAAAAATCATTTCGCATCAATCAACTGAAGATGCGATTACCCAAATAAAATCACAAAATATGCAAGTTCTAGCAACCAACTTATCTGAGCATGCGGTTGATTTTCGCGAGATTGATTATACCCGTCCAACTTGTATTATGATGGGGCAAGAGAAAAAAGGAATTTCACAACAAGCTCTCACATTAGCGGATAGCCATATCATCATTCCAATGGCAGGCATGGTGCAATCTCTAAACGTTTCAGTTGCTTGTGCATTAATCCTATATGAAGCACAAAGGCAACGGCAGCAAGCGGGCATGTATGAACGCGAATACAGCCTACTATCGCCACATGAACAACAAGAATGGCTATTTGAAGGTGGCTACCCTGTACTGGCAGAGGTTGCTAAACGTAAAGGCCTTCCTCGCCCATTTATTAATGATCAGGGGCAGATTGAAGCTGATGACGAATGGTGGGTACAAATGCAATTAACTGAAAAAATGAAAAGACGGCAATTTGGTTAAGGAAAAGGACATAATATGAATAATGGGCTACTTGATACCATTTCTCTGACCTCATTGCATGGAATTGGTGCAAGCCAGTCAGAAAAGATGCGTAAAATCGGTTTGAACACCGTTCAAGATCTGCTCCTCCATTTTCCTCTTCGCTACGAAGACCATACCCGCCTTTACCAAATCAAAGATCTTTTACCTGGAACTACAGCAACTATTACTGGCGAGGTGTTACAAACAAAAGTTGTCTTTGGACGACGAAGGATGATGACTTGCCTGATAACAGATGGAACCGGCAACCTCACCTTACGTTTTTTCAATTTTTCTGCGGCGATGAAAAACAACTTAGCCGAAGGGCGTCGGGTTACAGCTTATGGTGAAGTACGTCGAGGAAATACAGGCCCAGAAATTATTCACCCTGAATATAAAGTTTCTCAAGATGCCGATAATGTTACTTTACAAGAAAATTTAACACCGGTTTACCCCACAACAGAAGGGGTACGCCAAGCCACATTACGCAAAGTCATCGATCAAGCTCTTGCTCTGCTTAGTAATGGGAAAATTAAAGAACTACTTCCTGAAGAACTTAGCCGGGGGATGATTAGCTTACCAGATGCAATACGCCTGTTGCACACCCCTCCACCAAACGTCGCGTTGAGTGAACTGGAAAAAGGTCATCACCCAGCCCAAAAACGTTTAGTGCTTGAAGAGCTACTCGCTCACCACCTAAGTATGTTAGCGATCCGTGCAGGTAATGAGCGTCTGTATGCAGAGCCATTAATCAATAATGGTAAGCTAAAAACACAACTCTTAGCCCAACTTCCTTTTTCACCCACCAAGGCTCAAAATCGAGTTGTCAGTGAAATCGAAGCAGACCTTGCTAAAAACGCGCCTATGATGCGCTTAATTCAAGGTGATGTCGGGTCAGGGAAAACCCTTGTCGCGGCCTTAGCGGCTCTCTGTGCTATCGAGAATGGCAAACAAGTTGCCTTAATGGCACCTACCGAAATTTTAGCGGAGCAACATGCTAATACATTTAAGCAATGGTTCGAACCTTTAGGTATCAAAGTTGGCTGGCTCGCTGGGAAGCAAAAAGGTAAAGCACGCCAACAGCAACAAGAAGCGATAGCCAATGGTGAAGTGGCAATGGTTGTTGGGACGCATGCTATTTTCCAAGAACAAGTCAGCTTTAAAGCTTTAGGGCTGGTAATTATTGATGAACAACACCGCTTTGGGGTTCATCAGCGGCTCGCTCTGCGTGAAAAAGGCGAAAAACAAGGCTTCCACCCCCATCAATTAATTATGACCGCAACGCCCATTCCACGCACGCTAGCAATGACCGCCTATGCAGACTTAGATACATCAATTATTGATGAACTTCCACCGGGTCGAACACCTGTAACTACGGTTGCAATACCGGATACACGGCGTAATGATATTATCGAACGAGTTCGCCAAGCTTGTATCGAAGAAGGCCGCCAAGCCTATTGGGTATGCACTTTGATTGAAGATTCGGAGTTATTAGAAGCTCAGGCCGCTCAGGTAACAAGTGAAGAATTAGCCCTAGCATTGCCTGAATTGAAAGTGGGTTTGGTACACGGTCGTATGAAACCCGCAGAAAAACAAAGCATCATGGCTGCTTTTAAAAATAATGAAATTCAGCTACTTGTTGCGACCACGGTTATTGAGGTCGGTGTAGACGTGCCTAATGCCAGTTTAATGATAATCGACAACCCTGAACGTTTAGGCCTCGCACAACTGCATCAATTAAGAGGGCGTGTAGGGCGAGGGGCTATCGCCTCCCACTGTGTATTACTCTATAAAACACCGTTAACTCACACCGCAAAGCAAAGGTTGCAAGTCTTACGAGACAGCAATGATGGTTTTGTGATCGCCCAAAAAGACCTTGAAATTCGCGGGCCTGGGGAGCTATTAGGGGCGAAGCAAACGGGTAATGCCGATTTTAAAGTCGCTGATTTATTACGCGACCAATATATGTTGCCAGAAGTGCAACGCATTGCTCGTCATATTCAGCAACACTACCCTGAAAACGCGCAGCAAATTATTGATCGCTGGTTACCAGAGCGGGAACAATATAGCCACGCTTAATTATTACATAGCAACCTATCATTATTGTTTATTCATATCTTAAAACGAAAATTGCCGTGAAAAATTTCACGGCAATACCTGCTTTACTTATTATTATTTAATCTATGTTATCCAGCAATCGTTGGAAATATCGGTAGCAATAGATACAGTTTAATCACGATTGCATTAACGATATCAATAAAGAATGCTCCAACCATTGGCACGACTAAGAATGCTAGGTGAGATGGGCCTAGCCTATCTGTTACCGCCTGCATATTTGCAATTGCAGTCGGTGTCGCACCAAGACCGAAGCCACAATGACCCGCAGCTAAAATAGCAGCATCATAATTTTTGCCCATCACTCGGAAGGTGACAAAAATCGCATACCCTGCCATAACACAAGCTTGAACAGCCAAAATAACTATCATCGGAATTGCCAATGATGCTAATTCCCATAATTTTAAGCTCATTAATGCCATTGCTAAGAATAATGAAAGGCTGACGTTCCCCATGACGGAAACCGCGCGATCAAATACACGGTAAAAACCCAGCAATGATAAGCTATTACTTAAAATCACACCGACAAACAGCACACACACAAATTTCGGTAACGCGAACACTGTGTCCGCTAATAAACCTGCAATATAGCTTCCCACCAGCAAACAGATAGCAATTAATGCAATAGTTTCAATTAAAACCATTGAAGTGATCATTCGCCCTGATTGCGGTTTTTCAAATGCGCTAGGAACGTCTTTATCATCGTCAGTATTTCCCGGCGTTGGGATATTTCGAGTTAAGAAGCGAGCAACAGGCCCACCGATTAACCCACCCAGAACCAAACCAAACGTTGCACAAGCCATAGCAACTTCTGTTGCACTCTGGAAACCGTAACTCTCGGTAAAAATTTTACCCCATGCCGCACCAGTACCATGACCACCGGATAAAGTTACAGAACCCGCTAACAGCCCCATTAATGGGTCTAGGCCAAGTAACTCAGCAAGAGCAATACCCACCGTGTTTTGAACAAGCAGTAACCCTACAACAACAAAAATGAAAATAAACAATGCCTTACCACCTGCCTTCAAACTCGCTAAGTTAGCATTTAGGCCGATTGTGGCAAAAAATGCCAGCATCATTGGTTCTTGCAGTGATAAGTCAAAAGAAAGGCTCCAGTCAAATAATTGCTTCAGCAATAAAAGACTAAAAGCGACTAACAACCCGCCCGCAACGGGCTCTGGGATAGTGTATTTTTCAAGAAAGGGAACTGATTTTACCAGTTTACGCCCAAGCAATAATACTAAGGTAGCAGCTACTAGCGTACCGTAGACATCGAGATGATACATTTACGTACCTCGTCTGTTGTTAAAATTATTAAAAACCAATAAGACGTTAATATCTTCCTTAAAACGCCAAAAGCAGGTTATAGGATTAGAAAAAAAAACTGTTATAAATACAAGTTAAAAGATATAAAAATGTGACAGCGTTATTTAACTATCGTATAAAACTTTTTCTGCGCAAACGATTGCTTTTTAATTTCGCCGCATTACAATGCGTTTTTTGGTGGGGGAAATGAAGGCAATGAATACTGCAACGTCTGAAAAACAAACTACAGAAGCAACCATACAAACACAAAGTGAGCTTATCTATAAATTAGAAGACAAACCACCGCTACCACAGGCTCTGTTTGCCGCGGGGCAACACCTTCTGGCTATGTTTGTAGCTGTTATCACGCCAGCAATGTTAATTTGCCAAGCGCTTGGGCTACCAGCTCACGACACCCAACGTATTATTAGTATGTCCTTATTCGCTTCAGGGATTGCTTCTTTAATTCAAATTAGAGCATGGGGCCCTATTGGTTCAGGTTTACTTTCTATTCAAGGCACCAGTTTTAACTTTGTTGCACCTTTAATCATGGGCGGAGTCGCACTAAAGCAAGGTGGGGCAGATATTCCCTCAATGATGGCAGCACTATTTGGTACTTTACTCGTTGCCGCACTAACTGAAGTGATTCTTTCCCGCTTCTTACATTTAGCTCGCCGCGTCATCACACCGTTAGTGTCTGGTGTTGTGGTCATGATCATCGGGTTATCGTTAATTCAAGTTGGCCTAACATCCATCGGTGGTGGCTACGGTGCAATTAGCGACAATACCTTCGGTTCCCCCGATTATTTAATTTTAGCGGGAGTGGTACTCGCCGTTATTATTTTATTAAATCGCCAGAAAAACCCGTACTTACGTGTTGCTTCACTCGTCATTGCCATGGCTGTCGGCTATATTGTTGCTTGGTGGATGGACATGTTGCCAACTGCGCAACCAGCAGAAGCTAACCAAGCGATAATTACCGTACCAGAACCGTTTTATTATGGGTTATCATTTGATTGGAACCTACTCGTCCCACTTATTCTTATTTTTATGGTGACCTCTTTAGAAACGATTGGTGATATCACTGCGACTTCGGATGTATCAGAACAACCCGTTCGTGGTCCTTTGTATATGAAACGTATTAAAGGTGGGGTGCTCGCTAATGGTTTAAACTCAATGGTTTCTGCTGTATTTAATACCTTTCCGAACTCCTGCTTTGGGCAAAATAACGGGGTGATCCAGTTAACAGGGGTCGCTAGCCGCTACGTCGGTTATATCGTCGCCTTAATGCTCGTATTGCTAGGTTTATTCCCTGCTGTTGCAGGCTTTGTACAGCAAATCCCTGAACCTGTTCTGGGTGGCGCGACCATCGTGATGTTCGGCACTATCGCCGCGTCGGGTGTACGTATTGTGTCTAGAGAGCCATTAAATCGTCGAGCAATCATGATAATCGCCCTTTCACTTGCGGTAGGAATGGGGGTCTCACAGCAACCTCTGATCCTACAATTTGCGCCCGACTGGCTAAAAACCTTATTTTCTTCTGGAATTGCTGCCGGTGGTTTAACTGCAATTGTTCTGAATTTAGTCTTTCCCCTCGAAAAATAAGCTTTCATTTTAACCGTCAGAGTTGAATATTCTGGCGGTTCTTCTGTATGCTATCCTTAAACTGCCGCGATATTAAACAAGTCTCTATCTTGTTATCCACCCACATGATGAAGGAGTAGCAAGCCGTGAAATGGTTAATCAAATTTGTTACCTATGCACTTTTGCTACTATTACTTCTATTTATTTTTGCCTATATTGGCTTACAGACGCGTCTAGGAGCCTCCTATTCCAGCCAATTTTTAAGTCAATTTACCCGTTATGATATTAATGTCGGGGTCATGGGGCATGAGTTTTCCAACCCTGGGGAATTTATCTTTCAAGATGTTAAGTTAGCTTCAGAAGACAAAAACCTCGTCTTGGATGCACGGCAAATTGTCGTCGATATCAACTGGCGTAATTTATTCAGTGGAAATGCTATTCGGCGTTTTGTTATTACACAAGGTGACTTGTCAGCTGCCATCACACAAGGGGAAATGCTCTTACCTATCACTGCGGATATCTTGCAATTCGAGAACAGTAAAATTCTGCTAAAACAAGGTGATGATGATATTCAGGTTGATGGGTTCACTGGGGGAATAACACCTTGGCAACCAACAGTTAACTCCCCTTTTGGCTATGGTGATTTTCGTTTTACAGCCAACCAATTAAAAATGAATAAACTGTCGTTAAAAAATGTCGCAGTGACAGGGAAACGGCAAACGCAAGCCACTGAAATTAGCAAAGCAAGTGCCTACCTAAATAATGGCTATGTCTCAGGGGAAGGTAAACTATTTGCTGATGGTTCAATCACAATCGGTTCTCTCATCATGAATAAAGTGGGCTGGGAAAACAGTATTGATTTCGATACATTATTTACTGCGATTAAAAGTGATAGAACCATAAAAATCAAAAACCTTGAATTAGCCAATATTGATATTCAAGGTAAAGATTGGGCTCTTTCAGGGCTGAGTACTGAAATCGACCACCTTGACCTCGTTCGGGGAAGTTGGTCTAGCCCTAAAAGTAAAATCAGTTTCAATG
Organism: Providencia sp. NPDC089933; assembly: GCF_049545585.1. NCBI lineage: Bacteria > Pseudomonadati > Pseudomonadota > Gammaproteobacteria > Enterobacterales > Morganellaceae > Providencia > Providencia sp. NPDC089933. The sequence continues at coordinate 129,010 of NZ_JBMWDT010000005.1, forward strand.
TTGAGCAACTGGTTGTGAAAAACCAACAACTCAGCACACTGATTGGCGAATTAAATATTGATGGCGATGCCCTTAATATCGATAAGCTATCTGGTTACTACAATAAAGGGGTATTCAACCTAAACGGCACTTGGCAACGTAATGACCAAGTACTGACCATCAATGAAGGCAAGCTAGCGGGTATTTTGTACACATTACCTGAAACATGGCTATCCTTCTTGGCAGAGCCAGCTCCTGCATGGTTATCTGGGTTATCCATCAAGAAATTTAGCTTATCTCAGTCTCTGTTAATGAATATCCAACCCGAGTTCCCTTTCGAGTTTACAGCGTTAAGTGCCAACATTGAAAACGTTGATTTGGTCAAACAAAAACAATGGGGAGTTTGGAGCGGTAAAGCGACGTTTAATGCAGATAGCGGCACAATTAACCAAGTTCCAGTTCGACGTCCATTCTTAGAAGTTCGTCAAAGTGGCAAATCTTCAGCCGCTGCAAGTTTAACGGTCAGTACTGATAAAGGTATCAGCAAAATCGGTTTGCTGGTTAAGCAAACGCCAAATAAAGTGCCATTCCTGTTACGTGCATCCGGTTCTAATATTGATTTAACTGATTTAAATCAGTGGGGCTGGTCTGGTTTCCCAGCACAGGTTATTGGTGATTTTGATGCGACTCTACAAGGCGATTTACTCGCACCGTCTCTCTCAAAAAGCCTAAACGGGGAGCTAATGGCCGTTCCGTTACAAGGTAAACGTATGTTCAGAACCGTTGTTAACGGGGTAGTGACTTCTTCAGTTGAAACCGAAGCAGAACAACCGCCAATGGAAGGAGCAATACTTCAAGAAGAGGTCCCTGTACTAGGTACGCCATAATAAACACAAAACTAAGGCAGGTAACGCTAATTATATAAATTACCTGCCTCTGTTATTTAATAATCAAAAATATACTTTATTTTGTTGTTTCAATGGGTAATACCATATAAGTCCCACTAAAAACAGCACCCACTTGGTTATCAGTATTACTTACCTCGACCTTAAGTTTCACTCGGGCTCGGCTGCCACGAGCTAATCGGTCAAGGTCACCACTCATATTTGCTAAATCAGCAGTGGCGGTTGGCCTACCACTGACAGGCTTACCGTAGCGGATATTCGCATCCACTAACACAATCTCACCGCCTAACTGGTGTTCCTGCATCAATAACCAAATTAACCCCCAACCCGTTAATGTTGCTAACGAAAATTGGCTGCCTGCGAAAATAGTTTCATGGGGATTTTGATTGCCCGCTTCGGGCATGGTTGTTATAAAGCGAGTCCCTGTGTACTGCTCTATCCGTACTCCCATTTTCTCGCTCAATGGTATGTATTTATACCAAGCTTGTTGCAATTCACCGCACCAATCTGGACGGTGTAAAATTTGATCTAAGGTTTCAATCGGTTTAATCATCAAATAATGACGAACTGGTGTTTTTAACTGCCCTGCGACTATCCCGCGATTTGCAAACCCCATTTTATCGAAAAAAGGAACCGCTTCTTCACGCACACTGGATACAATCCGCTTCACCCCTTCTTGGCGTGCAACAGACTCAAGTGCCATGATAATCAGCTTCCCCAGCCCTTTACCTTGCATTACTGGGTTGACGGCTAAAAAACGGATCGCACCTTCGTTATCTGCATTAATATATAAGCGGCCGATCGCAAGAATACGGTTTTTATCATCAACAACCATTTGATGATGTGCAGTGGCATCATAGCCATCTTTCTCTGAACCTAGGGGTTGATTAAAAGGTTTTCTCAACATTTCCCAACGAAAATGGTAGTAAGTTGCAAACTCAAGTTCATCTTTCGGCGTACGTAGATGGTACATCGTTTCCCCCTTAAAAAGTTGATTCACACCTGTAGCCAGAAGGTGACCGGTCCATCATTAGTTAAATTGACTTGCATATCTGCAGCAAACTGGCCTGTTTGCGTATTAATGCCTTGTTGGCGGCTTTGCTCAACAAAGTATTGATACAAGCGGTCTGCACGCTCTGGCTCTGCCCCACCAGAAAAGCTGGGTCTCATACCCTTTTTGGTATCTGCGGCTAAAGTAAATTGCGAAACAACCAGTAAACTACCGCCAGCTTGTTGGACGTTTAAGTTCATTTTTCCTTGTTCGTCACTAAAAATACGGTAGCCCAGCACCTTTTCACATAAACGCTTTGCCTTTTGCTCATCATCGTCTTTTTCGACACCAAGCAAAACCAGTAGACCTGAATCAATTTGCCCTACGGCGGTTTCATCAACAACGACACTCGCGTGAGTGACTCTCTGAATTAATGCAATCATGTTTACTCTATAACAAAAAGATGGAGCAACGTTTTACAGTTACTCCATTATAAAAACCAGTAAGTTACTTAACTTCGGCACTAAAATCGTAAGTCCGGAAATATTCGGGAATGGTGTCTTTACTGGTAACATGGATACTGCGAATGCCAAGTGCTTCCGCGGCTTTTACATTTTCCTCAACATCATCAAAGAAAATAGCATCTGCAGCATCAAATTCTTCAGATTGCAGAACATATTCATAAATTTCCGGGTCAGGCTTACGCATGCCTAAATCTTGGGATAGGTAAAGGAAATCAGAGCTAGCTGCAATTTCTGGGTAGTGTTCTGGCCAATAGTCTAAATGTAGGCGATTCGTATTTGATAAGACGACAACACGGTGCCCTTGTTCGCGCAAGCGCTCCATGATATCAATCACTTCAGCTCTTAACGAAATAAAAATAGCATGCCAGCCTTCAGCAAAATCTTCAAAGCTCAGTGTAATGCCCATTTCTTCACACAGAAGCTCTGCGAACTCGATATCTGAAATTTTGCCACATTCATGCAATTGAAAGATATTACCAAAAGAAAACCGCGATTTGATTTCTTCACTTGGTGTACCACTAAGCTCAGCCCATTTATCAAACACACGATTAAAGTCGATATCAATAATCACATTACCCATATCGAAGATATACAGCATAAATTTTCCTCATTGTTATTCACTAAATTTACTTTAATCATTATTCATGCAACTGAACAGCCCTAATTGGTGATATTTCACGTTATTTTGTCAAAATATTGGTGAACCACTGACTCAGGAAACCGCCTTACTTAACCATTCCTTTAATAGATAAATGCAAAAATATTATCTGCCTACCTTATTCCCATCATCATTATTACGGCAATAAATACGAAATAATCGGGCTAGGTGCTCCCCTGCGGGTGTCAATGTGGCATCTCTTCGTTGAACCAAAGCAAAGGTGGCATAGGGTAATTGTTCTTTTAAATCTAAAGCGATATACCTTTGTTCGAATAACGGCTCGTCGATCGTATCCACAGAAACAATGGTTAGAAAATCGCTTTGAGCAACTAAACTTAAGCAGCCAATTAACGTTTCGCAAGTTACGCTAAAGACCATGGGACGCTCCATCAACGAAAAAACGTCAGCAAGTTGCTTATAATACGTCCCCTTGGGAGTTGGCATCGTCCAATCACAATCAACCAACTCACTCAAAGATTTCGCATGCCGTAAAGGATGGTCTTTACGCATAATCACCTTGTACTCTTTTTGCATCAGCCGCTCAAAATTAAATTCTGCGTCTAAACTGCCTGGGTAATATGTATTAATCGTAAAATCCAGCTCTCCTTGCCTTAGCTGAGTTAACATGGTTAGTAGCTGCCCTTCCATGATACGCAATTTAATATTGGGGAAATCGCGGTGAAATTGTGTGACGACTTTAGGCATCAAAGAACGAGCGATACTCCCTGCCACACCAATATTGACAGTCCCGCCAATCAAACCAATCCGTTGGGAGATTTCCTCCTGCCCAACCCTTAACTCTTCAAGAATTAAGCTCGCACGCCTTAAAAAACCCTCACCGCATTCTGTTAAGTAAATCCCTTGGTTGCTGCGAATAAATAACTTTGCCCCTAACGTACTTTCTAATTCACGAATCGATTTCGTTAGTGCCGGTTGGGAGAGTTGTAAAAAACGGCTAGCGGCTCGAATGCTGCCATGACGGCTTACCTCTACAAATGCCCTAAGCTGATTCAATTTTATTGCTGGAGCCATGTGTTTACCCCGATAACTTTTAGTTATATAGCGAAAGATAATTGTATCTTTTTTGCTCTGATTTGATTGTGTAAAGTCTAAAAACAAAGAAACAAATAATTAACATTTAGCCTTTTAAAATAATTTTTAAAGGTAAAAAATACATCAGCATCTAAATAAATTTATTTTTAATTAATAAACAAAATTTTATCTCGCTAAATGTTAATAATTCGTAATCAAACATAACAGAATTTACTTTTTTTGTGATAACTAAAAGAGATAAAAAATGGATACTGACTTATATGCCACTATCAATCAAATGGCACAGCAGTTACAGACATGGCGTCGAGATTTTCACCAATATGCAGAGTCTGGTTGGTTAGAATTTCGTACTGCGACTCTAGTAGCAGAAGAGCTGCATCAGCTTGGCTACCAATTACAACTTGGCAAAGAAGTGATTAAAGCTGACGCTAGAATGGGGCTCCCTTCTCCTGCTGAATTAGAAAAACAAGAAAAAAGAGCAATTGAGCAAGGGGCTCTTACCCAATGGCTAGGGCATTTCTCTGGGGGGTTTACAGGAATTGTCGCGACATTAGATACCGAAAGACCCGGTCCAACTCTAGCTTTCCGAGTCGATATGGATGCCCTTGACCTAAACGAAGACCTTTCGTGCCAACACCGTCCTTACAATGAAGGGTTTGCCTCTTGTAACCCACACATGATGCATGCCTGTGGTCATGATGGCCATACCGCTATTGGATTAGGGCTTGCGCATGTTCTCAAACAATACGAATCCAAACTCTCCGGTCGTATTAAAATTATTTTCCAACCAGCGGAGGAAGGCACTCGCGGCGCGAAATCCATGATGGAGGCAGGTGTTGTCGATGATGTCGATTTTTTTGTTGCTATTCACCTTGGAACTGGAGTCCCACAAGGCGAAGTCGTTTGTGGCAGCAGAAACTTTTTAGCGACAACTAAATTTGATGTTACTTATCAAGGTGTTGCTGCTCATTCAGGTGCAAAACCTGAAGATGGTAAAAATGCATTACTGGCCGCAGCCCATGCGACTTTAGGCTTATATGGCATTCCACGCCATAGTGAAGGTAGTTCTCGAATAAATGTTGGGGTTTTACAAGCAGGGATCGGTCGAAATGTCATTCCAGACTCTGCGTTATTAAAAGTAGAAACTCGAGGTGAAACTAATGAAATTAATGAGTTTATCTATCAAAAAGCCCTAAATATCGTCGAGGGTGCAGCCAAGATGCAAGATGTTTCCGTTGATATTAAATTAATGGGCGCTGCACAAAGTAGCCATCCAAGTCCACAATGGGTTGATTTTATTTGCGATTTGGCTCAAGCCCACCTCCCTGAATTCACATCTGTGGTGAAAGACCGCTCCCAAGCCGCGGGCTCTGAAGATGCGACCTACTTTATGGAGCGCGTCAAACAACTCGGGGGACAAGCAACTTATATGATTTTTGGCACCCAGCTCAGCGCGGGTCACCACAATGAGCGCTTTGATTTCGATGAACAAGTGATGACGACCGCCGTTAAAACGCTGTCCACTATCGCCCTGCATTTACCTGAATTCGGAGCTCAAAATGGATAATACATTTACATCATTTATTAATGATTATATTGAAAAAAACCAACATCAATTCACTACATTAAGTGATGATATTTGGGATCATCCAGAAACACGTTTTGAAGAAACTTACTCATCGACTCTGCTCGCTGATGCGTTAGAAAAGGAAGGTTTTCACGTCGAAAGAGGCGTTGGTAATATCGAAACCGCTTTTATCGCAAGTTACGGTTCAGGCACTCCCGTTATTGCACTACTCGGGGAATTCGATGCCCTTGCAGGCCTGAGCCAACATTCGGCATGCAGTGAACCTAGCCCAGTTATTGAAAATGGAAATGGCCACGGCTGTGGTCACAATTTGTTAGGTACCGCTGCCTTATCCGCCGCTTATGCAGTCAAAGCATGGCTAAAAGAAAATAACTTATCGGGTACGGTACGTTTCTATGGCTGTCCGGGTGAAGAAGGCGGTTCAGGTAAAACCTTCATGGTGAGGGAAGGACTATTCAATGATGTTGATGCCGCAATTACTTGGCATCCAGAATCTTTTAGTGGCGTCTTCAACGTCAAGTCTCTTGCTAATATTCAAACGGCTTTTCGTTTTAAAGGTATTGCATCACATGCAGCAAACTCACCTCATCTTGGACGTAGTGCTTTAGATGCAGTAACGCTCATGAATGTCGGCGTTCAGTTTCTACGCGAACACATTATTCAAGAGGCACGCATTCATTATGCCGTCACCAATACGGGCGGTGCCTCTCCAAATGTCGTACAAGCAGATGCAGAGGTTCTTTACCTTGTGCGCGCTCCGCAGCTCGATGAAGCGCAAGATATTTACCAACGCGTTATTAAGATTGCTGAAGGCGCGGCCTTAATGACCGGCACTCAGTTAGAGGTGCGTTTTGACAAAGCATGTTCAAACTATGTACCGAATCGCACTCTAGAACATGCGATGTTTAATCATATTACGGAATTTGGCATCCCTGAATATACAGAACAAGAACGCCAATTCGCTGAACAAATCTATAGCACTCTGACTAAAGATGATTTGCGCAATGCCAAATTGAATGCAGCTCGTAGTGGCGGTGAAAAAGGGGTGCTTTGGTGTGAAAGGCAAGGTAATAAAGTACTCACTGACGAAGTGCTACCTTACGTTGAGTCAAAAGAATTAATGTATGGCTCAACAGATGTAGGAGATGTCAGTTGGGTGACCCCTACTGCGCAGTGTTTTAGCCCATGCTTCGCATTCGGTACCGCACTACATACATGGCAGTTAGTCGCTCAGGGGCGCACATCCATTGCTCATAAAGGAATGCTGCTCGCAGGAAAAATTATGGCATCCAGTGCACTTGAGTTGTTCTTAAAACCAGAATTATTAGCACAAGCTAAAGCTGAGTTTCATCAACAAAGACAAACCGCACCCTATCAATGCCCTATCCCTAAAGATGTAACGCCTTCAAAATTAAAGTAGTTCCTTATACTGGCGGGATTTATCCCGCTCAATAGTCATAACAATAACAATGAATACAGACACAAGGAAATTCTATGAGTGACACAACAACTCATCACAAAAGCCCCGGTGCGATTTTTCGCTGGATAGAGCGCGTGGGAAATAAAATACCTAACCCGTTTATTTTATTTGTTTATTTGATTGCGGTACTCATGATTGCTACTGCAATTTTGTCTTGGTTTGGTTTATCCGTTAAAAACCCAGCCAATGACGAAATGGTTAGCGTTAAAAATTTATTAAGCGTTGAGGGATTACAATGGATTTTGCCCAATATTGTTAAAAATTTTAGTAGTTTTGCCCCTCTTGGTGCCATTCTTGCACTTGTGATTGGTGCCGGTTTAGCCGAAAAAGTCGGTTTACTCCAAGCTCTGATGTATAAAATGGCTTCCGGCATTAATAAACGTTATGCCAGCTATATGGTGCTATTTATTGCTTTTTTTAGCCATATCTCTTCTGATGCTGCGCTGGTCGTCATGCCACCCTTAGGAGCGCTAATTTTTATTGCTGTAGGCCGTCATCCTGTTGCTGGCTTACTAGCTGCAATTGCAGGGGTCGCTTCAGGTTTTACTGCTAACTTATTGATTGTCACGACGGATGTCTTATTGTCAGGGATAAGTACAGAAGCGGCCATGATCATTGACCCAAGCCTTCATGTTAGTGTTATTGATAACTGGTATTTTATGGCTACGTCAGTGATTGTACTCACGATTGCGGGGGCACTACTTACTGATAAATTTATCGAACCTCGCCTGCCTATATGGGAAGGCACATCCCATGACCGAATCGAACAATTAACACCTATTCAAAACCGTGGATTATTGATGAGTGGGCTGTCTGCATTAGTTTTTATCGGTCTAGTGGCTTTACTTGTTGTGCCTGAAGGTGCCCCACTACGCGATCCAATCACCAATACAGTGATCCCATCCCCTTTCATTAAAGGGATTGTTCCTGTCATTATTATTTTCTTTTTCGTGGTCTCCATTACCTATGGTGTATCAACAAAGCAAATCAAAAAGCCTAATGATATTCCTGATTTATTAGTTGACCCAATGAAAAGTATGGCAGGGTTTATTGTTATGGTTTTCCCCCTTTCACAATTCGTTGCTTTTTTTAACTGGAGTAACATGGGGAAATTTATGGCGATTGGGTTAACCGACTTACTGGAAGCCCTTGGTATGACCGGAGTACCTGCGTTTATTGGTTTGATGTTCCTATCCGCTTTCCTTTGTATGTTTATCGCAAGTGGTTCAGCTATCTGGTCGATCCTCGCCCCAATATTTGTTCCTATGTTTGTGCTACTAGGTTTTCACCCTGCATTTGCTCAGATTGTGTTTCGTATCGCAGATTCAGCGGTGCTACCACTTGCACCTATGTCACCTTTTCTTCCTCTCTTTTTAGGTTTTTTACAACGCTACTATAAAAATGCACAGCTCGGAACTTATTACACCTTAATATTACCGTATCCTATTGTCTTTTTTATAGTTTGGATGTTATTGCTTGTTGGCTGGTACTTTGCAGGACTGCCTATAGGGCCGGGTGTTTACCCACAACTCAACCCATAAAAAAGGCGCCTTTCGGCGCCTTCTTATTAACTAATTTAACTAAAAATTAGTCTTCTTTTGTACGGCTCGCGCGACGACGATCGTTTTCAGTCAGGTGACGCTTACGCAGACGAATAGACTGCGGAGTCACTTCAACTAATTCATCATCATCAATAAACTCAAGAGCTTGTTCCAGAGTCATTTTAATTGGTGGTGATAATGTTGTCGCTTCATCAGTACCTGACGCACGCATGTTAGTCAGTTTTTTACCCGTTAAGCAGTTAACTGTTAAGTCGTTAGAACGAGAGTGAATACCAATGATTTGGCCTTCATACACTTCTGCACCGTGACCTAAGAATAACTTACCACGATCTTGTAAGCTGTACAGTGCATAAGCAACTGCTTTACCTTGACCGTTAGAGATCAGAACACCGTTCTGACGACCACCGATTTCGCCTGGGCGAACATCGTCGTAATGGCTGAATGTAGAGTACAGTAAACCAGTACCTGAGGTCATCGTCATGAATTCTGTACGGAAACCAATCAAACCACGGCTTGGGATAATGTAGTCAAGACGCACACGGCCTTTACCATCTGGCATCATGTCACGTAGGTCACCTTTACGCTCACCTAACGCTTTCATCACATCGCCTTGGTTTTGCTCTTCAACGTCTAAAGTAACTTGTTCGAATGGCTCTTGTTTACGGCCATCGATTTCACGAATGATAACTTTCGGACGAGAAACGGCTAATTCGAAACCTTCACGACGCATATTTTCAATCAGAACAGATAAGTGAAGTTCACCACGACCAGAAACACGGAATGCATCTGGGTCTTGAGTTTCTTCAACACGTAGTGCCACGTTGTGCACCAGTTCTTTATTCAGGCGGTCAAGGATTTGACGTGAAGTCACAAATTTACCTTCTTTACCGCAGAATGGTGAGGTGTTAACACAATAGAACATGCTAACTGTTGGCTCATCAACGGCTAATGCAGGCAGAGCTTCAACGCTACCCACTTGGCAAATAGTGTCAGAAATATTCAGTTCACCTAAACCAGTTAGAGCAACGATATCGCCCGCATCGGCTTGCTGTGAGTCAATTCGCTCTAAACCTAAGTGTGTCAGAACTTTACCGATTTTACCGTTGCGAGTTTTGCCTTCGCTATCGATAACAGTGACTTGTTGGTTTGGCTTCACAACACCACGTTTAATACGGCCAATACCGATTACGCCTAAGTAGCTGTTGTAATCTAATTGCGATACTTGCATCTGGAATGGACCATCGATGTCAACTGCTGGCGGCGCAACGTGCTCTACGATAGCTTCGTACAGTGGCGTCATGTCTTCAGCCATTTCAGTATGGTCAAGACCTGCAATACCGTTTAATGCAGATGCATAAACGATAGGGAAATCGAGTTGCTCATCCGTTGCACCTAAGTTCACGAATAAGTCGAATACTTGGTCTACAACCCAATCAGGGCGTGCACCTGGGCGGTCAACTTTGTTGATAACAACAATAGGACGTAAGCCGTGGTCGAACGCTTTTTGCGTTACGAAGCGAGTCTGTGGCATTGGGCCATCCATCGCATCAACAACCAGCAGAACGCAGTCAACCATAGACATAACGCGCTCAACCTCACCACCAAAGTCGGCGTGGCCTGGGGTGTCTACGATGTTAATGTGATAACCATTCCATTGGATAGCGGTATTTTTAGCAAGGATGGTAATACCACGCTCTTTCTCCAAGTCGTTGGAGTCCATAACACGCTCATCAACAGTTTCACGTTCACCGAACGTACCTGACTGCTGCAGTAATTTACCAACCAGTGTGGTCTTGCCATGGTCAACGTGAGCGATGATGGCGATGTTTCTTAAATTTTGAATTGACAAGGATTTTTACCGTTTAATTGACAGGAAAGGAATATGCTTTTTTAGCCGTTATTATCGACCAAAACATACTTTCTACGTTAATTTGCTGTTATTTTACACGTTTTTCCGCAGAAGTGGAATAAATGTGAAACCCATCACTGTATAAAAAGTTTTTAACGAAAAAACATTCAGTTGCATAACAGCGCCAAAATACCCAATAAAATAGTGAGTATCAGCACTAATAATTCACAAAGTAGCAGAATAATACGCTAAAAACTCAATATTAGCAGCCAAAAAAAAGAATATAAAATAGACTTTCTTTCTTAACTACCTTTTTTAATGTCTTTTTGTGTCATTTAGATATATCTAAATTGACTAATTAGATATATCTAAATATAGTGAAACGACAAAATAGATTCGATATATCTAAAGTTACAAGCTAAGGAATAACTATATGCTAATTAAATCTTGTCGTCATGTATATTATGCACAGCATGACGAAAATCAGCATGACCACCACCATAACGGCTGTCATGGTAATCATCGTCATGAACACAAAGAATGTTGCCATGGTGAAGGGCGTCATAGTCACGAACACAGTGAAGAACGCTGCCATGGTGAAGGCCGTCATAGTCACAGACACAGTGAAGAACGCTGCCACGGTGAAGGCCGTCATAGTCACAGACAAAGTGAAGAACGCTGCCACGGTGAAGGCCGTCATGGTCACGGACATGGTGAAAAATGCTGCCACGGTGAAGGCCGTCATGGCCACGGACATGGCGGTGAGCGCCAAAGGGGTCGAGGAAGAGGCAAAGGTCTGCGTCGTCTATTTGACCATGGTGACCTTCATATTATGGTGCTTTCATTAGTTGCCAAAAAACCAAGTTATGGCTATGAGATAATTAAAGATATTCAAGAAGCCTCTAACGGTCTTTATGTGCCTAGCCCTGGTGTAATCTACCCAACTCTTACACTACTAGAAGAACAAGGCTTCTTGGAATCACAAATTGTTGAGCGGAACCGTAAAAGCTTTACTATCACGCCTGAAGGAGCATCGCATTTAGCTCAGAATAAAGACATCGAAGTGGTGATTGCCCGTAAACTGGCAAAAGCACGCGATATGCAACAAGGTGGTAATTTAGCGGAAGACATTGAAATGGCGGTCAGTCGTTTTAAAGCATTATTACGCCATAAAATGGTTTTAAAGCAGCTCAATGAAGAACAAACTCGCCAAATTGCATCCATCATCAATGATGCAGTAAAACAAATTGAAGAAGTGAATACGTTACTAACCAATAGTAACGATGAATAATGTAAGAGGCTCATATTCTTTGTTATATGGGCTTTCTTTATATATACGAGTTCTACTCTTCTCGCATCTCAGAATAAATAACATGAAATATTCTGTTTATACTATAAACAATTGAGTATTTGGAATGATAATAACATTTATGAATAATTCAAAAAAAATCTTTTTTATTTCATCTATAGCAATTATAACGGGGCTATTGCTCATTAGTTGCAAAATTAAAAGCGATAACATTTTATCTTACTCTACAAATAATTCTTTTTTTCAATTAGATAAAGAATGTATCGAATCATATAAGGATGAATCAAAAAATAATGAACATATTGTTTTTATAACACTTAGCAATACAAATAATTGCCGACCTAAACTATATGATTTTCTAACCAAAAATAAAAATAAAAAAATGAATGTTTATTTTAATAACGTTCTTATTCAAAAAAACATTCATTTAGGAAACATCCATTCATTAGATGATGGTTTTTACCAAAATCTAAACAATCAATCTAATTTAAATTTATTTAAATCTTTGATGAATAAGTAAAGTTAGCATAAAGCCACTTTTAGATTTAGTACCTAACTTCTATCGTCAGCCCTACTGAATGGCTCTTAAACCTAATCCGGTCTTGTCCTGCCCCATTATTTCCATTAATTCTATATGAGCCAGGCCTCATAGTACGAACGGTTCTATCACCTGAATTGGTTACATATTGTATTTCAGCATCAAATGAAACAGTATAAGCGCTATTCCCTACGTGCGTATGAAGATTAACCCACGGTCCCCATGCTAATGGTGGAGCCCAACCTTGAGATCTTGCCATATATTTATACCCCTATTAACCATGTCGTCACTTTTCCACATAAATATTATGTAAAGTACAAAAATATATTTAGATTCAATACTCAATGTTGCTCAAATATATCCTTATTAATACTGGCATAAGCGAAGAACATAAAATATTATATTTATGATGAATGCATGACATAAATGATTCGCATTTAAAAAAACGCACCAAAATAGTGCAAGCAACTAACAAAAAGCACCAATTTAGTGCATTTTATTCCATTTTATCATTTTCTCTCCCATCATTTCTTTGTAACAATCAGAATTTACTATAATTTAAAAAGTTGGCATGATTTTCGCTTATATATTTACAGAGCGAATAACAGTGCCTCGTTTTACACGACTCACTACCGCTAGACAAAAAACAACAAGCGCATCATCTAGACGATTGTTGATTAGACCCGACCAGGAGAGCCGAGAATGTCCGCTGAACATGTTTTATCGTTAATAAAAGAGCAAAATGTTAGATTTATTGATCTGCGCTTTACCGATACTAAAGGTAAAGAGCAACACATCACTATCCCTGCTCACCAAGTTGACGAAGACTTCTTTGAAGAAGGCCAGATGTTTGATGGTTCATCTATCGGTGGATGGAAAGGGATTAATGAATCAGATATGGTATTGATGCCAGACCCATCAACCGCGGTTATCGACCCATTCTTTGCTGACATAACCTTAATTATCCGTTGCGATATTTTAGAACCAGGCACTATGCAAGGTTATGACAGGGACCCGCGTTCAATTTCAAAACGCGCTGAGGACTTTTTACGTTCTAGCGGTATCGCTGATATCGTTCTGTTTGGTCCAGAGCCTGAATTTTTCGTTTTTGATGATATCCGTTTTGGCAATAATATGCATGGTAGCTACTACCATATCGATGATATCGAAGCAGCGTGGAATACTGGCACAAAATACGAAGGCGGCAATAAAGGTCATCGCCCAGCAGTACAAGGCGGCTATTTCCCAGTTCCCCCCGTTGATTCATCACAAAACCTGCGCTCTGCAATGTGTACCACAATGGAAGAAATGGGCTTAGTGGTTGAAGCGCATCACCATGAAGTGGCAACAGCAGGTCAAAACGAAGTTGCTACCCGCTTTAATACCATGACCAAAAAAGCGGATGAAACCCAGATTTATAAATATGTTGTTCATAATGTTGCCCATGCATACGGTAAAACCGCAACCTTTATGCCAAAGCCACTCGTTGGTGATAACGGCTCAGGTATGCACTGCCATATGTCTTTGTCTAAAGACGGTGTTAACCTGTTTGCTGGTGACAAATACGGCGGTTTATCTGAGATGGCGCTGTACTACATCGGCGGTATCATTAAACACGCTCGTGCGCTGAACGCATTTACCAACCCAACAACCAACTCATACAAGCGTTTAGTTCCGGGCTTTGAAGCACCAGTCATGCTGGCTTACTCAGCGCGTAACCGTTCTGCATCTATCCGTATTCCGGTGGTTGCCAGCACTAAAGCACGTCGTATTGAAGTACGCTTCCCAGACCCTGCGGCTAACCCATACCTCGCGTTTGCTGCACAGTTAATGGCAGGCCTTGATGGCATTATCAATAAAATCCATCCAGGCGATGCAATGGATAAAAACTTATACGACTTACCACCTGAAGAAGCCAAAGAAATCCCAACAGTTTCAGGCTCTTTAGACGAAGCCTTGGCTGAGTTAGATAAAGACCGTGAATTCTTAACCCGTGGCGGTGTATTCACGAATGACGCCATTGACGCTTATATCGAATTAGTTCGCAGCGATATCCAGCGTGTCCGTATGGCACCACACCCTCTCGAATTTGAAATGTACTACAGTGTGTAACACGCCGTTCCACTGCTAGTCTTTGTTGCCGTGAAGCACTTGCCCCATCTTTTGATGGGGCCTTTTCTCTGTAAAATATTAGCGGAACAAAATCAAATATCGGTTGTTTGGTCTATCAGGTATAATGCACCAAAATAGTGCAGGAGCAACATTACATGAAAACCGAACATTTGCCAGCACCAGAACAACTTCTCGATTCACTAATTAATAGCGTGCTGATTTTGGATTACGACCTGGTTATCCACTATGCCAATCATGCTGCACTCCAGATTTTAACTCAAAGCCAGCGTAAGCTATATGGTACCCCTCTCCCTCTTCTCTTTAGTTATTGTTCACTCAATGATGAACTGATGTTGAGTAGTTTAAAGGAAGGGCATAGCTTTACAGAAAATGAGGTCACACTGGTGTTTAATAACCATTCCCATGTGATGTCTTTCAGTGCTCAGCCATTTTCTGAACAATTTATTTTAGTTGAGCTTTCTCAACTTGATAGTCAACGGCGTCTAAGCCAAGAATTAGCGCAAAATGCCCAACAACTTGCAGCCCGCGAGCTCATTCGCGGACTTGCCCATGAAATAAAAAACCCACTAGGCGGTTTGCGAGGTGCTGCGCAGTTATTATCTAAAGCACTGCCTGACCCTCAACTGAATGAATATACTCAAGTTATCATTGAGCAAGCTGACCGCTTAAGGGCGCTTGTCGATAGGTTGCTTGGTCCACAATATCCGGGTCCTAAAACCCAGCAAAGCATTCATCATATAATGGAAAATGTGACGCGTTTGCTATCCTTAGAAAAGCCGGATAATGTCACACTGGTTCGTGATTATGACCCAAGCTTACCTGAACTCGAATATTACCCTGATCAAATCGAGCAAGTACTACTAAATGTAGCACGCAATGCGCTGCAAGCTCTCGCGGTAACTGGGGGAAATATTACGCTACGGACACGCACCGCATTTCAGGTGATGTTACAAGGTGAACGCTATCGACTAACAGCGCGTATTGATATTGAAGATAATGGCCCAGGTATCCCATTAGCAATTCAAGACACTTTATTTTACCCAATGGTTAGTGGGCGACCTGATGGTACAGGGCTTGGTTTATCTATTGCTCGAAGCTTAGTCGACCAACACGCGGGTAAAATCGAATTTACCAGTTGGCCGGGGCATACCGAGTTTTCTATTTATCTACCAATCAAAAAATAGGAGATATCTATGGCACAGGGAAAAATTTGGGTTGTTGATGATGACAGTTCTATTCGCTGGGTATTAGAACGGGCACTTAGCAGTGCTGAATTTTCATGCACCTGTTTTGATAGCGCTGATGCTGTTCTCGCTGCCTTAGAGACCTCACTTCCTGACGTGTTGTTATCTGATATTCGTATGCCAGGCACAAATGGTATTGAATTACTAAATACTATTAAGCAATCTCATCCCTTACTGCCGATTATTATCATGACGGCGCATTCAGACCTTGATGCCGCGGTCAATGCTTACCAATTTGGGGCCTTTGATTATCTACCAAAGCCATTTGATATTGATGAAACAGTGGCACTGGTCGAACGGGCACTCAATCACAGCCGTGAACAAAATCACACTGATCGGGATACTAAACAGCAGGCTCCTATTGTGTCTTCAACCATGATTGGTGAAGCCCCTGCCATGCAGGAGGTTTATCGAATCATTGGTCGCTTATCTCGCTCATCCATCAGCGTGCTAATTAATGGTGAATCAGGAACAGGGAAAGAGTTAGTTGCTCACGCCTTACATCAGCATAGTCCTCGTGTTAATCAGCCATTTATTGCACTGAATATGGCTGCGATCCCGAAAGATTTAATTGAATCCGAACTATTTGGTCATGAAAAAGGGGCATTTACCGGTGCAACCCAAGTGCGCCAAGGCCGGTTTGAACAAGCCAATCATGGGTCATTATTTTTAGATGAAATTGGCGATATGCCCCTCGATGTGCAGACTCGATTACTACGCGTTCTCGCTGAAGGGCAATTTTACCGGATTGGTGGTTATACTCCTGTAAAAGTGGATGTGCGTATTATTGCAGCAACCCACCAAGATCTCGAAAAACGCGTCAAAGAAGGGCTTTTTCGTGAAGACTTATTTCACCGGTTGAATGTCATTCGAGTACAATTACCACCATTACGCGAGCGTACCGAAGATATCCCACGCCTTGCGCATTACTTCTTACAAAATACCGCTAAGGAGTTAGGTGTAGAGAGTAAAGTGCTACATGCTGATAGCGAAAAAATCCTCCAGCGCTATTATTGGTCGGGTAATGTCCGCCAATTAGAAAATGTTTGTCGCTGGCTCACAGTGATGGCCGCTAGCCAAGAAATTTTACCGCAAGACCTACCGGAAGATTTGCTGGAAGAGCGCCCGATACAAAATACTGAAGAAAATAACCTGAAGGCCAATGAATACGTAATTTTACCTACACATCAAGCCAACTCAGAAGCACAATGGTTTGAATTATTAGAAAAGTGGGCTAATAACGCGTTATCAGCAGGTAAAGACGATTTATTAGCACAAACAATTCCTATATTAGAGCGTACTATGCTAAGTTGCGCATTGACATATACCAAGGGCCATAAACAAGAAGCTGCCCGTTTATTAGGCTGGGGAAGGAATACTTTAACTCGAAAATTAAAAGAATTAGGGCTTGAGTAATTCATTATTTGTTTATGTAAGCCTAATTAAAACAAAAGCATATCATTAAAATAAGGTGGTGAAATAAAAGAATACATCTCCATCTTATTTATGATAATTAGCTTAACATTTAATTTTCTCTCTCAGCCATTGATAATAAAAACAATAAACAATCACTTATATAGACCATTGAAATGCGATGGTTAATAAATGATATCCATAATAAAAACACCAAAACAAGCATATTTAGACCATCGTGATTTGATATTTATAATGATTTTTCATTTTTAGATAATATAAATGACAAACACTTCAAGTATACTCTATATGCTAACGCCTGATAAACCCAAACAATCACCATATAAGAGATAAATTAAATTTATCCACCACTTTATAGGTAATCTTAGTTTTATATCGTTATTTAACTTTAGTAAAAAACCCAGTAAAAATGAAATTTACCTTAAGTAAGCACATGGAGTTAATTATTAACCCATAGTGTGTTAATTACTTATTATGATATTAATCATATTAAAATTTAATTATATTTCACCAAATATAACAAAACTTGTTTATTTTAAAAAATAGATTCAAAATACTCTTCAGTTGAGTAATTGATATTTTCAACCACTCAATGAAAAATAAATAAATTATATTCCGGAGAAAAACAGATGAAAAAGAATTTACTTGCATCATTAATTGCTGCATCCTCAATCTTTGCTATTAATAATGCATTAGCAGCGGATGGTACTATTGATTTTACTGGTGAAATTATTGACCAAGCCTGTGAATTAGCTGCTGGTTCTGATGCATTAAAAGTTAATTTAGGTAAAGTTTCAAAAACCGCATTACCAAGTGCAGGTAGTACTGCTGCCGCCACTAAATTTACCATTAAATTAATTAATTGCCCAACGACTGTAACAAGTGCTTCTGTTAAGTTTGATGCGGATTCTTATATCGGCGATGATGAAGTTATTAAATTAAAAGAAGAAACTGGTGTTGCAACTGGTGTCGGTATTCAAATTACTGATGATGCTAATAAAGTAGTCCCACTATTTACTGCCTCTAAAACATACCCATTAAAAGATGGTGTTGAAAATAATTTAGACTTCAGAGCACGTTATATTGCTAAATCTGACACTGTAACTCCTGGTCCTGCTAACGGCACTGCAACATTTACAATCAATTATAACTAAATAACAAATAAGGTTTAAAAGGAATTAAGCCTTATATAATTATAATCAATGGTGGTATTATGAAATTCATTATCTATATTTTCATTTCTGTATTTACACTATTAAACACTGCATATGCAGGTGTAATTATTGGTGGAACTCGTGTTATTTACAATGAGGGAAACAAAGATGTCAGCATTAGTGTAGAAAACCCAGATAAGATCCCTTATTTAATTCAGTCTTGGATTGATAATATCGATGAAAAAAAACAATCTGATTTTGCTATAACACCACCATTATTTAGGTTGAATCCAGATAACACAAATGCACTTAGAATCTTTCTAACTGAGAATAAACTACCTAATGATAGAGAGTCATTATTCTGGCTGAATATAAAAACGATCCCTGCGACAGAAAGAACAGAAAATTCATTGCAAATTGCATTTAAAACACAAATGAAGCTGATCTATCGTCCAAAAAGCTTAAAGAATGTTGATTTTATTGAAGAACAAAAAAAATTAGTATGGTCTAAGTCAGGAAATAACATTATTGTTAAAAACCCAACTCCCTATTTTATGAACTTTCAAAGCATTAGCTTTAATGGAACTAAAGCAAATGATGTTTCTTATGTCGCACCATTTGCAAGTGCATCTTTTGACGTTAATAACCCTAGTTCTAATGGAATAATTAAATGGGAAGTTATTAATGACTATGGGTCTGCACCAGAAACACTCGAAAAGAAAATATAAACTTATAAAATGAGTTAGGTTACGATATGAAATTAAATAAAATATTTCTTGGCCTATTATTATATTTAGGCTATACGACGGCATTATATGCTGAAGAAAAACCAGATGATACAGTCTATTTTGACCCTGATTTTTTAGAGCTACCTAATAAAGATTCAGTTGACTTATCACAATTTGAAAATGATGAACAATTAGCAGGGGATTACTATGTTGATATCTATGTTAATACCAACCTAATTGGTGCTAAAAGCCTTAAGTTTGATAAAGACAGTAATAACAAGTTAGCTCCTTGTTTATCTCTTAATGATCTCAAAGAATTTGGCATTAAAGTTAATGATTACCCTGAATTGCAACATTCAGGAAGCCACTGTATAAACCTTGCTGCCATTCCTGATGCAAAAAGTGATTTTGAATTTGGTTCACAACGTTTATATCTTAGTATTCCTCAAATTGCCTTGGATAGAAACCCAAGGGGATATGTTGATTTAGCTAACATTGACAATGGAATCAACGCGTTATTATTAAACTATAGCTATAATGGTTCAAAAAATTACGACCGAAAAAATAATGATTCAGATAGTACATCTCATTATGTGAATTTAAGACCCGGTATAAATCTTGGGGCCTGGCGTTTGCGTAACTATACAACATGGTCCAGTAATAATGACCAATCCGGTAAATGGGACACCATTTACACTTATGCATCGCGTGGCATTAATAGTATCAAAAGCCAATTAACTTTAGGTGATAGTGTTTCGCCTTCGATGGTTTTTGATAGTGTGCCCTTTCGTGGTGCACAATTGGCAACAGATGACGATATGTCCCCTGAAAGCTTGCGTGGTTATGCGCCTGTAGTTCGCGGGATAGCACGTAGCAATGCACAAGTAACAATCCGCCAAAATGGCTACATTATCTACCAAACTGAAGTGGCTGCTGGTCCTTTTGAAATTACAGACCTCTACCCAACAGGGGGGAGCGGCGATTTACATGTCACAATAAAAGAGTCTAATGGTAGCGAGCAATACCAAATTGTTCCTTTCGCTTCATTACCCGTATTACAACGTGAAGGGTATTTTTCTTATAGCGTAACTGGCGGTGAATACCGCGCTTATGATAATAGCATTGATAAAACAAAATTTGGTCAGTTCACCTTAATCTATGGCTTGCCTTATGGCATCACCGCATATGGAGGAAGCCAAGTTAGTGAACATTACCAGTCTTATTCCATTGGTGCAGGGCAAAACCTTGGGCGCTTTGGTGCCTTATCAATTGACGTTACTCATGCAAATTCAACGCTCAGTAATGATGTTAAGGAAAAAGGCCAATCATACCGTTTCCGCTATAACAAAAATATCAATGATATTGGTACTAATATCGCATTGGCAGGTTATCGTTATTCCACCAAAGGCTTTTATAGTTTAGCGGAAGTGTTTGATGGTTATAGGGATACAAACTATGCCCCTGAAATTGAACGACGCCGTAATCGTGGTGAAATTACCCTCAGCCAAAACTTAGGGGATAGTTTTGGTTCAATTTCTGTTGGTTATATTAATGAAGATTATTGGAACAGTGACCGAAAAACGCAATCTGCCACGGTGGGTTATAACAATAGTTGGCAAGGTGTCAGTTATAGTTTGAATTATACCTATAACAAAAATACCAATAGCTATTCTTATCGGTCAGGAAGTCGTTCAAAAAGCGAAGATGACCATCAATTAGCGCTTTCCGTCAGCGTACCCTTTTCGGTATTTGACGATACCTTCTATTACAACTTTAACAGTAGTAGCAGCAGTAATAGTGCAAGTACCGGAAGCATTGGTCTTTCAGCATCACAGTTAAATAACCGGTTAAATTGGAGCGTTCAACAAGGCTTTACTACTCGAGACCAAGGCACTAACGGTAATATGAATGCTTCTTATAAAGGCCAATATGGTGAAGTCTCAGGCGGTAGTGGCTACAGCAAAGACAGCTATAACCTCTATTACGGGGTTAACGGTAGCTTAGTCGCACATTCTGGCGGCCTTGTACTTGGCCAACAGTTGGGAGAAACCGCGGCGCTTGTTGAAATTCCTGATGCAGGTGATGTACCGATCCTAAACCAAGCTGGGGTGACTACAAATAACCAAGGTTACGCATTGGTACCTTATGTCACTGCTTATCGCAAAAATATGATCGATATCGATACCTCTGCATTACCTGAGAATACTGAGATGGATTTATCCAGTCGAAGTGTTTCACCAAGCCGAGGGGCTTTAGTCAAAGCGAGCTTTACCGCAAACGTTGGCTACCGCGCAATTATGCTGCTGACTTTTACTGACGGTAAACCTGTACCTTTTGGCGCCCAAGCTATCTTTAACGATAACCCGCAGTTAAACAGTATGGTGGGGAATGATGGCGAAATTTATTTATCAGGCTTAGCTGAAAACGGCAATTTTATTATTCAATATAACGATAAACAACAATGCCAAGTCAATTATAACTTAGCAGGTATATCGAATTATATGGGGTTATATAAAACAGCAGCAGTTTGCCGATAATAAGGAATAAATAATGAAAAATTTTATTTATAAATCGATATTGGCTATGAGTTTTATATATTTATACTCAGGGTATGCTAATGCAGCTTGTACCTTAAACCCAAATTTAAATAATAAATTCGCTAACGTACCGACCGCAGTATATAACATTCAATATGATGATATTACACCTAGAGATTTAGGGTCTCTCCGTGCTGATTTTTCATCTACATCTCAGTGGGTAGCTAGTGATTCCAGTTCTTGTGCTACTTCATACTTAACGGGGAGTTTTATCAATAGCTGGTCACCAAATGCCAATAAAGTTGCCCTATCTAATATTCCGGGTATTGGCATTTCTGTTACAACCGCAGGCATTGGAGCGTTTAATGCTTCATGGGATAAAAACAACTCCAATTATAATATATTAACAACGCATTGGGGCATCACAGTAAAAAAACTTGGTTCGGTAACACAAGGTGGCACATTAAGAGCCGGAAATGTCGCAAGGTTAACCGTAACTTACCGTGCACCAACCAGTGTGACGTGGACTTTAACAACCTTAAATATGCCAACTAATGCTATTCGTATCAATGTGCTTAGCTGTTCATTAAAGAATAATCAGTCAACCTACAATATTGATATGCAAGATTGGTATGATACACAATTTCCTAATATAGGCTCAACCAGTACACCGGTTGATATTCCAATTACATTAACCTGTGCGGCAGGTACCAATATTAAAGCGACTGTCACAAGCTCTAAATATGAAGATGCGGCGACAGGAAAATTAGGGCTAACAGGAGCTGATAGTGCTACTGGTGTCGCAATACAATTATTGGATAAAAATAATAATCCAATCAAGCTAAATACCAAGAACAGCCTGCAAAATAATGTTCCGGCTGGAGACTACATGTTTAATTGGAAGGCTCGTTATATCAAGACGGCAGATAACATCACGCCAGGTACAGCGAATGCCTCTGCTACTGTAAATATTCGCTATGAGTAGGAATAAAAAATGAAAATAATAGTTAATAATTTAATTTTACTTAGTAGCTTAATAATCAGTGGGAATTTATTTGCTGCTAGCACAGTGACATTGAATTTTACCGGAAATATTAAAGCGGCTACTTGTAATATTACTGGTGGGAATAATATTGATATTGACCTAAAAAGTATTTCTGCAGATGTCTTTAAAAATACCAATTCAGGTTCCCCATGGAAAAACTTTAATATTAGCTTAAATAACTGTTCTACCTATATTAACCAAGTAAAACTGACGTTTACAGGAACCGCGGATACTGCGGATGCAACAAGTTTATACAAAAACCAAGGTACGGCAAGGAACCTAGCTGTACAACTACAAAATGGTAATGGAACAACCGCTTTAGGTAACCAAAAAGTATTGCAAGTCACTACAAATGGACAAACAAATATTAACATCCCATTAAGAACACGTGCGTTTAGCTCATTAGGTAATGTCACCCCTGGGACTATTTCTGCAAATATTACAGCAACAATTACCTATTTATAAACAGGGAAAAGAATATGAGACACTTTATTTTATTTCTATCACTAATGAGCTGCTCTTTCATTGTTTTTGGGCAAGCTGCGAATATTAAAGTACACGGTACTGTCATAGCTGCGCCTTGTGAACTTGAAAAATCTAATTACCTTATTGATTTAAAAAAGATTAATATTTGGAATATTAAGGATACACAAAAATCGTCATGGGTTGATTTTTCAGTTAAGCTCAAAAATTGCCCTGTAGGAACAAGCCAAGCTGTAATGGCTATATCAGGTACTCCAGACCCAACAACTCCAGAGTATTTTATAAACAACGGGACAGCAAAAAATGTTGCTTTGAATTTAGCAAGAACTGCAAATAAAGCGACTATAAAAAACGGCGATACCATTACAACAAATGTCAACACACAAACTAGAAGCGTAGAAATTCCGTTATCAGCTAGAGTTTCAGGTTATGGTAATGGAATGATTGCAGGGTCTTTTAAAAGCCACTTAGAATTTACATTTACTTATCAGTAATTAAATATAATTTCTTATTACGCCTATATTTATTTTAATAGGAGATACATTATGTCTAATTACTACCCTATTTCCAAAATAGCTGGAAGTAAAATAACATATTATAGAAAAATGAATGGAATGACATTAAACCAGATTGCAAACATAATTGGTGTGAGTGAACAACAACAATCAAGATATGAACATGGTATTAACCGAATAAATTTAGATAGGCTAAATCAGTATGCTGAGATATTTAACATTAGTATATTAGAGTTTTTCATCTTCACTGAAATAGAGAAAGAATATATTAAAAAAGAATTCCCTATAAAAACCAGAGGAAACATCTATGAAGAAATCTAATATAAAAGCATTATTAATGACAACACTATTGTATTCTACATATTCATATTCTGCTTGTATTCAAAACCCAAACTTAAGGAATATTAATGTCAATGTTCCTACACAAACTCATACTATTCAATATGATGATAATTCAACAAGGAATTTAGGTACATATACAATTCGTTTTGCTAGTGATAATATTACGACATTCTCAGGAAAAGACGGCCAATGTGGACAGGCAAGATTACATGCCAGCTATATAAATGGCTGGGTGCCAAACTTAAATAAAATAGCTGCCACTAATATTCCAGGTATCAGTGTAGAGATTCGAGCCGTAGCAGGGGCATTAGATTATTATAGCCCATACCCTATCGGAGATAGAATGCCATGGCGTATTGCAGTGCCCAAATGGGTTTTTATAGTAAAAAAAACCGGAAATGTAACACAGTCTAATACCCTTAAGGCCGGGGCTGTTGCACGATTAATCCAAGAAAACCCTAACCATATAAATTGGAATATCAGTACATTAAATATACCGATGAATGCCGTGCGAATAAATGTAGCAAAATGCACAACAAAGTCGAACAACTATACCGTTGTTTTAGGTGATTGGTATGACACACAATTTAAGGATATTGGCGCAGTAAGTGCTAGTGTTAATATCCCGATCACCTTAAGTTGTGCTGCCGGAACTAATATTAAAACAACCATTACCAGTAGTGCGGGGTATGTTGATACGCAAACAGGGAAAATCAAGTTATCTGGCACGGGCTCTGCAACAGGTATTGCCATACAACTACTAAATGCAAGTAATGCCCCTATAAAACTAGCTACTAAAAACAATACCATAACTAATTCAGCTGCTGGAGATATCCGGTTCAACTGGAAAGCTCGCTATATTAAAACGGCAGCTAAAATAACGCCTGGGAAAGCGAACAGTACAGCAACAGTCAATATTCGATATGAATAATTGGCCTAGTTTTAAGTATCATATTACGACCATCTAAAATGGGTGGTCATTAAATAATACCATTCCATATAAAAATACAATATCTTGATTTAAACACATGCTTTTTTTTAAATTATCTATATATTAACTATTAAGCTCTAGTTTTTGCCTTATCTATATCTAGTGTAGCCCTGTTGTTTATGATTTATTTTATAAAGGGAAAACATGTCAAAAAATTATTCAATATCCAAACAAATTGGATATCAAATTTATTATCATAGAAAAAAGTTAGGTATTCCTATATCTATTATATCTAAGGAAATAGGAATTAGTCCACAACAACAATCTAGATATGAACGAGGAGTGAATAGAATAAATATAGATAGGTTATCTCAATATGCAGAATACTTTAAGATTGATATTAAATCTTTTTTTCATTTTTTTAGTACTAAAAAAGAGAATTAAACCACATAAGAAACATTAATAATATTAAAAATCCTTAATTAATTTTGTGTTATTAAAATTAGAGAGAACATTATGAAACGAAAAATATCAAAATCTGTTGGTCTAAAAATTAGAGCATTAAGAGAAGCTAATGGTATGAGCGGAAAAGAATTAAGTAGCTTATTAGGTATTAGCCAACAACATCAATCACGTTATGAAAATGGCGAAGTCAATATCCATGTTGATACGATATATCAATTATCTCAGATATTTAATATTGACCCTGCCTATTTTTTAACTGACGAGACAGAAATAAATAAAAATACAGACACCCCACTTAGTAAAAAAAATTATTTTTCTGCTGAGGCGTTAGTATTTTAATATTTAAATATGAGCATCATTATATGCTGATTTATTAAATATCGGTGCATGACATTATTGCACCGATTTATCTTTGTTGGGATTCATCCAATAACCAATTACGGAATATCATCATCGCAGGTGTACATGGTTTGGACTTCAAACGACTAAGCCAATAGCCCCCTAATGTCACTGAAATATCAAATGGCTGCACTAAACTCCCAGCACTCAACTCATGTTCAAACATACAACTCGGTACCAATGCCACACTATCCGTTAATAACGCAGCTTCAACCATTAGACGAGACGAGTCAAACACAGGCCCTTTCACTCGCCACGGCTCTAAACCTGCGGCAAGAAACCATTTTTCCCATTCATCTTTACGGTATGAGCGTAATAAATGATGCGCTTTTAAATCTAGGGGAGTCGTTAAGCGGTTAGCCATTTTCTCAGAGCATAACACAGTATGCGATGCGCTAAATAATGGAATATTCTCAGCCAGAGGCCATAACCCCTCCCCAAAGCGTATGGCAAAATCAACACCTTCTGCCGCCAAATTGACTACGTTATTATGTGTCATAATCCGTAAATCAATATACGGGTATAAATTAGAGAATTTTGATAATTGAGGTAGTAACCAACCCACCGCAAATGTTCCCACTACTGATATACTCAACACTTCATGGTAGTGCCCATCATCAAACTGCTGCAATAAAGACTCAATTTGGTCGAAAGAACGACTCAACACAGGTAGGAGAGCTAAGCCTTCATCTGTTAAGGCCAACCCTCTAGGTAAGCGGATAAATAATTCTAAACCTAGTTGCTCTTCTAATAACCGAACCTGCTGGCTTACCGCTGCTTGGGTCACATTCAATTCCATACCTGCTCGCGTGAAACTTAAATGGCGGGCAGATGCTTCGAATGCACGCAAAGCATTTAAAGGTAGTCGATGACGATAATTCCCTGACATAAGATTTTCTTTTACCTCATCGAACTTTATATCGTTTTAAATGAAGGCGTAAAACACGCATACTGCTATACAACAACGGTATAACAGCCTAGAAATCTATACTAAAGCACTTCAGTTATGCAATGAAGTTCTTCCTTATTTATATTAGCAACAACTTAAACTTTTATTTAATTGGACTACCTATGAGAAATGTTTTTCGTCAGGGGCGGATTTTTGCCGCTCTTAGCTTAGCCTTAACCACAATTTCAGCCAACGCGCTAACTCAACAAAACGTTGATAACATTATTAAACCACTAATGAAACAACAACAGATACCCGGAATGTCGGTGGCAATCTCGATTGAAGGAAAGCACTATTTTTATCATTACGGTGTATTGTCTAAGCAAAACAAAGCCCCTATCAATAACAACACATTATTTGAAATTGGCTCTCTTTCGAAAACATTTACAGCAACATTAGCCGCTTATGCACAAGAACAAGGTAAATTAGATTTCTCACAAAAAGTGAGTCATTACCTACCCGAGTTAACAGATTCAGCATTTGACCATATCACCGTGATGAACTTAGCCACCCACACCTCTGGATTACCATTATTTGTGCCGGAGACCATTACGAATTCAGCTGAATTAATAAGCTATTACCAACATTGGCTCCCTGAAAAAACCATTGGAGAATATCGTTCTTACTCAAATTTAGGTACTGGATTATTAGGCATCGTCACCGCTAAACAACTCAAAATGCCATTTGAACAAGCGATGGAAAAATTAATGCTGCCTTCACTGGGGCTCAAACATACCTATATTCATGTCCCTAAGCACCAAATGAAAAATTATGCTCAGGGTTATAATAAGAAAGATCACCCAGCGCGAGTGGCACCACAGATTTTAGATGCCGAATCCTATGGTTTGAAATCTACTGCCAAAGATTTGATCCGTTTCTTAGATATTAATATGCAGACGGTAAAAGTCGCAAAATCATGGCAAGAAGCGGTAGAAGATACCCACACAGGCTTTTATCTAACAGATTCATTTGTACAAGATATGATGTGGGAAAGTTACCCGTGGCCTGTCTCTTTATCACAATTACATCAAGGTAACCGTGATGAAATGGCATTACAGCCACAGAAAATCGAAGCAATTAAACCGGCAATGCCGCCAGAAACGCGAGCGTTCTACAACAAGACAGGCTCCACAAATGGTTTTGCAGTTTATGCCGCCTTTATCCCTGAAGAACAAATCGGCATCGTGATTTTATCCAATAAATGGTACCCAATTTCCGACCGCATCACCGCAGCTTATCAATTAATTGAAAAGATTAATGAATAAATTAGATTTCTGACGAAGAGTAGATGCTCTAAATAGTTCGTTCTGTAGCTAGGCGGCAAGAGAAACTAAGCACTAGGAGCATACATAAAGTATGTGACTAGGGTTAGTGAACGTAGCCAACAACGCTACAGCACGAAATATGACGAGGAGTAGATGCTCTATATAGTTCGAGTACCACTAGGCGTCAAAGTGAAAACAGCGCGGGAAGCATACGCTAAGTTGTGACTAAGGTTAGTGAACGTAGCCAACAACGCTACAGCATAAAATATGACGAAGAGTAAATGCTCTAAATAGTTCGTTATGTAGCTAGGCGGCAAGAGAAACTAAGCCCTAGGAGCATACATAAAGTATGTGACTAGGGTTAGTGAACGTAGCCAACAACGCTACAGCACGAAATATGACGAGCATTCAGATGACGCGGGAAAACTGCCGCTGCCTCATCTGCCTACGCAAATACACATCAAAACACATGCAAATATTACGAATAAGTAAACGTCCTTGAGGAGTCACCTTAATCCCTGTTTCGCTAATTTCGACTAGGTCATCTTCTGCCATTGGTATCAATAAGTTTAAGTCTTCTGCAAAGTAAGATTTAAAATCAATTGGATATAGTGCTTCTATTTGTGCGAAATTCAGTTGGAAATTACAAATTAAGGTTTTGATAACATCACGACGTAAACAGTCATCATCCGTTAATACCAACCCACGCCACAGCGCATGCCCCTGCTCTTCGACTTGTGCATAATAGGTTTTTAAATCTTTTTGGTTTTGAGCGTAGTTATCCCCTAACATGCTAATCGCCGAGACGCCGAGCCCTAACAGATCACAGTCCCCTTGGGTGGTATACCCTTGGAAATTACGGTGCAGTATGCCTTCACGCTGGGCTACCGCAAGTTCATCTTCTGGGCGTGCAAAGTGATCCATACCGATAAATTGATAACCATTTCCAGTGAGTGTAGCTATCGTATCTTGAAGAATATCCAGTTTTTGCTCTGCGCTTGGCAGATCTTCATCTTTAATTTTACGCTGCGCTGCAAACAAATTAGGTAAATGTGCATAATTAAATACACTTAAGCGGTCAGGTGACAGCTCTGCCACTTTTTTCAGGGTAAAAGCAAAACTTTCTGGCGTTTGCTTTGGCAAGCCATAGATAAGGTCAATACTGGTTGAAGTAAACCCTGTTTCTTTTGCTCGCTTAATTAGAGCAAAAATAAACTCTTCATCTTGCTCTCGGTTAACCAATACTTGCACTTCTTTATTAAAGTCTTGTACCCCCATACTCAGGCGGTTAAACCCTTCAGCGCGTAAATGGTCTATCATATCCAACTCAATTTCACGCGGATCGACTTCAATCGACATCTCTACGTTATCTGCAAAATGAAAGTGCTTTTTCAATAAACCGACTAGATGGCTAACTTGCACTTTATCAAGATAAGTTGGTGTACCGCCTCCCCAGTGCATCTGAGTAACAAGACGTCCTTTTAATAAAGCTGCACGCTGAATAATTTCTTTTTCAATGACTTGTAGGTATTCATCTGCTTTATGTTTTTGGCGAGTAACTAATTTATTACAGCCACAGAAATAACAAAGCTTATGGCAAAAAGGAATATGAACGTAGAGCGATAAAGGACGGTCGGGATAACGCTGAGTTGCTTGAACAAACGCACTTTCGTCATAATCTTGGTTAAATTCCAAGGCAGTGGGGTACGATGTATAACGCGGCCCTGAATAATTATATTTTTGAATGAGAGCGAGGTCCCAAACAATATTTTGCTCTGACATAACATTCCTCAATTGACCAAAAGCTTAAACCATCACAACGGGTTGCACCTTATTTAATTTGTTATTCGGTGATGTGAAAATTTTATAGCATACATAACGTTATAGACTCTAAATATTTCAAGTTGTGGCTAGGCGGCAAGTGAATGAGTCGCTAAAAGTATACATAAGTATATGACTAGAGCGAATGAGCATAGCCAACAATGCTGCAACTTGAAATATGACGAGTATAAAGATGTTAAAGAAAAGAGACTTGATGCAACATCAAAGAAAAGTGTATTTATGAAAAATAATAGCGACATCCCCCGAATATACGAGGGATGGTTAAACGAAGTTATTTACTTTTTAAGATACGCATGATGTCATCGAGTTTTTCTTCGTCTTCTTCCTCTTCTTCTTCAGCATATTCTATGCCTAAAATGTTCATCAGCTCATCAATACGGTCTAAACAAGTATTGATATATTTCTGTTCTTCTGCGGTAACGGTCTCACCATCTTCCAAACGTGCTAACAAACCATCTAAACGGTCATCACTTTCTAACAATGCTAACTCAGCTTCAGGGGTTAATTTTTCTTTAACTACTGGCTGTTTTTTCTCAACCACAGGTTTAGTCGCTGAATTATCATCAACAATTAAAGGCACTGGTTTTTTACTGCCTAAGCGTGGGTCAACAATGTTATTTTGCCCATTATTTTGGCTGCTTGATGACTTATCTTGGTAGCGACTACCTGATTTATTACCACGATGTTTACTTTCGCGCTTACGCTCACGACCTTCTGCGTTCAATTCTTCTTTCGTTTTACGGTATTTTTTCTTTGGCTTACTTGCCGGTTTTTTTGGTGAATTCATGGCCTGATACCTTGATAAAGTCAGTTTCTGCTGCGAAATCTAGCAGTTTCCCATGAAGGGGGAAAGTACTAGTTTGCAATTTCAGTAGATTTTTATCTCACCTGACCTTCACAGCAGTAGTTTATTAATTATACCCTAAATAATTTGCGTTGCATGTACGCTCATGCAACACAAATTATTTAGGGCATGGAGGGGGCAAATAATAAAAAGAGAAATGATTAACTCATTAAATAATGCAAGTTGTGACTAGGCGCCAAGCGAGGTTATCTCGGGGAGCATACACAAGTATATGGCCCGAGTAACCAAGTGTAGGCAACAACGCCACAGCTTGAAGTATGACGAATATTAATGCGCTAAATAGTTTGAGCTGTAGCAAGGCGGAAGAATTGCTAATTCCTAGGAGCATACAAAAGTATGTGACTAGGGTTAGCAAACGCAGCCAACACCGCTACAGTTCAAAATATGAAGCACATGTTAGGCGTCGACTAGGATCATTTTTAACAGGAACATCGCCGCAACTAAAATGACGCACAGCCCCAGATCACGCCAGCGCCCCGTACCAATTTTCATTGCGCAGTAGGCAATAAAGCCCAGTGCGATACCTTCGGTAATAGAGAAACTAAACGGCATCATTACTGCGGTAATAAATGCAGGCACAGACTCGGTTAAATCGTCCCATTTCACCCGCGTTAAGCTTGAAGTCATCAACACACCCACGTAAATCAGGGCACCTGCGGTTGCATAAGCAGGAACCATACCTGCAAGAGGTGAGATAAACATGGTCAATAGAAATAGAACGCCCACAACAATTGCGGTTAAGCCAGTACGCCCACCAACAGATACCCCTGAAGAGCTCTCAATATACGCAGTCACTGATGATGTTCCCATTGCAGAACCTGCCACCGAACTCAAACTATCCACATACAGGGCTTGTTTCATTCGTGGAAATGTCCCGCGTTCATTGGTAATCCCAGCCTTATCCGTCACGCCAATCATAGTGCCCGATGAGTCAAACAGGTTTACTAACATAAAGGCGAAAATAACACCTGATAGCGCTAAATCTAAAGAACCAGCAAAATCGACTTGCCCAACCACACTAGTGATACTTGGTGGCATGGAAAACACACCCGAATATTTCACATCACCCAGCGCAAGACCGATCAATGTAGTCACGGCAATAGACACCAAAACTGCTGCATGAATATTACGCGCTGCCAGAATTGCGATGATAAAGAAACCCAGCGCCCCCAGCCAAACGTTATGGTGAGTTAAGTTACCAATTGAGACCAGTGTATCTGGGTTTGCAACAATAATGCCTGAGTTTTTTAACCCCATCATGGCAATAAATAAACCGATACCACTGGTGATCCCGACACGAAGACTAAGCGGGATATTAGCAATAATCCAATAACGAATACGGAACAATGTCAGAATAAATAAACCAACCGCTCCCCAGAATACTGCGCCCATAGCGACTTGCCACGAATACCCCATGGCCCCGACGACAACAAAAGCAAAAAAGGCATTCAGCCCCATTGCAGGTGCTACCGCGATTGGTAAGTTTGCTAATAGCCCCATCAAGATACTACCAATAGCAGCAATCAAGCAGGTGGTAACAAACACCGCTTTAATGTCCATCCCTGCAACAGAAAGAATTTGTGGGTTAACAAAGACGATATACACCATCGTCAGAAAGGTCGTGAAGCCTGCAACAACTTCTGTTCGTGCGGTTGTGCCGTGTTCCTGTAATTTAAAAACACGCTGAAACAAGCCCTGCGGTTGTGCCGAGCTAGAAGATTGATTACTCATTAGATATAGCGCCCAAAAAAAGTTTTTTTCGCCCTATACTACAATTAAAAATCACAAAAGAAAACGATTGCGTAAACCATAATAGGCAAAAATGTCCTAACTAACTGATACAGCAAGCCGAAATAAGAAAAATAATCAGATAAGTGTTGTTGAGATAATAGCGGTTATTACACCGCTATGTTGACTTAAGACAGCGCCAATAGCTTTTGCCTACGCCAAAACAATAAGCTACGCTTCGCGGCTCGTTTTTGAGGTTCATTTTGTGTGCTTAGCCTTTTCGCTACCCTATTCGCAATAATTTCCACCGCAAAACACATCACAAAATAAATAAACGCCACAAATAAGAAAACCTCGAGCGGGTATACCATTTCACGGTTATTCACTTGAGTAGCTAAAAATGATAATTCAGCAACCCCCACAATATAAGCTAGAGAGGTATCTTTAATTAATGCAACCCATTGATTAATAAATGAAGGTACCATCATTCGTAACGCTTGTGGTAAAACAATGTGCCAAAGCACCTGCCAACGGCTAAAACCCAAAGACATGCCAGCTTGCCACTGCCCTTTACCAATCGCTAAAATCCCCGCCTTTACCGCGTGAGCTAGATATGCTGAAGTAATCAACGCTAATGCACATACCACAGTAGCAATCCCAGGGATTTCTGCGCCAAGCAAAATAGGCAACAGAAAGTAGGTCCAAAAAATCAACATAATCACAGGAATTGCACGGAAAAAGCCTAAAATAGCGGCAAATAGGTTAACCCAGAATCCACGCAGCATGGCTAACGCAATACCACCCAACGTCCCCAATACTATAGAAGCCGCCCCCGCAAGTAAGCTCATGAGTAAGGTTAAAGCAGCGCCTTCGAGTGGGCCGTCAGGGAAAGTACCTAATAATAAATATTGCCAGTTTTGCTCAATAATCGAAAAATCCATTTTATGCCCCTTGAGCTAAATTACGTTGTTGGCGCCACTGCCCCCAGCCTTCCATTAATGCAATAATGGCAATGTACAACACTGTGGCAACACCAAATGCGGCGAAAGTTTGTAATGACTGGCTATCCACTTGCCGCGATACATAAGAAAGCTCCGCCACCCCAATCGCCATCGTTAACGATGAATTCTTTACCACATTCATATATTGGCCAAGTAAAGGCGGCATAGCGATTTTAACCGCTTGAGGCAACACCACGAGTTTCATCGCCTGCCAAGAAGTTAGCCCCAAAGCGAAAGCAGCATATTTTTGCCCCTGACGAACGCCCCTGATACCTGCTCGAATTTCCTCAGCAATAAAGGGTACGGTATACAAGGTCAAACCAACAAAACCCGCTAAAAATTCAAATGATGGCCACCCTACGGGTATCCCCAACAATTGGATTTCATGGGGTGTATTCAACCATTCCATTGTGGCAGATGGTAAAATTTCACCAGAAGCGAAATACCAAAAAAATAGCTGCACCAACAAAGGCGTGTTTCTAAAAATAGAAATATAGATGTTCACTCCCCAACGAAGAGGAGCAATCTGGCTATCCTTTGCTGATGCAACTAGAAAACCTAATAAAGTAGCCGCAATAATGGTACACACAGAGATCCAAACTGTGATCAAAAAACCATAGCCGAACCATTCAAGGTACTGTGGTGCCAGCAGATGTTCTGACCAAAAATTACCGCTGGAAAATTTCTCAAACATAGTCAATCACCATTCTACTTGGTTCTATTAACCAAGAACCCCGCACAATGTGCAGGGTAACCAACAAGTTATTTTTTTATTTCAGGCCATTAAGATTGAGGCTGTTGTTCGCTTAATGGTGCAAACTTAAAGTCACCACGTGGTTGGGCGGCTTTAGTTTCTGGGCCAAACCAACGGTTGTAAATCACCTCGGCTTTGCCGTCTTTCTCTAATTTCAACAGTGTTTCATTGACGTTTTCAACCAAACGTGTTTCGCCTTTGCTTGCTGCAAGTGCTTGATATTCTTTTGTTAGGCTGAATGGCGAAATTTCAAAATCAACTTTAACTTTCTCAGGTAAATTACCTAATAAACCCACCAATTTTGCATCGTCTTGGGTAATAGCTTGTACGTTACCATTACGCAGTGCAGCAAATGCCTGTGGGGTATCATCGTAAGAAATCACTTTAGTGTCTGGAAAACGCTCACGTAAAGTGACTTCTTGTACGGTGCCTTTATCTGCACCGATACGCAGAGGTTTAATATCATCAGGGGTTTTTAATACGCCTTTACGGGCAATAAATTTTTGCCCGGTAGCAAAATCAGGGATGGAAAAATCAACTTGTTTTGCGCGTTCATCGGTAATGGTAAAATTCGCCCCAATAAGATCAACTTTGCCAGAAGTTAAAAGTGGAATACGATTCGCAGGATTAGTCGGACGAAGCTCAAGTTTTACCCCTAGGCCATCAGCAATTTCTTGTGCGATATCCACATCATAACCAGCCAATTTCTTAGTTTGAGGGTCAATAAAACCAAAGGGCGGGTTGCTATCAAAGACTGAAATGCGGATCACTCCGGCTTGCTTGATATCATCTAATTTATCTGCGCTAGCGACATTCGCTGTCAGCGCCAAACCTGTGAGTAGAACAGTTGAGAGAATACGAGCTTTCATTGAACACCTCTGGCGGTAAATTTATGTAAATCGACCGTCACAAGCTATCAACTATCTCTTAGCACTTGAAATACTATTAAATAATATATTTATAACTAAGAGGAATAAATGAAGTGAATAAAGAAAGGGGGAAACTTTATACAAGGACCCCGAACATGGTTAAACCATCAATAGACTCTTATTGAGCAAGAAGAAAGTCGGTAGAAGAACGTTTTATACGCTAAACAATTTGTTCTAAAGTAAGCTGACGCCGATATTCAAGAGTAATACTCTAAATAGTTCGGGCTGTAGCTAGGCGGCAAATAAAATTATCCCTAGGGGCATACACAAGTATGTGACCCGAGTAGTCGAACTCAAATATCAGAACTACAGCTTGAGGTATGATAGGTATTTAATGCATTAACCTCATATATTAATACTCTAAATAGTTCGCGTTGTGGCTAGGCGGCAAGCGAGGATATCTCGGGGAGCATACATCAGTATGTGACCCGAGTAACCGAGCGAAGCCAACACCGCCACAGCACGAAATATGACGAGTATTCGAGTAATTATTTATTCGTTAACATCTTCTCAAGACTATCCCCACCGACGTGACGGAAATCTTGCCCCTTCACATAGTAGAAAATAAATTCACAGATATTTTGACAACGGTCGCCAATGCGCTCAATGGAGCGTGCGCAGAACAGTGCCGTTAATACACTCGGGATTGTCCGCGGGTCTTCCATCATATAGGTCATTAATTGACGTACGATACCCTCATACTCTTGGTCAACTTTTTCATCTTCACGGTAAATACGGATGGCTTCTTCAAGATCCATTCGTGCAAATGCATCAAGTACATCATGTAGCATTTGTACCGTATGACGGCCTAATGATTCCAAACTCACTAACAAAGGCTGATGTTGATGAGAGAATTTCTCCAATGCAGTTTGGCAGATTTTGTCCGCAACATCGCCAATCCTTTCCAATTCTGCAATGGTTTTTGAAATTGCCATAATCAGACGCAAATCACTCGCTGTTGGCTGGCGCTTGGCAATAATTTTTACGCACTCTTCGTCAATCGCCACTTCCATCATATTGACTTTATGGTCATTCTCAATAACTTCACGTGCTAAGGCTTCATCCTGATTATGCATGGCCGTAATGGCTTTGGTGAGCTGTTCTTCCACCAGCCCTCCCATTGTCATCAACTCAGTATGGATATGTTCCAGTTCAGCATTGAACTGCCCCGATATATGTTTGTTGTGATTCAGCGTATCCATCGTCGGCTCCATATCAACCGTAGCGGCCAGTAATATAATCTTCAGTTTGCTTCATTTCAGGGGTCGTAAACATCTTGTCAGTGTGATTAAACTCAACTAACTCCCCTAAGTACATGAATGCCGTATAATCAGAACAACGTGCTGCCTGTTGCATATTATGGGTAACAATCACCACAGTGTACTCTGATTTTAATTCACTAATTAATTCTTCAATACGACCCGTTGAGATAGGGTCAAGTGCAGAGCAAGGCTCATCCAGTAACAATACCTCTGGGCGAATAGCTATCCCACGAGCAATACATAAACGTTGCTGCTGACCACCAGACAAGCTATAACCACTTTGGTGGAGTTTATCTTTAGTTTCATTCCATAATGCAGCTTTTGTCAGTGCCCATTGCACACGCTCATCCATTTCTACACGCGATAATTTTTCAAATAAACGGACTCCAAATGCAATATTATCGTAGATAGACATTGGGAATGGAGTGGGTTTTTGAAAGACCATTCCTACTTTTGCTCGTAATAACGCGATATCTTGTTTGTCCGTCAGGATATTCTGACCATCTAATAAAATTTCACCTTCTGCACGTTGTTCGCCATACAGCTCATACATTTTATTAAAGGTACGTAACAATGTGGATTTACCGCAGCCTGATGGGCCGATAAATGCCGTCACTTTATTCTTTTCAATGTCTAAAGAGATATTTTTCAGCGCGTGAAACTTGCCATAGTAGAAGTTGAGGTCACGAACTTTAATTTTACTGTTTGCAATTTCGTTTGCATTAATCATGGTTTACTTTTCTCTCTAAATCTTTAGTTATCCGGGCTTAGTGTTTTTTCTGTGCAAACACAACACGCGCAATGATATTAATCAGTAGGACACATAGGGTAATTAATAACACCCCAGCCCATGCAAGCTCTTGCCATTCAGAGAATGGACTCATTGCAAATTTGAAGATAGTCACTGGTAAGTTGGCAATTGGCTCGCTCATATCTGTACTCCAGAACTGATTCGACAGTGAAGTAAACAGTAACGGTGCGGTTTCCCCCGCAATACGTGCAATAGCCAGCAAAATCCCCGTGATAATCCCGGATACAGATGCTTTTAGCGTAATAGATAAAATCATTTTCCATTTTGGTGTGCCGAGTGCATAAGCGGCTTCACGCAAGCTATCCGGCACTAACTTCAACATATTTTCAGTTGTCCGGATAACAATTGGAATTTGCAACAATGCAAGTGCGACAACCCCAGCCCAACCGGAAAAATGCTGCATCTGTGCAACCACGATGGTGTACACAAACAGACCTACAACGATAGATGGCGCTGATAATAAGATGTCATTAATAAAACGAGTTACCGAAGCTAACCATGACTTACGGCCATACTCTGCTAAATAAATCCCCGCTAAGATCCCTAAAGGAGTACCGATAACCGTAGCCCAGAGGATCAGTAAACCACTACCAACAATGGCATTTGCTAAGCCGCCACCTTCTGTATTAGGCGGTGGGGTCATTTCAGTAAACAGATTGAGGGACATCCCATCAATCCCTTTCGTCACTGTAGAAAATAAAATCCAAACTAACCAAAACAAGCCAAAAGCCATGGTTAACATCGAAACCAATAGAGCCATTCTATTGATTTGACGGCGCCATGCTTGACGGCGAGCGCGTTCTTTTTGATTGACGGCAATAGGTTGAGATAACGACATATTAACGGCCCTCATTCTTCGCAAGGCGCATAACCATCAGCTTGGAGATTGCTAGCACAATGAATGTGATAACAAATAGAATCAGCCCAAGCTCCATCAAGGCAGAGGTATGCAAGCCGCTTTCTGCTTCTGCAAACTCATTCGCCAATGCAGAGGTGATACTATTACCTGGCATAAATAATGACACGCTATCTAGTTGATAAGTATTACCAATCACGAATGTCACCGCCATGGTTTCACCCAATGCGCGGCCTAGACCTAACATCACCCCCCCAATTACCCCATTACGGGTATAAGGCAGAACAATGTTCCAGATCACTTCCCATGTAGTACAGCCAATACCATAAGCTGACTCTTTCATCATCACAGGAGTTTGTTCAAATACATCGCGCATAACAGACGCAATGTAAGGAATAATCATAATCGCGAGGATGATCCCCGCAGCTAAAATACCGATACCGAATGCTGGGCCTGAGAAT
Organism: Providencia sp. NPDC089933; assembly: GCF_049545585.1. NCBI lineage: Bacteria > Pseudomonadati > Pseudomonadota > Gammaproteobacteria > Enterobacterales > Morganellaceae > Providencia > Providencia sp. NPDC089933. The sequence goes on from NZ_JBMWDT010000005.1 coordinate 167,579, forward strand.
AACTCACCAACAATCGGAATACTCGACATCACATTCCCCACTGGTTCTTGGAAATATTCCGCAAACAACGGCGCAAAGACGAATAACCCCCACATCCCATAAACAATACTTGGGATAGCAGCAAGGAGTTCAATTGCAATACCTAGAGGCCGTTTTAACCAGTTAGGTGCAAGCTCAGTTAAAAATAAGGCGATACCAAAACTCACTGGTACCGCAATGATCAGAGCAATTAACGATGTCACAATCGTGCCATAAATAGGCACAAGCGCACCGAACTCTTCCGCTGGAGCATCCCACTCTTTGGTCCATAAAAACGAAAAACCAAATTTTTGCATACTTGGCCAAGATGCAAAAATAAGGGAGATAATAATACCCCCAAGCATTAATAAAGTGATTAGCGCGGCAATCTTTACCAATGCACCAAAAATCACATCACCTGATTTGCTAGGAGCTTTAAATGCCGTTGTTTTTTCGGCCATGCGCTTTGTTCTCATTCCACACCTACTTGCTTACGTAGGATTTAATTTACTTCATTTAGAAAGCGGATGTTAGATCCTCTAACATCCGCCTGCCACTGCCAACCCGAGGTTCACTTAGAAAAGTGCTTTACCTTGGCTATCTTTTACTTCTGTTTTCCATGCTGCGCGAACAGCTGTCACCACTTCTTCAGGTAAAATTGCGTAGTCTAATGCTTCCGCTTGCTTACCACCTTTCTCATAGGCCCAGTTAAAGAAGTCGAGCGTTGCTTTACCCTTTTCAGCATTAGCTTGCTCTTTGTGTACTAAAATAAAAGTTGTCGATGTGATTGGCCATGCATTGGCACCATCACGGTTCGTGAGGTCTTGAGCAAAAGATTTAGACCAATCAACTTTTTTCGCTGCTGCGCTGAAACTTTCACCTGTTGGCGAGACTGCTTCGCCATCCGCAGATATCAGTTTAGTATAAGCAAGATTATTCTGTTTTGCGTAAGCATATTCCACATAACCAATAGAACCTGGCAGACGCTGAACAAATGCTGCAACGCCATCGTTACCTTTACCACCTACGCTATTTTTTGGCCAGTTAACTGTTGAGCCCGCACCAATATCTGATTTCCAGCTTGCACTAACTTTCGCTAAGTAGCTAGTGAATACGAAAGTGGTACCTGAGCCATCAGAACGTCTGACGACTGCGATAGTTTGGTCTGGTAGGCTAACATTTGGGTTTAACTTAGCAATAGCAGGGTCATTCCACTTAGTAATTTTACCTAAATAGATATCCCCTAAAGTGTTGCCATCTAAAGTCAGTTGCCCTGACTCAATGCCTTTTACGTTGACAGCCAGGACAACACCGCCAATGACTGTTGGGAACTGAAATAAACCATCTTTTTTCAGTTTTTCGTCAGTTAATGGCGCATCAGAGGCACCGAAATCAACGGTTTTTGCATTAATTTGTTTGACACCACCAGAAGAGCCAATCCCCTGATAGTTTACTTTATTACCTGTTTCTTTCTGATAAGAGTCTGCCCACTTTGCATAAACAGGAGCGGGGAAAGTCGCGCCAGCTCCGGTCAGGCTGGTAGCAGCAAAAGAAGACATTGCGGTCAAAGATAAAGTTGCTGCCATTACGCTTGCTAAGGTGGTACGCGTCATTTTCATAATCCCTCCGGGGATGTATAGAAACAATCAAGTATAAAATTGTTGGGTGTATGTCACGGTAGGAAAAATAGGACAATTTAGTTACGACAACATGTCGTTTTTATGACAGTTTTATGACAATTGCTGATTTTTTCGCTGGCGAGAAAACAAAAACGAAGAAAAATACAATTTTATAACTTAAAATTCAATCAGTTATAAAAACAAAACTTCAAAACTAATATCAAAAAGAAAAATGACAGACTGTCATAAAAGCGAAAAATATTTTTATCCTGCAACTATAAAATAATACTCAAAATAATTTGTGTTGCAGCTAAGCAACCAGAGAGGATATCTCGGGGAGCATACATAAGTATGTGACCCGAGTAGCCGAACGCAGCCAACAACGCTGCGGCGCAAAGTGTGAAAAGTAAAGGAATAGCGCTAAATAGTTCAAGTTGTAGGTAGCCCCTAAAAAAGAGAGCCTCTTTTTCCTACTTGATACAAATAATACTCAAAACAATTTGTGTTGCAGCTAGGCGGCCAAAGAGGATATCTCGGGGAGCATACATAAGTATGTGACCCGAGTAGCCGAACGCAGCCAACAACGCTGCGGCGCAAAGTGTGAAAAGTAAAGGAATAG
>NZ_JBMWDT010000005.1:169931-277823 GCF_049545585.1 Providencia sp. NPDC089933
TAGTTCAAGTTGTAGGTAGCCCCTAAAAAAGAGAGCCTCTTTTTCCTACTTGATACAAATAATACTCAAAACAATTTGTGTTGCAGCTAGGCGGCCAGAGAGGATATCTCGGGGAGCATACATAAGTATGTGACCCGAGTAGCCGAACGCAGCCAACAACGCTGCGGCGCAAAGTGTGAAGAGTATTTAGTCTTCTTTCTCTTTAAGGGGAAGCAAAGCCCTAATCGCAAACCCACCGCGCTCACTCTTATGGATTTCAATGCTCCCTTCATGGGCATCGACAATCCGGCGAATAATCGCCAAGCCTAAACCAGTCCCTTTATTGCTACGTGCTTTTTCGCCTTGTACAAAGGGTTGGAATAACCGGTGAATATCTTCTTCTTTGATACCTACACCATCATCTTCCACTTGGAACCAAACAGAATCTTCCGTTTTACCACTACTTACTTTAATCCAGCCATTACCATAACGATATGCGTTGACAATCATATTCGTGATAGCGCGTTTGATAGCTAACGGGTTACCATTTACTATCATTGAGCCCGGCTCCAGCGCTGTTTCGATTTCACCGATCACATTGCTTTCTGAATTGACCGCTTCCATAAGGATTGAATTAAGGTCGCAGAATTCCATATCCATTTCTTGCCCTGTTTTCAGGTAGGACATAAATTGACCGATGATCGCATCACACTCTTCAATATCTTTATTGATAGACTCCGCAAGGTAGCTATCTTCTGGGCTCATCATTTCTGTTGCTAAACGAATACGAGTTAATGGCGTTCTTAAATCGTGGCTAACCCCTGCCATTAAAACAGTTCGGTCGTTTTCTAGCGTTTTGATTCCAGCGGCCATATGGTTAAAGGAACGAATTGCCGCCCTTACCTCAGTCGCGCCTTTTTCTTGCATGGGCGGTAAAATAACCCCTTTTCCAACCTCACCAGCATGGTATTCCAACTCAAGCAACGGCTTGTTCTGATAACGAATATACAGCCACACTCCGGCAAAAATTGTCAGGAAAATAGTCAGTGTATAACGGAAAACGAGGGAAAATTGATTTTGACCTATCTCAGTCAAGGGGACTCGCACCCAAATATCAGGCGCGAGGTAAGATGTCAGCCACAAAATCGGATATTCACGGCCTAATTCGAGGTGAACATTTGCCTTACCGCCTAAATAATCCGACATGTGTTCGCTTAAAAAATCATACTCTTTCGCCCAATTCAACCCTTCTTCCATTGCAGCTGAATGAGCGTAAAAGGTAATACCTAATTCATTATAGATTTTTTTACGTAACGCGGGTGATACCCGCACCGAGGTCCCATCCTGTAGAACCATTTTCTCTGTCATCAACGTCCTAACTTCATAAGCCAGTACTTTGTTAAACTGTTGTAAGCTAGGCATCACAACAAAATTCAACACGACCATATAGCTGGTCACTAGGCTTGCGAATAACAACGCAACGAACAAAAATAACGAGCGAGAAAATGTACTACGTCGTGAGAACCTCAGTCGCTTCATGCTTTACTTCCATCTGGAACAAACACATAACCCAAGCCCCAAACTGTTTGAATATAGCGTGGATGGGCAGGGTCTTCTTCAACCATACGGCGTAAACGTGAAATTTGAACATCGATAGAACGTTCCATCGCACTGTATTCACGGCCTCGCGCTAAGCTCATTAACTTGTCACGAGATAATGGTTCCCTTGGATAAGAAACCAACACTTTTAATACCGCAAATTCACCACTAGTTAATGGCATATTTTCATCACCTTGGAACATTTCACGAGTTCCAAGATTTAACTTAAATTTACCAAATGTAATGACAGCATCATCTTGAGATGGCGCTCCCGGTAGTTCATTTGCTTGGCGACGAAGTACCGCACGGATACGAGCCAGTAATTCGCGTGGATTGAAAGGTTTTGGAATATAGTCATCAGCACCAATTTCTAAACCAACAATGCGGTCAACCTCTTCACCTTTCGCGGTAACCATAATAATAGGGATTGGGTTATTTTGACTGCGTAAACGACGACAAATTGATAACCCATCTTCACCCGGTAGCATTAAATCTAATACTATCAGATGAATTGATTCCCTCGTCAGGATTCTGTCCATTTGTTCAGCGTTTGCGGCACTTCTTACCTGAAAGCCTTGCTCTGTGAGGTAACGCTCTAGCAGTGCACGTAAACGCATATCATCATCGACGACAAGAACCTTATAACTTTCCTGCATTTTGTAGCCCTCAAGATGTGCATCTTTCAAATTATTTTTTTAATCAAAGTAAGCAAAAAAATATTAATGCCTACTAATTTACCACTAACATAGGATTTAATGAATCATTTTACACTTCAGATGCTTAGTGGACGATAACTTATTTCTAATATGAAATAGGTTACTTGCCCTCCTGGAGTATTTACTATTATCTCATCATCAACTCGTTTACCAATCAGGGCTCGCGCCACGGGAGAGTCGATTGAAATCCATTGTTTTGTAGGGTTAAACTCATCAGCCCCGACTATCCGGAATATTCTGATATTTTCATTTTCATCTTCAAGTTTAACCCAAGCACCAAAAAAGACACGGCCTTCTTGCCGAGGGTCAGGTTCGATTATCCTTAGTTGATCCAATCTTTTAGATAAAAACCGGATACGCCGATCAATTTCACGTAACCTTTTTTTACCGTATATGTACTCTGCGTTTTCTGAACGATCCCCTTGGGCTGCTGCTTCAGAAACAGATTGGGTTACTCTAGGCCGTTCTTCTTTCCACAGATACTTTAGCTCTTTGTCTAACGCATCCCAACCTTCGCGCGTAATTAAAAGACTTTTTGTCATAACCTTAAAATATTCGTCAATAGAGACAGTGATTATAATAATTTATAGAACATAATCTGAGACTTTCCTACCAATAGGCTTAAATTCAGTCTGGAAATTATGGCTATCACCAAGTATAACAGTGCAGTAAATTTTTTTAATTGTTCTTTCAGTAGGTATTTAAACACGACATGAATGAAACTCTAAGCCAAATCATCGCAGCAGAACTGCATGCCCAACCGAAACAGGTTTTTTCTGCCTTCACCTTATTAGATGAAGGTAATACTGTCCCGTTTATCGCTCGTTACCGTAAAGAGGTTACCGGAGGGTTGGACGATACTCAGCTTCGCCAGCTAGAAAGCCGCTTAGGGTACTTACGCGAACTGAATGACCGTAAGCAAACCATTCTGAAATCGATTGAAGAGCAAGGGAAATTAACCCCAGAGCTTGCCTCTGCGATTGATACTACCCTCAATAAAACTGAACTTGAAGACCTGTATTTACCGTATAAACCGAAACGTCGTACCCGTGGGCAAATCGCCATTGAGGCAGGGCTTGAGCCATTAGCGGATACCTTGTGGACAGACCCAAGCCAGTCCCCTGAAGAACTAGCCCAAGCTTACATCGATGCAGATAAAGGCGTAGCGGATATAAAAGCAGCCTTAGATGGCGCACGTTATATTCTTATGGAGCGTTTTGCCGAAGATGCCGCCTTATTGGCCAAAGTTCGTGACTATATTTGGAAGAATGCCCACCTTGTTTCTGTTGTTGCAGAAGGTAAGCAAGAAGAAGGCGTTAAATTTAGTGACTACTTTGAGCACCAAGAGCCTGTAGCTCAAGTCCCCTCGCACCGTGCACTTGCTATGTTCCGTGGTCGTAATGAAGGTATTTTACAGCTGTCATTAAATTGTGACCCACAATTTGATGAGCCACCAAAAGAAAGTTACTGTGAAGAGATCATCACTCGCCACTTAGATGTACATTTGAATAACGCCCCAGCTGACCAATGGCGTAAAGCGGTGATCAGCTGGACATGGCGAGTCAAAGTGCTTCTGCACTTGGAAACGGAAGTAATGAGTTCTCTGCGCGAAAAAGCAGAAGAAGAGGCTATTAACGTTTTCGCCCGTAATCTCAGTGATTTGCTGATGGCCGCCCCCGCAGGCATGCGTGCAACTATGGGGCTCGATCCTGGCCTGCGTACAGGGGTAAAAGTCGCAGTAGTTGATGCAACAGGTAAACTGATTGCAACCGATACTATTTATCCACACACTGGCCAAGCGGCTAAAGCAGCAACGATTGTTGCCGCGCTGTGTCAAAAACATCATGTGGAACTCGTGGCAATCGGTAATGGGACTGCATCGCGAGAAACTGAACGCTTCTTTGCAGAAGTCCAAAAACAATACCCTGAAGTAACAGCCCAAAAAGTCATCGTCAGTGAAGCGGGGGCTTCGGTCTATTCCGCCTCTGAGCTTGCTGCGCTTGAATTCCCAACATTGGATGTATCTTTGCGTGGTGCCGTATCTATTGCACGCCGTCTACAAGATCCTCTCGCTGAACTGGTAAAAATTGACCCTAAATCTATCGGAGTTGGTCAATATCAACACGATGTTAGCCAAACTCAGTTGGCACGTAAACTCGATGCTGTGGTTGAAGATTGCGTAAACTCCGTTGGTGTCGACCTAAATACAGCTTCAGTTGCCTTACTGACTCGCGTTGCCGGTTTAAGCAAGATGATCGCCCAAAATGTGGTGGATTGGCGTGATGAAAATGGCCAATTTAATGATAGAAAGCAGTTACTGAAAGTCACGCGCCTTGGGCCAAAAGCATTTGAACAATGTGCAGGTTTCCTACGTATCACTAATGGTAAGAACCCATTGGATGCTTCGACCGTTCACCCTGAGTCTTACCCAATTGTTGAAAAAATCCTTGAGTCTGTCCGTCAACCACTAAAAGAAATTATGGGTAACTCACAAGTGCTTAATGCCTTAAGCCCACGTGATTTCACCACAGAACAATTTGGTGTCCCAACCGTCACGGATATCATTAAAGAATTAGAAAAACCGGGTCGTGACCCTCGCCCTGAGTTTAAAACGGCCACCTTTGCCGAAGGGGTTGAGACCATGAATGACCTTGTCTCTGGGATGGTCTTAGAGGGCGCAGTTACCAATGTAACCAACTTTGGCGCGTTTGTAGATATTGGTGTTCACCAAGATGGGCTCGTTCATATTTCTTCTCTATCAAATAGTTACGTTGAAGACCCTCACAAAGTGGTAAAAGCGGGTGATATCGTAAAAGTCAAAGTGCTAGATGTCGATATCGCGCGTAAACGTATTGCGCTAACGATGCGTCTGGATGAGCAAGCTGGTGATACGAATAGCGCACCTCGTCGAGCAGCTCCAACGCAAGACAAAAACCCACGCAAAGCAGCACAACCAAGGGGTAATGCACGCCAAAACTCATCATCTTCTGGTAACAGTGCGATGAGCGATGCACTGGCTGCCGCATTTGGCAAAAAACGTTAATTACGTTAAATAGGCATCGCTATAAAATAATTGCGATGCCTATTATTTTTAATTAATTCACTTCACACTCGTTAATACACTTCAAAATACTCTTATACCCCAGCGTTTCAACAGCCCCACCGATTAAGAAAACAGGGCTAACTCAATGCTTCGTTGATCCACATCAAGTCAAATTGACGAAAAAAGAGGCTAAATAGAACAAAAGTAGATGATTATAATTCTCATTGTTAATTAGATTAATTTTTGTTGGGTTACGCTATCAAGTTATTGATACCCATATTTCTAGCAATAAGTATTGATATCATTATAAATTGAATTAATAGGAAGACACTATGGCTCTACTTCCTCAATGCAGCTATAAAATAATTGGTTTTTCACCAGAGATAAGCCCCGCTTACCGACAAAAACTTCTTTCCCTTGGTTTGCTACCGGGTTCTGTATTTAAAGTCGTGCGCTTAGCGCCATTTGGTGACCCTGTGCAGATAGAAACGCATCGCGTGAGCTTAGTATTACGTAAAAAGGATCTCGCCCTGCTTAACCTTGATGAAGCGCCTACCGCTTAAGTATTCTTTTTATATTATTGGCAAACACTATGAAACGATTGACTATCGGCTTAATTGGCAACCCCAATGCAGGCAAAACGACCCTATTTAACCAGCTAACGGGCTCGAGACAACGCGTCGGTAACTGGGCAGGTGTCACGGTTGAACGCAAAGTTGGCCGCTTCCACACAGACGACCATAAGATTGAGCTTGTTGACCTTCCAGGGACTTATTCCCTCACCACAATTTCCGAGCAAACCTCACTAGATGAACAAATTGCCTGTTACTTTATCCTAAGTGGCGAAGCTGACATGCTAATCAATGTGGTGGATGCATCAAACCTAGAGCGCAACCTTTATCTTACATTACAGTTAGTTGAACTCGGTGTTCCTTGTATTGTTGCTCTTAATATGTTGGATATCGCACAAAGCCAACATATTGATATTGATATTGCTCAATTGGAGAAACAACTGGGTTGCCCTGTCATTCCAATGGTTTCAACACGTGCGACTGGTATTAATGAATTAAAGAAAACCATTGATACTCATCCACAAAATAGCCAAAAAGCCCTTGTCGAATATCCACCTCAATTATTACAAGCGGTAGACTCACTGTCAGATCAAATATCATCACAGCAATTTAGCCACCAACAACGCCGCTGGTTAGCATTACAAATCCTCGAAGGGGATATTTACAGCCGCCAACGTGCAGAAATAACAGAAGAGCAATTACTTTCGACACGCCAACAACTTAAAGAGAGTTTGAATGAAGAACCCGAGTTACTCATTGCAGACTCTCGCTATCAGTCTATTGCGACTATTTGCCATGCCGCTATTAATAATAGTGCTGCTGAACCCAACAAATTAACGCAATCACTGGATAGATTTATTCTCAGTCGCTGGCTTGGTGTCCCGATTTTCTTATTTGTCATGTACCTGATGTTTGTATTAGCAATTAATATCGGAGGAGCACTACAACCTTTCTTCGAGGGGGCATCAGAAGCCATATTTATTCATGGTCTCCAGTGGCTGGGAGATTATTTGAGTTTCCCTGATTGGCTAACCATCTTCCTTGCCCAAGGTGTTGGTGGTGGTATTAATACCGTTTTACCACTCGTACCACAAATCGGGATGATGTACCTATTTCTTTCAATACTCGAAGACTCCGGCTATATGGCTCGTGCGGCATTTGTAATGGACAGGCTCATGCAAGCACTGGGCTTACCCGGCAAATCATTTGTGCCCTTAATTGTTGGCTTTGGCTGTAACGTTCCTTCCATTATGGGCGCACGTACTCTTGATGCACCGCGTGAAAGGCTGATTACTGTTCTAATGGCACCATTTATGTCTTGCGGCGCAAGGCTGGCAATTTTTGCAGTATTTGCCGCGGCCTTTTTCGGTAAAAACGGCGCTAGTGTTGTCTTTTCCCTGTATATTTTAGGGATTGTGGTCGCTATCCTGACAGGATTGCTACTCAAACACACTTTAATGCGCGGTGAAGCCTCCCCTTTCGTTATGGAATTACCGGTTTACCACGTTCCTCACGTCAAAACGTTACTGATCCAAACTTGGCAACGCTTGAAAGGCTTTGTGGTACGTGCTGGTAAGGTTATCGTCGTTGCCAGTATCTTTATCGGTGCATTAAACAGCTTCTCCTTCTCAGGTAAACCCGTTGATAATATTAATGATTCGGCACTGGCTTCGGTCAGTAAAGTTATCACGCCTGCATTACAGCCAATCGGCGTTCACGCGGACAACTGGCAAGCCACCGTCGGATTAATCACGGGAGCAATGGCCAAAGAAGTGGTCGTGGGTACATTAAATACCCTGTATACCGCCGAAGCGATCACCGCCGAACCATTTGATGCTGAATCTTTCAATTTGTGGGAAGAGTTAGAGGATGCGGTATCCGATACTTGGGATAGCTTAAAAGAAACCTTTACATTAAGTGCGCTATCGAACCCTATCGAAGCCAGTAAAGGGGACGGTGAGATGGAGTCAGGCTCTATGGGTACCATGGCGGCGAAATTTGGTTCTGGCATCGCGGCTTATAGTTATCTAATTTTTGTCTTGCTATATGTGCCTTGCGTATCTGTGATGGGGGCTATCGCTCGCGAAACCAATAAAAGCTGGATGAGTTTTTCCATTCTTTGGGGGCTCAATGTGGCCTATAGCCTTTCTGCGCTGTTTTACCAAATAGCGACATTTAGTGAGCACCCACAAAGTAGCTTAATAACTATTATTGCGGTAGTTGCTTTCAATCTTGTTTTATTTATGTTCTTACGCCGTGTCCGTAGTCGGGTCACATTGAATATAAAAAGTAAAACTGCGGCGCAATGCTCTGGATGTTCAGGCAATGCCTGCCACTAAGGAATAACGTGATGGTCAGCTTGTTACAAGTTCGAGATTTAATCGCCTTATATGGGCAAGCTGACATCACTTTACTGAGTGAGCGCCTCAATACCCCAATTCCGTTGGTCCAAGCCATGGCTGAAAAGCTAGTGAGTCTAGGCAAAATTGAAAAAGTCGATGTGAGTGCTTGTTTGACAGGTAGCAGTTGCAAGGGTTGCCCCGAAAGCACCGACTGTGCGCACTTTGTGTATAAGATAAAGTGAGGCACCTTGAAGGAATGTCATAAACCTGCAATTCTTTTTATCGCATAGTTGAATTCTTAAAAAACCAGACCTCTGCCGGAATATTGGGGTTTAGTTTGTGTCAATAAATCATTAACCATCATCGATTCCTTTTGAAGTAAGGGGATAACATAAAGTGCTGTAATAAAAAGCCTGCTATGGAACTATAGTTAGCAGAATATACGCTTTAAAAACCCCCCTTAATGACTGATGGTTCTATTTACTCTTCCAATCGGCTTTGAAAGTCACATAAATACTCACAAAACTCATCAGGATGTGAAATAAACGGGGCATGAGCGCTATTGCGCATAATCACAGACGGAGAGTGTGGATAAAGCTCGTCCAATACGGGCACCACTTTACGTGGGACAAGCCCGTCAAGATAACCATAAATGCGTAAGAATGGCACTGGCAGTTTTTTCAATTCCTCACGCAAATCTTCGGTACGTAATGACTCAAGCCCCGCATTTAGCGTTTCTACCGTCGGAATAGGCTGCTCGAGAACAACTGATTTTAGCAACTTTGCATCATTTCTTGCGCTTTCTGTCCCAAGCGTTTGCAGTGCTAGAAAACGTTCAACGGTGCGGTGGAAATCAGCGGCGAGCTGATGCTCAAAACCTAATAAAACCTCAGGTCTGATCCCCGCCCAGTCACTACCATCGGCTTTAAAACAAGGGGATGATGCTACTGTTATTAGCCCTGTCACTTCATAGGGATGGTCAAGAGCGATACGACTTGCCACCAGCCCCCCCAATGACCACCCTAACCAAATGGCATTTTTCGGAGCCTGTGCCCATAAAATATCCGCCATAGATTGAATACTCATTGGCGGAAAGCCTTGGCTACGACCGTAACCAGGTAAATCAACCAAGTGAATACGAAAATGCGAAGCGACCCGCGGAATAATGGTTTGCCAAACTTGCGCATTCAGCCCCCATCCGTGTAGTAACACAATATCTTGCTTTCCATCGCCAACGGTCTGCCAATATAACTTTGTCATGGTTACACTCTCTTCGTTCATTTCTTAGTCGAATATTTTTAACAGGACATTACCATGCTAACAATGGAAGGGGTCTGTTGGCTATGCCACCAATCACTAAAATTAAGTCATCAGGGCATTTGTTCATTTTGCCTCAAAGGGTTACCGAAAATGCCGGTGAGTTGCTCTCGTTGTGCTTTGCCCTGTGAGCTGCCTATTAATGAATGCGGTCGTTGCCTAAAGAGCCCCCCAGCTTGGCACCAGTTGATCACTGTAACACCGTATCAAGCCCCATTACGTAAACTCATTCATTGTTTTAAATTTAATAAACAGCCACAACTTGCCTTTTCCTTAGCCCGAATTTTTGTTTTATTTTGGCTCACTGGTTACCGCCATCATCAATGGCAAAAACCCGATTTAATCATGACTATTCCCTTACATCGCCGTCGGTTATGGTTTCGCGGCTTTGATCACATGGCCTTAATTGGTGAAATATTGTCCAGATGGTTAAATATTCCCTATTCACAAAATTCATTATTACGCAGTCATGATACACTGGCACAGATTACACTAAAAAGAGAGCATCGCCGAGCTAACCTTAAAGGTGCATTTACCTTAGAAACGTCAGTTTCAGGCCTACATGTCGCTATTATTGATGATGTTATTACCACAGGTTCTACAATGAACTCCGCAGCAAAATTGTTGATTTGTGCGGGTGCGCATACTGTTGATGCGTGGTCACTCTGTCGCACCTTGTAGGAAAGGGGTAAATGGGCGTATTATAACCAACTAAAGCAGTCAACTATTATTGAGCAAATGATTATGATTAATATTACTGAAGCAGCACAGGCTCATTTTGCCAAGTTGTTGGAAAATCAAGAGCCAGGAACCCAAATCCGTGTATTTGTCATCAACCCAGGTACACCAACAGCAGAATGCGGTGTGTCTTACTGCCCACCGGGTGCCGTTGAAGCAACAGATAAAGAACTGAAGTTCGAAAAATTATCTGCTTATGTTGATGAAATTAGTGCCCCATTCTTGGACGATGCTGAAATTGATTTCGTCACTGACCAACTGGGTTCACAACTAACGTTAAAAGCACCAAACGCAAAAATGCGTAAAGTCTCTGATGATGCGCCATTAATTGAGCGTGTTGAGTATGTTTTACAATCACAAATAAACCCTCAATTAGCCAGCCATGGCGGCCGTGTTTCTCTGATGGAAATCACCGATGATGGTTTTGCTATCCTACAATTTGGTGGTGGTTGTAATGGTTGTTCTATGGTCGATGTCACCCTCAAAGAGGGTATCGAAAAAGAATTACTAAAAATGTTTGATGGTGAGTTAAAAGGCGTTAAAGACCTAACTGAGCACCAACGTGGCGAGCACTCTTTCTACTAATTGCCATTGATGTCTGGCACCTGTTTTTCTGCTTACAGGTGCCTAATTTTATCTTTTATGGGGGTTTCCCCACTATATTCGGTATTTTATGGACCATTTCGAGACACTAACACCCGAGCAAGCCTATCAACATTGGTTAGAAGGCACTGCTATACTTGTTGATGTACGTGATCCACAAAGCTTCCGTGCAGGCCATGCAAGTGGGGCTTATCACCTTACCAACGAGTCACTCAGTCAGTTTTTGGAACAAACGGATTATGAACAACCCGTCATGGTCATGTGTTACCACGGGCATAGCAGTCAAGGTGCTGCACAATATCTGATCAACATCGGCTATGAATCTGTTTACAGCATTAATGGCGGGTTTGAAGCTTGGTTAAGGGAATATCCACAAGCCGTCACGGCGCTCTAGATGAGAAAACGTATTCATGATCCACATCACTTCTTTTGCTAACCCGAGAATGGCGCAAGCATTTGTTGATTACATGGCAAGCCAAAATATTCATTTAAAAATGCAGCCATCGCAGGAGCAACCGCTATTTGAACTTTGGTTAGAAGATGACCAACATCTTTCTCAAGTACGCAAAGAACTCGATATCTTTTTACAAGACCCTAACCACCCCCGCTATCTAGAAGCTAGTTGGCATACCGGTAGTGCAGATACCCAATTTCAGTACCGAAATTATCTCACATGGAATTACCTAAAAGAGCAATCAGGCCCTTTAACTATCGCTGTTATTGTGTTGTCGATTATTGTATATCTTTGGGTAGAAATAACAGATGCGCGTGAAGTTTTACGTTACCTAGCTTGGCCAATTGGCGACCAACAATCTGAACTTTGGCGCTGGTTTAGCCCTGCATTGGTGCATTTTTCGTTATCGCACATTGGCTTCAACCTTGCATTATGGTGGTTCCTTGCTGGGCAAGTTGAACGAAAACTGGGAACAGGGAAACTCTTCACCATTCTATTGGTCTCAGCCTTATTCAGTAATTGGGGTCAATCACTATTTAGTGAAAATAATTTTGGCGGCTTATCTGGTGTGGTATATGCCTTGGTTAGCTACGTTTGGTTAACCGGCGAACGCCGGCCAGAAAGTGGTATCAGCATCCCACGGGGGCTAATGATATTTTCAATTATCTGGCTCTTTTTCGGTTACTTCGATATTTTAGGGATGCATATTGCCAATGCCGCACATACTTCAGGGTTAATTATCGGCTTATTGATGGGAGTATGGGATAATAGGCAAAGTTTCAAACACCAGAGCTCCAGATAAAACATTTTAATAATTAGAGGCCAACGCTGTGAAACAAACCCAGAGACATGATGCAATCGTTGAACTTGTGCGTCTTCAGGGATATGTCAGTACTGAAGAACTTGTCGAACATTTTGAGGTTAGCCCTCAAACCATCCGACGAGACCTCAATGACCTCGCTGAACAAAATAAAATTCAGCGGCACCATGGCGGCGCGGCACTACCTTCAAGTTCCGTAAATGCCGCTTATAACGACCGTAAAATTATGTGGTCAGATGAAAAAGCGCGTATTGCACAACATGTCGCTAGTCAAATCCCTGATGGCGCCACATTATTTATTGATATTGGTACGACGCCTGAAGCGGTCGCCCATGCGTTAGTGAATCATAAAAATTTGCGAGTAGTAACCAATAACTTGAACGTTGCTACTCTATTGATGCCAAAAGAAGACTTTCGCTTAATTTTAGCGGGAGGTGAAGTCCGTTCCCGTGATGGCGGAATTGTTGGTGAAGCCACGTTGGATTTTATCTCTCAATTTAGGTTGGATTATGGCATTCTTGGTATTAGTGGTATTGATATGGACGGCTCCTTGCTTGAGTTTGACTACCACGAAGTTCGTACCAAACGCGCAATTATTGAGAATTCACGCTGTGTCATGTTAGTCACCGACCACTCTAAGTTTGGCCGTAATGCGATGGTTAATCTCGGTAACATGAACTTAATCGATTACCTATTCACCGACAAACAACCACCTGATAGCATTCTCAAAGTGATTGAACAACATAACGTCCAGCTCGAACTTTGCTAATCAAATCATTATGTTCATGATGGCAGCGCACCAGCCTGCCATCATGCTTCTGAATATCTGCCCCTCGCTTTAATTTTTTATATCCTCCGTTCCTTGTTCTTTTTCGCTCGAAACTCAAATTTCCCTTTGTAAATAACATTATTTTAAATGTGGGTATTGAAAAAAGTTTGTTACCAATATCACGCACTTGTTATTTTTTCTTCATTATTAGTTGGCATACTAATGGAATTTGATTACAATCAAATGAGCGAAAACGAACATTATTGAAAGTGTTTCGAACATCTCAGGGGGATGCATGGAAACTAAAGACTTGATTGTCATCGGCGGCGGGATCAACGGCGCTGGTATTGCAGCAGACGCTGCGGGTCGTGGATTATCGGTATTACTGCTCGAAGCTCAAGACTTAGCGAGTGCAACTTCATCTGCGAGTTCAAAACTGATCCACGGTGGCTTACGCTACCTTGAACATTACGAATTTAGGTTGGTAAGTGAAGCATTAGCAGAGCGTGAAGTGCTGCTACGCTTGGCTCCGCATATTGCTTTTCCAATGCGTTTCCGTTTACCTCACCAACCCCATTTACGCCCAGCTTGGATGATCCGTATTGGTTTATTTCTATATGACCATTTGGGAAAACGCGTCAGTTTACCAAGCAGTAAAAGTTTAAAATTCAACCAAAACTCCGTATTAAAATCTGAATTAACCAAAGGTTTTGAATATTCGGACTGTTGGGTTGATGATGCGCGTTTAGTTGTATTAAACGCTCAAGAAGTAGTACGTAAGAATGGTGAAGTTCGTACTCGCACAAAAGTAACTCGGGCTTATCGCGAAAATGGCCTATGGGTGGTTGAAGCTCAAGACTTACGTACTGGTGAGACCCACACATGGAAAGCTAAAGGGTTAGTAAACGCGACAGGACCTTGGGTAAAAGAGTTCTTCGATGATGGCTTGAAACTGAAATCACCCTACGGTATTCGTTTAATCAAGGGTAGCCACATTGTGGTTCCTCGTGCACACGACGAACCACAGGCATATATTTTACAAAACGAAGATAACCGTATTGTATTTGTGATCCCTTGGATGGATGAATTCTCAATCATTGGTACCACTGATGTGGAATACAAAGGTGATCCGAAAGATGTCAAAATCGATGAAAACGAAGTTAACTATTTACTGAAAGTATATAATGACCACTTCAAAAAACAGCTAACGGTTAGCGATATCGTTTGGGATTACTCAGGTGTTCGTCCACTATGTGATGACGAATCTGATTCACCACAAGCCATCACTCGTGACTACACATTAGATATTCACGATGAACAAGGTAAAGCCCCATTACTGTCTGTATTTGGTGGTAAATTAACGACTTATCGAAAATTAGCCGAAGCCGCTGTCAATAAGCTCGCCACCTACTACCCGAATGCAGGTAGCCCTTGGACTAAAAATGGTCAATTACCTGGCGGGGATATTGAAGGTTGCGACCGTGACGGCTATGCACGTGTACTGCGCCAACATTATCAATGGCTACCTGAAGGCTTAGCCCTGCGTTTTGCCAGAACTTACGGTAGCAACAGTAAATTAATCCTTGAAGGTGCGAATTCACTCAGTGATCTCGGTGAAGCCTTTGGTGCCAATGTTTACGAGGCTGAATTACGTTATTTAGTTAAACATGAATGGGTAACTGAATTAGATGATGCTATCTGGCGCCGTACTAAGCTCGGTATGTGGCTAAATGATGAAGAAAAACAACGTATTGCACAGTGGTTATCAGAGCATTCGCTATCTGAGCGTGCTTCTGTATAACGGCAAAATATCATGACTCGCTAAACAATGTTTCCCTAGATTAGGGGCTTTTAGTTAAGTGACTTGTAAGGCCTGATTTTACTGTTCAACAGGGGTCAGGCCTTTTAATTTGGCGCTATATCACTGACAAGGTAACTTTGATGATACCTTACTACCTTAGTTCCCTCTCATTTATGCCATGTCATCCGTTTTTTTGAAACCTAATCCTAATAAAGTACATATCCCTATTGAATCAAAATACCCCTTAAATTTTACTCGTCACATCTAGGCCTAACGTCATCTTACGGGACGCGCACGCATGCTGTTAGTTTAGTGCGTAAGCAACCGTGAGTTCACTTTGACCTCAACCCCATATCTGATAATCTGTGCTTATAAATATCTATTGATAGTTAAATATAATGATAAATAAGTTTAAAAACCTAAAGTTCTTTGAAAACGAACCACTAGTTCATCATTTAAACTACACACTGACAGAAACCGAGGTGAAGAACATACTGAATGGTTGGCTACCCTTATGTATGGAAGATAAATGGCTCTCTTATAGTGAAGAGGGTTATGTTTATGTTCATCGAAGCTGGACTGGGCATTTGATGTATAAGTTTGCCATCCGCAATAATGTTATCAATAGTGTGGAAATTGCGATGGATGATTTTGTCGATATGACCAACGAAAGAAAAATAGAGGTTTTCTTATCGCTCTTACCCCATTTATCAAAAGAGCATTCAAATGACTGGTCGTAGTATGAGGTTTCTGTAAAGGCGCTGCGGCTCTATCTTAGCCCCTAGAAAGAGGGAGTGGTGAGAAATCAACGCGCCTAAAGTCGCCAACAAAATTGGACACTTTATCGCTAAACAGCTTATAATACCCATTCACCTTACCAAATTACTCAACTTAGTAGGTACGCCCCACGATGAATTAAGCACTGCCAGAAAATATTTTCCAATACCAATTTGGTATTCATTTTTCTGTTCCTGGCAGGCAACCACTTTCATCGACGCTTATTGATAAGTCAACAACGTTGTCTGTCCTCGCAATTTTGGAGGTGCATATGACTGTTGCTTGTCACTTTTCACAACTTAATATTGAATTTAACCAAACCGCCCTATTTCCCCCACTGAGCGGGACTTTATCTTGCCAAAAAAACGCCTTAATCGGGAATAATGGCACTGGTAAGTCGGTTTTAATGCGACTTCTTGCACAAACTCTCCCCCCTACACAAGGTAACGTACACTGGAATATTCCCTTTCTCCACGTCGATCAGTTAACTCGATTAGCGGGTGATACATTGGTTGATGCTTTAGGCATCTCTGAGATTTATTATGCATTTGCCCGCATTGAATCAGGAAATGGCACCTTTGATGATTTCGAACAGGTTGAAGATAAATGGCATTTGCCATCTCAATGGGAAAATCTATTGGACTCAGCCAGACTACCCGTTTCCATGGAAACCCCTATTGCATCTTTAAGTGGTGGCGAACGCACACGTCTCGCCCTTTGCCGTGCTTTTTTGCAGAAAAATAGTTTTCTATTACTTGATGAACCCGATAATCACTTAGATGCGCAGAGTCGACAATGGCTAAGTGAAAAGTTATCTGAACATACCGCTGGGTGCTTAGTTATATCGCATAATCGGGCATTGCTCGGGGAGATGGACGCCACCTTTGAGCTAACCGCTAAAGGGTTGTATGAATATGGAGGGAATTATGACTTATACGACACTCAGAAAAACTTCGAAATAGCGGCAATTGATGCACAAGCCGAACGTTTAGAAAAACAAATTAATCAAGAGAAAAAACAACAACAGATCACATTGAAAAAAGCGGCTCAACGTAAAAAACAAGGAGAGAAGATTCGTTATGGTGGTTCTCAATCCTTGTTACTACTTGATATGCAGAAAAATCGTGCCGAAAAAAGGCAGTCAAAAGTTGCCGACCGCCATCAGCGCGTAATGGATAACTTACAAAATCAGCAACAAGAAAACCATGAAAAAATTCGCCATATCAAACCGCAAAAAATGGCGATTAACTACCAAAGTGAGGGAAGAAAAGTAACCGTTTTCGCTTCTGAATTAATGTTACCTTATGGCCATTCATCACCACTTTCATTCACTATATACAGTGGAGAACACTGGCATATTCAGGGCAACAATGGTTGCGGGAAATCCACGTTACTCAAAGTATTAATGGGGTATCTTCCGGCGGTCTCAGGAGAATATCGTTTAAGTGGCACAGTGTGTTATTTAGATCAGCATTTGAGTTTACTGGATAAATCCTTGCCGGTTGGGGAAGCACTTCATCAATACCAACCATTATTCTCCGTTGAACAATGGCGCACACAGCTTGGTATGCTACGCATTCGAGGGGAGAAATCATTACAGCCACTAACACAACTTAGTGGCGGTGAACAATTGAAAGCCACCTTGTTAGCGCTCACTCATAGCCCTAACCCGCCGGCTATTTTGTTACTTGATGAACCCGATAACCATCTGGACTTGGACTCAAAACAGTTACTTGAGGACTTACTCAACGATTATCAAGGTAGTTTATTACTGGTTTCTCATGATGAAGCATTCATTGAACGGTGCAATATCACCAACACGTTAACTCTCTCTGATGATTAACACTATTGGCCACCATAACCCACGGTGGCCAATTTTTAACGAATAAAGGTGTTTTTTACTCGGCTAGACACCAAAAAATAGGGGACCCATAAGGCGCAGTAGAAACTCCCATTAATCGCTGTAATCACATTCGAATAATTAACTTCAATACCGAATGTATAGGGGAAAACAAAGCGAGCCACAATAATCATCACGGTATACAGTAACATGGTAATGATAAATAACCATTTCGCGCTTTTTTTCCATTTTGCTGCAGCAATAAATGTCCACAGAAACAAGGCTATCAAAACCCCATAGCCTGTTTGTAACAGGTAAAACCCTGTCGAAAAACCAGCAACATAAAAGTCAGAATCAGCTTGTGTCGCTAATGGCCAAACGGTTTTTACTTGTGCAATATCTAGCAATAACATCATGACCGTTTTGTATAACATGTAAAATAACCCTATAACGGGTAAAATCAACCATCCACTGACCCCTTGTAGTGGTTTTTTCGCAACCGTCTGAGAAACACCTTGTACTATTGGCTGCCCTATTTGAGTGGTTGATTGGTGCGTATCCATTCCGATAACCTTTATGAGTTTTGCATTTTTTGTTCAATAAATGCTTTGAGTATAATAGCCTGATTATGTTGCGTGTCTTTTGCACTGTATAATAACGTTAAACTCCCCTGCTTTGCTTGTGAAACTAACGGCTGCCATGCCGTTGTATGGTTTAATTCTTGCAGGTAGTGCTCGGTAAATTGTACAAATTGATCAGTGTGTTGATGAAACCATTTTCGCAATTCATTTGTTGGTGCGACATCTTTATTCCATTCATCATGCTGTAAGTCGGTTTTTTTGATCCCCCTTGGCCATAGCCGGTCAACGAGTACCCGGTAACCATCGTCATCTGCAACAGGGTCATAGACTCTTTTACACTTAATCATCATGCCTCCTGCTTAATAAATTATCGTTGAAACAACACAAACTAGTTCACAAACGTATTTTTAACGCGTCTTGATACTAAGAAATAGGGTATCCAAATAGCGCAACCAATTAAACCTCTGAATATATCCTTAATATCTGAGGCATCCACCGCTATACCTAACAAACTACTCGCTAATAGAATATCCGTGATGGTCAAAGCTAAGGAAAAAAGCTGGAAAAAAATATACACTTTAATCGTCAACATTTTCTTAGTAAAAAAGACGTAGCAAAGAAAAAGTAAGACAGCATATAAAATAACGTTACCTAGCACTTCGAAGTAAATCAGCTCTTTAAATAACGGAATAAATGAATCGGATTGTGGGTTAGTTAGTTCATGCCAATATTCGATCACTTGGGCATTTTGGCTATAAATTACAAAAGGGAGCACAATAAGAGACAGCACGATCCCTAACATAGGCAAAATTAGCCACCCACCAATCCCTTTTAGTTCAGGGGTAGGTTTTGGCGGTGGTGTCGAAGTACTATCTGGTAAACTCCCATTTTCAATTTTCATCTACACGTCCTTATTAGAGATAACCATCATGTCATTACAAAAATAATAGACTTAAGTAAGATAGCATATTTAATTAATAAAAAATGAGTAACTAAATGCGCTTAATCACAATATATAGTGAACAAAGAAAAATCCTATAAGGTCTTAATAATGAAAACATTTTTAGTTAAACTCCCCCTACCCTCACATTATCTTTCTAGTGATTTCTTCGCCTTTCATCTTAGAGACCAACAAAATGTCGCAGAAATTGTTGAAGGAAATACCTTGCACAAAGGATTAATCTGGCAACAACAAGCTGCAAAATTAAATTTAATGATTAAAAATCAGCAAGCAACGCTATCACTGGAAATTGACTCTCCAACCGTTATACCTCAAGAGTCTGAGCTTCATTCTCTCGCAAAACATTTATTAGGATTAAACCAACCAGTTGAACAGTTTGAAGCGCAATACATGACAGACCCAATAATTGGAAAACTGATTAAAAAACAACAGGGATTAAGAATTTATCAATCAGCTAATGCCTTTGAAGCCTTAGTTTGGGCTATTATTGGTCAACAAATCAGTGTTCATGCCGCAATTGCAATTCGCCGAAGATTTATCCAAGCAGTTGGGCTTCAACATACCTCAGGAATTTGGTGTTTTCCGGATGTACTGCAAGTTTCTCGAGTTAGTGACGATACCCTTCGCCAAGCAGGGTTTTCAATTGGTAAAGTCGTTGCTCTGAGAGCGCTTTGTGACGCAATAGAGAACCAACAAATTGACTTATCACAGCAAATAAACCATGAGAACGTAAATTTCATCACTGAACAACTATTACAAATTAAAGGTATTGGTCCTTGGACGGTTAGCTATGCACTCCTTCGTGGATTTAATTACTTAAATGGCTCTTTACATGGCGATGTTGCGGTCAGGCGTAATTTGCAAACGTTGCTGACTAAACAA
The DNA here is from genome assembly GCF_049545585.1 of Providencia sp. NPDC089933. NCBI lineage: Bacteria > Pseudomonadati > Pseudomonadota > Gammaproteobacteria > Enterobacterales > Morganellaceae > Providencia > Providencia sp. NPDC089933. Next base: position 189,726 of record NZ_JBMWDT010000005.1, read on the forward strand.
GAGCCACCAACGGCTAAGGAAACGGAAAAATGGCTAACACAGTTTTCTCCTTGGCGAGCCCTTGTTGCCGCCCATTTGTGGCGTAGTCAATCTGCTGCGGGTTATTAACCCTCAGCTAAAAGTTAAGGTAATGACCTGATTTAATTCATTTTGGCCTTATGTTTTATTATCTGAATCGCTTAAATTTTATCAGGTAATAATTATGGATAATTTCAATGTGGGTGCAAACCATTTACATCATGTTCAAGGTGACAGGCTTTTTGACGATGAACTACCTAACGAAGCCGACGAAATATGGGGCCATATAAGAGAATGGTTCTCTCCCAAATTAGAACCCCTTGCATATGAATGCCTTAATGATTTTTATCATGTTGATCTATTAGTCACACCGCCTGAGCAACTTGAAAGCTTTTTGACATTAAAATCATTAGCTTCACAAGGGCATCAAAACAATTTTACGACAGAATATGTAAGGGGAATGGAGGCCGCTGAGTGCACTATAATAAACGCCACTCATGGTCTAGCTGAGTCTGTCCTCATACCATTAAGTGAACCTGAATATTTGGGGAGTTTGGCAGACTTTACAGCAAGAAGGTAATTCCTTTTCACTTATTAAATATTTTTCTTGGAAGGCCATACCGCTTTAAATTTAAGGTCATCCCCTGATTTGATTTCTTATAACTTTATATTTATATCGCCCAGAAATAACCAGTATTTATAAGGGGGTAACATTGAATAATTTTAGCATTGGTCATAATAACAACCAAATTAATAGTATTAACAATCATATAGGTACATTCCAATTAAATACTCTATGGCAAGCGATAGAAGAATGTTTTCCACCAGAAACTCATGAACGAGCAAATGAACACTTTAATAATCTTTTTTCGAATGCTAGGTTACAACCGAATGAGCAACTAGCAATTTTTTTGACATTACAATCATTAGCTTCACCCAGTACCCAAAGTAATTTTAGAACTGGCTATTATTCAGGAACAAATACCGCTACCTGCACCATAGATACTTTTCGTCAAAATGGTTCCATGTGCATGGATATACCATTAATTGAACGCGATTATCATGCTGAACATCTTAATTTTGCTTTAAATAGCTGGGTAAATAACGCGCCGATAGGAGAGAACCGAAATGAGGCTGCCGATATAATACAACGATGTTTTGCGCAAAATAGCGATAATATTGATTTATCAAACCAGAATATTAGTAGTTTACCCACTTTTCTACCACCTAATTTGCGTTCGCTTAATGTGGCTAATAATCAGTTAACCTCCCTGCCCATATTTTCAGACTCACTAATAACATTAAATCTTTCTCATAACCAGCTAACGAGTTTGTCGAGTCTTCCTGAAGATTTAGAACGATTAAATATCGCTAATAACCAGTTAACCAACTTACCAAGACTTCCACTTTATATGGTTAGCTTACAGGCCAATAATAATCAATTAACCAACATGCCAATGCTGCCATACGCTTTATCTGATTTAAACGTATCGAATAATCAGCTGACTTACCTACAAACAAGCCAAACACCGCTAATAACCTTAGATATTTCTCATAACCAGTTTACTCAGCTTCCCTATCTACCCCCTACCCTAAGGGAACTGTATGCATCCCATAACCCATTAGTTAACAGCCCTATCATTCCTGCTGGTTTAGATTCTGATTTATAACGCAGTACCAGAAACAACAGATTTGCTGAGCTATAAAGTCGATATCTGAAGGGGAAATTTAATCCTAAAGCCACGTTACTCTGACTGACTCGTAAACAGTCACGGTGCCACAAACACAGAAGCCCAACTCAGGCGAATTGGGCTTCTGATGACTAACAATAACGTTTTAGCGTAACCAGTTAGTTTTCACTAATTGTACAACTTCGTCACCACGACCAGTCATAATCGCTTTTAACATATACAAACTAAAACCTTTTGCTTCTTGAGCTTCAATTTCTGGCGGCATTGACAGTTCCTGCTTAGCAGTCAGTACATCAACTACCACCGGACCATCATGAGCAAATGCGTCTTTCAAGGCTCCCTCTAGGTCTTCGCTTTTTTCAACACGGATCCCTTTGATACCGGCAGCATTGGCAATAGCGGCAAAATTAGGGTTATGTAGATCAGTCCCTGCGGTTAAGAAACCTGCAACCTTCATCTCCATCGCGACAAACCCAAGCACCCCATTATTATGGATAATAATCTTCACTGGCAGTTGCATTTGTGAAAGGGAAATAAAGTCCCCCATTAACATACTAAAACCACCATCGCCACACATCGCAACGACTTGGCGTTTCTTATCAACCGCCTGTGCACCAATAGCCTGTGGCATCGCATTCGCCATTGAACCATGGTTAAATGAGCCGATAAGACGACGCTTGCCATTCATTTTCAAATAACGCGCAGCCCAAACGGTTGGAGTGCCAACATCACAAGTGAAAATAGCATCTTCCGCAGCAAGCTCACTGATTTTTGTTGCCAAATATTGTGGGTGGATCAACCCCTCATGCCCCGGTTTAGCAAGGTCATCCAACCCTTTACGTGCCTCTGCATAATGTTTTAAAGCACCGTCGAGGTGTTTTGTTTCCTGCTTGATCTGTAAATGAGGCTGTAACGCATCAAGTGTCGCTTTAATATCACCAATTAACCCCATATCAATATGGCAGTGTGACCCTAAGCTACCTGCATTAATATCAATTTGAATGATTTTTGCTTCATTGGGGTAGAAAGGACGGTAAGGGAATTGAGTTCCTAATAATACAACAGTATCCGCATTCATCATGGCGTGGTAACCTGATGAAAAGCCAATTAACCCAGTCATACCAACGCTATACGGGTTATTCCATTCAATATGTTCTTTACCTCGTAAAGCATGTACAACAGGAGCTTTCAGTGTTTCAGCTAACTTAACCACTTCATCATGAGCACCCGCGCAACCATTCCCACAAAACAGGGTCACATTCTTAGATTGATTAAGTACCTGAGCTAATTTTTCAATTTCACTACGCTGAGGCATGATTAACGGAGCTTGAGGCTGATACCATGTTTCTTTTGCGGTTTCAGGTGCATCTTTTAATGCTACATCACCGGGTATCACAACAACAGACACCCCTTTATTCAAAATCGCTTTACGCAGGGCAATCCCTAAAACCTGTGGAATTTGTTCTGGATTAGACACCATTTCACAGTAGTGGCTACATTCGCGGAACAGTTCTGTAGGATGCGTTTCTTGGAAATAATTACTGCCGATTTCACTTGATGGAATATGCGCTGCAATCGCCAATACTGGCACTCGATTACGATGACAGTCATACAACCCATTGATAAGGTGCATGTTACCTGGTCCACAGGAACCTGCACACACTGCCAAGTTTCCTGTCAACTGGGCCTCTGCCCCAGCGGCAAAAGCAGCAACCTCTTCATGGCGGGTTCCTAACCATTCGATAGCACCTTGACGGCGTAAGCTATCGGTTAAGCCATTCAATGAGTCTCCAGTAACGCCCCAAATACGTTTAACACCTGCATTATCAAGTACTTTTGCAATATAGGATGCAACACTCTGTTTTTTCATATTGGCACTCTTTTAAATCGCATGTTATACACAGCATATTTTTTCCTAAAATAAACTGCATATTATTGAGGTAAGCAACAAAGTCCTTCTTTATATTCTGCCACTCTCGTTTATAACTAAGCATACAAATGACTGACTATTTAATTGATTGTAACTAAGTCAATTCTGCATTCCTACTTGTCTAGCTGATTATAAAAAAGAACAACATAATCCACCGTTATTATCAAAAGAAGAAGGTACTGACAGCACAAATTAATTAGCGAAGGGTTACAATACACTTTCAAATAAATAATTCTTAGAGAGTATTATTTGCTTTTTTGCTACCCATCTATATATGACTATCAACAATAAAATAATGATTCAATTATTTAATATTAGCCACCGAAACTTACCCGTGAAAATAATGATTCTGATCAAAATAGTGCCATTTATCCGCTAGGCTTACGCTTAAACGACCCTCTATTTTTTCTAAAATAATAGCTGTAGCTGTATTTCTGAATAATTTTGAACCTAATAATTTATTGGAGTTTACAGGTGATGAAAGGTGGTCAGAAAAAACAACAAGCGCTTTACGATAAGCGGATTTTGACTTAAGTAGCATTATCGCTTGCTCAATAACTCCTTGTATTTCTAAGCAATATGTATTCACATCAATACATAAACAATTATTTTTAATATTCAATTTATTATGAATGACAGTTGCTTGAGTCGATGAAAAAGACTTAATCATTGTAGAGGCAAGGATAAGAACATCAATATCATCATCCTTGATAATTGGTTTTGCCGCATTAATTAACATCGTTAACGCGTTTTTATTTGATGAAAACATAATGTGAGATTTCTTTGAATGAAGATTTATCCGTCTCTGATTGTCTCTTCTTGCACTCAGGCATTCCTCTACAATGCAATTATTTTTACTTATCAAGAATGGTCGATAGATATTAATTGCTGAAATTCTTATTGTACAATTCATGATACCCTCCTATGATGCACTAATATTTATCATAGACGGCTTTTCTTATTTTAAAATACAACACATTGATTAATATGATTTTAATAGTATCACTAAGAGGCTATTTAGCCAGTAAACTATGACAATACAACAGTAACAATCATAAAATACACTTTATGAAATTAGCGCTTAGCCTCCCCTTAATAACTAGCATAAAATACCTATATTTTACATTTAAGCGATATTAATGTAATATTACCCTCGGATTTTATAACTTAAGGTGATCTTCTTGCTGTATTTACAGGACAAACTCTCTCATTACTCTACCCACAAATTCCCTGCTTTAGGCCTGTTATTCAGCGCTACATTAAAATATTAAAAACTTATCTATTACTTAAACAACGACTATTCTAAATAATAAGGTTTTGCATTTTATTCAGATATGAAAATCCACATCTTAAATGCAGTTGTTTTGGTTGTTCACATTCAAATAAGAGGATGGTTTCATGAAATTCAAGAAGAAAAAAGAAAAACCGTTAAATATTAGTGATATTACAATAATTGATGACGGGAAACTTAAAAAAGCAATTACCGCCGCTTCGCTGGGTAATGCGATGGAATGGTTTGACTTTGGTGTTTACGGCTTCTTAGCCTATGTCTTAGGTCAGGTTTTCTTTCCGGACGCATCACCGAGCGTTCAGATGATTGCAGCATTAGCGACTTTCTCAGTACCTTTCTTAGTTAGGCCTTTAGGTGGGGTCGTATTCGGGATACTTGGCGACAAATACGGTCGTCAGAAAGTGCTTTCAATGACCATTATTATTATGGCTGTAAGTACCTTCTGTATTGGTTTAATTCCCGCTTATGAAACGATTGGTATCTGGGCACCCATACTGCTATTAATTGCTAAATTAGCTCAAGGTTTCTCTGTGGGTGGCGAATACTCCGGTGCCGCTATATTTGTTGCTGAATACTCACCCGACCGTAAACGTGGGTTTATGGGAAGCTGGTTAGATTTCGGTTCTATTGCTGGCTTCGTATTGGGTGCCGGTGTTGTGGTGCTTATTTCCAGTATCGTTGGTGAGGCTAACTTCCATGATTGGGGGTGGAGAATTCCATTCTTCTTAGCATTACCATTAGGGATCATCGGCCTTTATCTGCGCCATTCCCTTGAGGAAACGCCTGCATTCCAACAACATATCGAATCATTAGAGCAACAAGATAAAGCTAATATTCAAGATCCACCAAAAGTCTCCGTGCGTGAAGTTGCATCTAAGTACTGGAAAAGCTTACTTATTTGTGTTGGATTAGTGATAGCAACTAATGTAACTTATTATATGTTGCTTACCTACATGCCAAGTTATTTATCACATAACTTAAATTACTCGACTGACCATGGTGTACTCATCATCATTGCAATTATGATTGGTATGCTATTTGTTCAACCGATTATCGGTTTAACCAGTGATAAAATTGGCCGTCGCCCATTTGTTATCACTGGTAGCGTAGGGTTAATTCTTTTAGCCTATCCAGCATTTATGTTAATAAATAGCGGTTCAGTTGGCTTAATTTTCCTTGGCTTATTAATTCTAGCTGTTTTACTGAACTGTTTTACTGGGGTTATGGCATCAATTTTACCGGCGATTTTCCCAACGCATATTCGTTACAGTGCCCTTGCCATCGCATTTAATATTTCCGTGTTAATTGCGGGTGCCACTCCAACTGTTGCGGCTTGGTTAGTTGAATCAACTACCGACTTGTATATGCCTGCTTATTACCTGATTGTAATCGCACTAATTGGCTTATACACCGGTATTCGAATGCCAGAAACAGCCAATAAACCATTGCGAGGGGCAACACCTGCGGCATCAGATAAAGCAGAAGCAAAAGAAATTTTAAGTGAGCACTTTGACAATATTGAGCAAAGAGTTGAAGATATTGATCAAGAAATTGCTGAGCTTGAGAAAAAACGCCAATCTTTAATCAACCAGCACCCTAAATTAGATTAAACACTGTAGGGCCTGAAATATGGCCCTTCTGCTTTTTAAACACAACGAATAAAACTGAATATCCCAAGGAGGGAGGCGATGGCAGCCAAACAAGTTTGTCATCTTATCTGGTTCCGCAATGATTTACGGGTCACTGATAACAAAGCACTATCCTCTGCTTGTGCGGACCCCCAAGCCAATGTTATCGCCCTCTTCACCGCCACGCCGGAACAATGGCAACAACACGATGTATCGCCAAGGCAAATTTCGTTTATCCACCAGCATCTCATTGAATTACAACGTTCTCTTGCCAAATTAGGTATCCCATTAGTTTGCCAAACGGTGGCGAATTTTATGGATGCGGCCGAGTGGGTATTAAACTATGCTAAAACTCAGCAAGCTGATGCCTTGTTCTTTAATCGCCAATATGAATGGAATGAAAAACAAAGGGATGACTGGCTGGTAAAAAATGCTCATGGAATGCATATTCATGCTTTTGATGATTTTTTGTTATTGCCGCCGGGTTCTGTGACCAACCAAAAGGGGGAAATGTACCAAGTGTATACCCCTTTTCGTCGTGCCTTTCTCACCCAATTAACCGCCACAGACTGCCGTTCATTGCGTGTACCAAACAAAAGAGCCGACTCTTTAAATATCAAAGAAACCGCCCCTTTATTCCCACATGAGCACATAGCGGTTTCCCAGCAATTCCCTATTGGTGAACAAGCCGCCTTAAAACAGCTAAGGCAGTTCTGTACTCAACACGTCACACGCTACCAGCAAGATAGAGATATCCCCTCTATTCACGGGACCAGCCAATTATCGCCATATCTTGCCATTGGTGTACTGTCACCTCGGCAGTGTTTTAACCGGTTACAAGCAGAAAACCCAGATGTTTTAGATTACCCTGATAGCGGTGCATTCACTTGGTTAAATGAATTGATCTGGCGTGAATTTTATAGCCATTTACTCGTCGCATTTCCACGTCTTTGTCGCTATCAGCCATTTATTCAATGGACTCAACATATTCATTGGAATAATTCATCAACTGATTTCGACGCATGGAAAACCGGAAAAACAGGTTATCCTATTGTTGACGCCGCCATGCGACAACTTAATGAAACTGGTTGGATGCATAATCGCTTGCGTATGATTGTCGCAAGCTTCTTAGTAAAGGATTTGCTTATCGACTGGCGCAAAGGTGAAAAATATTTCATCAGCCAACTGATTGATGGCAGCCTAGCCGCAAATAATGGTGGTTGGCAGTGGTCTGCATCAACGGGGGTCGACGCTTGCCCGTGGTTTCGTATTTTCAACCCAACAACCCAAGGGAAAAAGTTCGATGCCCAAGGGAAATTTATACGCCGCTGGCTGCCAGAGCTAAATAACGTACCCGATAAATATATTCATACCCCCCATGAATGGTCTCTAATCAACAATACACCTCTCGATTACCCAGAACCGATTGTTGACCATAAGCAAGCCCGTTTAGCCACTTTAGAAGCTTTTGAAGCAGGGAAACGTAATAGTCTAAAACAGTAGGCTGTTTAAAATACGATAAATCGCAAAGTTATTATTTGCGTTAGGGGATATCATACGGCGCTAACAATAAGGAGTATATATGAACGTTATCTTACAAGTTGATTTCCCCTACCAAGGGCCTTGGGGCGCAGAAATGACCATAGCAATGGATGAATTAGCCAATTCGATTAACCAAGAACCTGGCTTTGTATGGAAAATTTGGACAGAAAACCAGCAAACCCAACAAGCCGGTGGGGTTTATCTGTTTACTTCTGAGGCTGATGCCAAAGCTTACCTACAAAAACACAGCGCACGCTTGAAATCATTTGGTATTCCTGAAGTTCGTGGTGAAATTTTTGCAGTAAATACTGCGCTTAGCCAATTGAACCAAGCACAGTTTATAAGCGAGTAATTATTTACTGGCGCTGAAATTCGAATAGCATCACATCTGAGGTAAATGAGCCATCTTCCTGAACCGCAAAATGGCTTTTTACCTCATGACTTAATGTTTTTTGATATTGACGGATCGCATTAACCAAAAGCTCTGGAGTTCGCATCCGCTCAACCCAACTGGTAAACTCCAGCGGCAAACGAAAACTTTTGACCCCACTGACGAACAACCCTGCGTTATTGAGCATACCAGACCATTCACCCGCCGAATAATCTCGAATATGTGAAGTATCACGGAGAACTTCAACCGTTTGCAGATAAATGTCTAACAACGGGTGCCCCGGAGAAACAACATCAATAAAAATGCCTTTTCCTGCAGGCTGTAAAACACGATGCACCTCACGCAGCGCTTTTTCTACGTCATGCCAATGGTGCGCTGAATAACGGCTAATCACCATATCAAACGAATTATCTTCAAATGGTAATGACTCCGCAGTCCCTTTGCATGTCGTAATATTGTTGAGCCCGCGTTCCTGTGCATTTTTAGCGACCACATTGAGCATCGAATCCGATAAGTCATAGGCAACCACTGACTTTACTAACTGAGCCGCATGAAAGCTGGCATGACCCGCACCACAACCTAGGTCAAGCACATGTGCCTGCTGACTCGCTTGCAGCAATTGCTGTAAAATCTGTAAGTCTTCACCCTGCGCATGAACTTGGCTGGTTAAATACGAATTAGCCTGCTCGTCAAATTGTTGGTAAACCGCTTGGTGGTGCGTTTTCATTTCACTTTCCCTAGGTCAAATTAACAATAACTCAATAAAAGCAGAAAATGATTGAAAAAGCACCTATTTATTCAACCAATAGTTTGGCAACAAGTAATGACTAAAAATCCCCTTCCCGTCGTTCCACTAAGGTTAAAATACTGTATAACGCCACCACTGTGTTGTCCTGATTAAAGACTTGCACATCCCATTCAACCACGCCATTTGGTGTATCTTCAGCAAGTTTTTGCGCTTTTTTAATCTTTTTCTTGCATGTTAGGCGAACTTGGATCGTATCACCAATTTTAACAGGTTCAATAAAACGTAGGTTTTCCATTCCATAATTAGCGATGACAGGCCCAACACCCGCATCTACAAATAACCCTGCCGCAGCCGAAACAACAAAATACCCATGAGCGATGCGTTCACCAAATAAGGATTGCGCCGCACCAATTTTGTCGACGTGTACATAGAAATGGTCACCACTCAGGCAAGCAAAATGAGTAATATCCGCTTCTGTCACTGTGCGTCTTGCTGTTAGCAGCGTATCGCCAATCACGAGGTCCTCAAAGTGTTTGCGGAATGGATGCACTACGTCAGCAACGGTATCTGCGCCCCTAATCCATTGTTTTGTAATAGAAGTTAACATCGATGGGCTGCCCTGAATGGCTGTACGCTGCATATAGTGTTTCACTGCCCGAAGCCCGCCAAGCTCCTCACCACCACCCGCACGCCCAGGCCCACCATGTACCAATAAGGGGAGTGGAGAACCATGCCCTGTTGACTCCAACGCTGAAGCTTCATTTAAAATCAGCATCCGGCCGTGAGCCCTTGCGCTCATACGGATTACCGATTGAGCTACTTGCGGGTCTGCGGTCACTAATGTCCCCGCTAAGCTTCCTCCCCCTAAAATGGCTAATTGTACAGCCTGCTGAATATCATCATTGTCATAGCACATTAAGGTTGCGACTGGCCCAAAAGCCTCGGTTTCATGTACCGCATGGTGTTTAAAAGGTTCCGCACAATAGAGTAAAGTTGGTGGATAAAATGCCCCATTCTTGGGGTCTCCCCCCACAATATCCAGTTGATTAAACTGCCCACCACACAAGACTTCACAGCCGTTTTGACGCAAATAGTCGACTTTGTCTTGCACATCTTGGCGCTGTTCTAAGTTAATCAATGCCCCCATACGAACCCCTTCAACCGCAGGGTCACCCATCGTCGTGCTCGATAAACGCTTAAGTAGCGCTTGCTTGACATTTTCAAGCTGATTTTTGGGCACAATAACCCGACGAATAGCGGTGCATTTCTGCCCTGCTTTTGCCGTCATTTCACGAACTACTTCCTTAATAAATAAAGCAAATTCAGGTTGTTCCGGATGTACGTCATTCCCTAATACCGCGCAGTTTAGTGAGTCTGCCTCCATGGTGAATGGAACCGATTTCGCAATAATTGTGGGATGTGATTTTAGCTTCTGCCCTGTCGCCGCAGAACCGGTAAATGTCACGACATCTTCAAAATCAAGGTAGTCAAACATATTACCCACACCACCACAAACCAACTGGATCGCCCCTTCGGGAACCAGACCACTCTCAACCATTAGCTTCACCATCGCTTGAGTCACCTGCGCGGATGCTGTTGCAGGCTTGATAATCGCAGGCATACCAGCCAACCACGTTGGAGCCAGCTTTTCCAGCATCCCCCAGCAAGGGAAATTAAACGCATTGATATGCAAAGCAACTCCACGACGAGATGTCAAAATATGACGACCAATAAATTGCCCTTGTTTCGATAGCGGGATCATTTCATCTTCTGGCCAAATAGTATCATCTGGTAATTCACGGTTTGCTAACCCTGAATAGGAGAATAAAGTGGCAATCCCCCCTTCAATATCAACCCAACTATCCGCTTTCGTCGCCCCGGTTTGTGCTGAAATAGCATAGAGGTGTGCTTTATGTTCTAGCAGGTACTTCGCCAATGATTTGAGCATTTGACCACGTTGCTGAAATGTGAGTGCAGACAAGGTTTCACCACCCACTTTTCGACCATATTCTAAGCTATCCGCTAATGGCAGCCCCTCGGTCGTTACCGTATATAAGGTTTCATTCGTCAGAGCATGGTAAATTTTCCGCCCTTCCCCCTCACCTTGTACCCACTTCCCCATAATATAACTTGTTAAATGTGACATATTCCTCTCCAGAAATAAAAACACTAAATAATATTTGATTGCAAATATGTATCATAAATATAAGCATAGATGCCAATTTAAATTTAACAAATTAAAAACATTTCCGCATAAAAACCATCTTTCATATTAAAACCACATCAAACACACCGAATATAACTAACTGTTTATATTGATTTAATAATTATTAATTGTGAGGCGCATCGCAAAAGCAGGTTAATAAACATTGACCTTTTTGTTAACCATTCCTAGCATTAATGTTAAATAAATATGATTCATCATTCTAAAATTATATTTAATTTTCGAATCACTTAATGGAAAAATCAATGAGCGAGCAAAATCAGGCTAACTTCGAAGCCAAAATCGAAGCCGATATTTCCATCGAGCCCAAGGACTGGATGCCCGATGCTTATCGGCAGAACCTTATCCGCCAAATAGGCCAACATGCTCATTCGGAAGTGATTGGCATGTTACCGGAAGCAAATTGGTTAACACGCGCACCAACACTGCGCCGCAAAGCTATCTTACTGGCCAAAATTCAAGATGAAGCAGGGCATGGTCTATATCTGTATAGCGCAGCAGAAACCCTCGGTTGCTCTCGCCAAGACATTTACCAAAAACTACTTGATGAAAAAATGAAGTATTCCTCCATTTTCAATTACCCCACATTAAGCTGGGCTGACATTGGTGTAATTGGTTGGTTAGTCGATGGGGCAGCCATTGTGAACCAAGTGGCTCTGTGCCGCGCATCATATGGGCCATATGCACGCGCCATGGTGAAAATCTGTAAAGAAGAAAGTTTCCATCAACGTCAAGGTTATGAAGCAGTTATGGCGCTTGCACAAGGAAGTGAAGAACAAAAAGCAATGCTGCAAGATGCAATAAACCGCTTTTGGTGGCCTGTACTGACCATGTTTGGCCCAAATGACTCAGACTCACCGCATAGCGCACAAAGTATGGCTTGGAAAATCAAGCGCTTCAGTAATGATGAATTACGCCAAAAATTTGTGGATAACACAGTTCCGCAGGTTGAAGCACTCGGCATGACTATTCCTGACCCTGATTTGGTTTGGGATGAAGAACTTGGTCACTACCGATTTGGCGAAATTGACTGGGAAGAATTTTATCAAGTCATTAAAGGTAATGGCATTTGTAATCACGAACGTGTTGGTGCGAAACGCAAAGGATGGGAAGACGGTGCTTGGGTACGTGAAGGCGCAATGGCACATAGTCGCAAACAAAAAGCCGTTAAATCTGCCGCTTAACTCATTTAACCACTTACTGAAAAGGAAAACCCCATGAGCAATCAAGATTGGCCACTGTATGAAGTTTTTGTCCGTAGCAAACAAGGGCTTGCTCATCGCCACGTTGGTAGCTTACACGCGGCCGATGACCAAATGGCGCTGGAAAATGCCCGCGACGCCTACACAAGGCGCAGCGAGGGCTGTTCGATTTGGGTGGTAAAAGCTGCACATTTAATCGCCTCACAGCCCGAAGACAAGAGCACATTTTTTGACCCTGCAGATACCAAAGTCTATCGCCACCCAACTTTCTATACCATCCCTGATGGTATCAAAAACATGTAAGGAGCTTACGATGGATCAACAACAACAGCTCCACCACTACACATTAAGGCTCGGTGATACCCCATTAATTCTTGCACAGCGCCTATGCGAATGGTGTGGCCATGCCCCTGAAATTGAAATTGACCTTGCACTGTCTAATATCGGCTTAGACTTATTGGGGCAAGCTCGTCATTTTTTAAGTTATGCAGCGCAATTAAAAGGGGCCGGATATGATGAGGACACCCTCGCTTTTTTGCGTGATGAAAGGGAATTTAGCAACCTATTACTCGTCGAACAACCGAATAATGACTTTGCCGATACCCTAGTGCGCCAATTCTTTATGGATGCTTATCACGTTCCATTATATGAATCACTGATTCATAGCCACGATAAACAACTCTCAGCGATAGCTGAAAAATCCTTAAAAGAAGCCCTTTATCATTTACGTTTTAGCCGTAATTGGATGATCCGCTTAGGGGATGGTAGCGAAGAGAGTCACAGGAGAATTCAGCGCTCCGTTGATGAATTATGGCGCTTTACCGGTGAACTCTTCCATGCAGACGCTATTGAAGTTGCACTCAGCGAGGTGGGCATAGCCGTTGACCCACGCAGCCTAAAAGAAACTTGGCTAAATACGGTCAATGAAACATTTGCCGAGGCGACACTCAACATACCTGAAAAAGAGGACTATCGCATCGGTGGTAAGCAAGGTAGCCACACTGAACACTTAGGCCTGTTATTAACACAGCTGCAATTTATGCAACGTGCTTACCCAAATAGCCAGTGGTGACGTGATGGAACAGAGACTGCAACCTAACCAGCTTCAATCCCCCCAAGTTCATGTGATCTGGCAACAGCTTCAGCAAATTCCTGATCCTGAGCTGCCAGCACTCTCTATTACTGATCTTGGCATGATCCGCAATGTGGTACCTAACAAACAAGGGTGGAAAGTTATTTTTACACCTACCTATTCTGGTTGCCCAGCAACTGAATTTTTAATCAATGAAATCAAAACGGTTCTTGGTAAAGCAGGGTTCCAAAATATCGATATTGAAGTGATGCTGACCCCAGCTTGGACAACTGACTGGATGAACCAAGACGCCAAAAGGCGCTTACGGGAATTCGGTATCGCCCCCCCGCAAGGAACATCCTGTGAACACCCTGAACACAAAGGTGCTGTCTGTTGTCCACGCTGTGATAGCCAACAAACAGAAAAAATTAGTGAGTTTGGTTCAACAGCCTGCAAAGCATTGTATCGCTGCACTGAATGTTTAGAACCGTTTGATTACTTTAAATGTATTTAGGGGCACCCTCATGACTGTATTCCATCGTTTAAATATTGCCGCTATTGAACGTGACACCCCTGATGCTGTCGCAGTGACATTCAGTGTTCCTGATGCGTTACGCGAGCAATATCATTATCGACCAGGGCAACACCTGACTTTAAAAGCCTCCATTCAGGGGGAAAATTTACGCCGTTGTTATTCTATTTGTAGCTCACCCGATGAAAACACACTGAAAATTGGCGTTAAAGCGATCTACGAAGGTCGGTTTTCCAATTTTATCAACCAACATCTAACTGTCGGTGATAGCCTTGAGGTGATGATCCCTCAAGGGCAATTTGGCTATCAACCTGAGCCGAATACTCAGGCGCACTATCTTGCTATCGCTGCCGGTTCAGGGATCACCCCCCTACTTTCGATTATTAAAGCCACATTACAGACGGAAACCAAAAGTCACTTTGTGTTGATTTATGGTAACCGCAATAGCCGTTCGGTGATGTTTAAAGAAAGCATTGCAGACCTCAAAAACCGGTTTGCACAGCGTTTTCAAGTACTTTACCTATTTAGCCAAGAGCAACAAGATAGCGAGTTATTAAGTGGACGCATCAGCCAACAGCAGCTAAATGCATTAGGTAAAACGTTATTGAATTTTCAACAATTTGACCGCGCTTTTATTTGTGGTCCAGAAAGTATGATGGATGAAGTACACGACACATTAATCAATTATGGTATGCCAAAAGAGTTTGTTCATACCGAGCGCTTTAATACATCCGGTATCAAATTCAAGCCGACCTCCGCCCTCGCCACCGAAACTCGTCAAGTCAGTATCCACCTTGATGGTCGCACAATGAACATCAGTATGGATAGCCAAGATGACAGCATTCTTGATGCCGCTTTACGCCAAGGAGCCGACTTGCCCTATGCCTGTAAAGGTGGGGTTTGCGCAACTTGTAAATGTAAATTGCGTGCAGGAGAAGTCGAAATGGGCGTCAATTATAGCTTAGAGCCCGACCAAATTTCTGATGGTTATATTCTTAGCTGCCAGTCTTGGCCTAAAGGAGATGGCGTCGTTCTGGATTTTGATGTGTAGGAGCCACAATGGAAAACCCTTGGATTTTATCTCACCAAAACAACCGGGTACTGACACTGACACTCAATCGGCCAGAAGTACGCAATGCATTAAGTACCGATTGTTTAGAACTCTTAGTGCAAAACTTAGAGCAAGCAGCTGCCAATGATGAGATTGGCGCGATCGTTATCACTGGGAATTCACGTTTTTTTGCTGCTGGCGCTGATCTTAAAGAATTACAGCAACAAACCGTTGCTAACGCTATCACTGATAGACGACCCCAAGTATGGCAGCGGCTCTCAATGATATCAAAACCTATCATTACCGCTGCTAATGGTTACGCCTTAGGCGCTGGGTTTGAACTACTGCTTGCTAGCGACATCATTATTGCGGGGGAGTCCGCACGTTTCGGCTTGCCTGAAATAACACTCGGTCTAATACCCGGTGCGGGGGGGACACAACGGCTGATCCGCTCCGTTGGTAAGTCTCTTGCCATGCAAATGGTACTCACAGGGGAGCCTATCAATGCAAAACACGCTCTTCAGGCAGGGCTAATTAGCGAAATTTGTGTGGATGAATTAGTTGTTGAACGAGCTCAGAAAATTGCGCAACGCATTGCAATACATGCACCTTTAGCGGTTCGGGCGGCAAAAGCTTCGCTAATTCATTCCCAAGAAAATCATTTGGCTGAAGGTTTACAACTTGAGCGTCAGTACTTTGTCGCCTTAGCCGGCACCGAAGATCGACGCGAAGGGATCGATGCATTCTTTGAAAAACGAAAACCTCAGTTTACAGGGAAATAATTATGACAAACCAAGCGATGATCCTCGCAACGCAAGAGAATGGGGTCCTCACTATTACATTAAACCGCCCCGATCGACTTAATAGCTTTAACGATGAAATGCATCGTCAGCTTAGTGATGCTATCAAGCTTGCGGAACGAGATGAAACGATACGCTGTTTAGTGATCACCGGAGCTGGTAGAGGGTTTTGTGCTGGTCAAGACCTTAACGACCGGAACGTCAGCGTAGGTAACGAAACGCCTGACCTTGGTTTCTCCGTTGAAACCTACTATAACCCGTTAATCCGCCGTTTAACCTCTTTGCCAAAACCAATCATCTGCGCCGTTAACGGTGTTGCTGCGGGCGCAGGCGCTGCCATTGCCCTTGCAGGGGATATCGTAATTGCAGCAAAAAGTGCGAGTTTTATTCAATCATTCTGCCGCTTGGGGCTAGTTCCCGATTCTGGTGGAAGCTGGTTTTTGCCCCAACTTGCAGGCCATGCAAGAGCCATGGGAATGGCATTATTAGGCGATAAAATTAGTGCAGAGCAAGCCTTGCAGTGGGGAATGATTTGGCAAGTCACGGAAAACGAAGAGCTATCCGATACCGTAAACCAGTTGGCTATGCATTTAGCTACTCAACCGACTTACGGTTTAGGGTTAATCAAAAAAGCGATTTACGCCGCGGCAACCAATACCCTTGATGAACAACTTGACCTTGAGCGTGATTTACAACGCTTAGGGGGGCGTAGTGAAGACTACCGCGAAGGGGTCAGTGCCTTTTTAAATAAACGCGAACCGCAATTCAAAGGGAGATAACCATGACTTTACCTTTGAATACTCGCATCCAGACTGTAGCCGTAATTGGCGCAGGCACCATGGGCATTGGTATTGCGCAAGTGGCAGCTACAGCAGGCTTAACTGTTTTACTGTTTGATGTTAATCAACAGGTATTAACCCAATCAGTATCAGCAATGACCCAACGTTTACGCAAACGGGTTACCCAAGGGAAAGCTGAAGCCAAAGCGACAGAAAGCATCATCGAAAACATTACTGTGGTGCAAAATTTATCTCAATTAGCGAATGCGCAACTGGTCATTGAAGCTATCGCAGAAAAATTAGAGATAAAACAAGCTATTTTTAACGATTTAGAAGCTATTTGTAGCGAAAAAACTATATTTGCAAGTAATACCTCATCGCTCTCAATTACTGCCATTGCCAGTCAATTAAAACACCCTGAACGCCTTGCTGGGCTGCATTTTTTTAACCCCGCCCCCGTGATGAAGTTAGTCGAAGTAGTTCGTGGGTTAGAAACATCAGACCACGTTATTTCACAATTAAAAATATTGACCAAGTCATTCGGTAAAGTCCCTGTTATTTGCCGTTCTACCCCTGGTTTTATTGTTAACCGAGTGGCAAGACCATTTTACGCAGAAACATTACGAGCCCTTGAAGAGCAAATTGGCAGCCCCGCAACGTTAGATTGCGCAATACGCGATGCAGGTGGATTTGCCATGGGGCCATTACAACTTACTGACTTAATCGGCCATGACATCAACTATGCGGTGACTGAATCGGTGTTTAAAGCCTTCGGCTATGACCCACGATTTCAAACCTCATTAATGCAGTTAGAATTAGTTCAGGCTGGGCATTTCGGTCGTAAATCAAAACAAGGTTTCTATCATTACGATGATAACAAACCGCAACCTAAGCCATTATTTGCAGCAAAAGCCCTTCTTGACCAACCACAACAGGTCAAAGTATGTGGGAATTGGCAAATATTTCCTGAATTTGTGCAGCTTTTATCTGAAAGTGGGATCTCACTCGAAGGATCAACACAACAGCAAGAACAATCCCCAACACTCATTGTTAATGACGTTATTATTATGTTAACAAATGGTGAATCAACATCATCTCATGCGCAAAAGTTGGGGCAAGCTGTCGTGCAATTTGATTTATCTGCTAATTACCTTGCCGCAACGGCAGTCACTCTCAGCTGTGCTGCACAAAATAACGTGCAACAAAACCAGCAAGCAATTGCATTTTTTCAATCGCTTGGGAAAAACGTGATTGTACTACCTGACTACCCTGCACTCTTAGCAATGAGAACTGTTGCGATGTTATGTAATGAAGCGCTGGATGTCGTCAATAAAGGGATAGCAACCACACTGGATACAGATAACGCCATGCGTTTTGGTG
Source organism: Providencia sp. NPDC089933 (assembly GCF_049545585.1). Taxonomy (NCBI): domain Bacteria; kingdom Pseudomonadati; phylum Pseudomonadota; class Gammaproteobacteria; order Enterobacterales; family Morganellaceae; genus Providencia; species Providencia sp. NPDC089933. Next base: position 208,005 of record NZ_JBMWDT010000005.1, read on the forward strand.
TGAATTACCCCAAAGGCCCTTTAGCTTGGGGAGCGCAACTTGGCTGGCAACGAGTATTAACAGTACTTGAGCACTTAACACAGTTTTATGGGGATAGCCGCTATCGGCCCAACCCATTATTAAGGCAGTTAGCTGTAGGCCATCAATCTTTATCTTTCAAGGAGTTGCTATGATTTCCGTACCAAATGTTACCCTTGCTCAACAATCAGCCCACATGATGTACAAAGATGACGCATGCGCAAAAGCTATGGGCATGTCTATTGAAAAAGTAGAGGAAGGTTTTGCGCAACTAAAAATGCCGATTACAGCACAAATGCTAAATGGCCATAAAACCTGTCACGGGGGGCAACTCTTTAGCCTTGCAGATACCGCCTTCGCCTATGCCTGCAACAGCCAAGGGCACGCTGCTGTTGCCTCTATGTGCTCTATCGATTTCATTCGCCCTGGTTTTGAAGGTGATTTACTCACTGCAATAGCGCAAATGAAACATCAAGGTAAACAAAATGGCCTATATGAAGTTGAAATAGTCAACCAAGACGGCAAAACATTAGCCTTATTTCATGGTCGTTCACATCGGCTGGGGCACCGTCTAGTAGGAGAACCATCATGATTGACGCCTATATTTGCGACGGTGTTCGCACACCTATTGGCCGCTATGGTGGTGCGCTTGCATCATTACGCCCCGATGACCTCGCCACTGTGCCTCTCAAAGCATTAATGGCGCGGCACCCACAGCTAGATTGGTCACTAGTCGATGACATTATTTTAGGTTGCGCAAACCAAGCAGGGGAAGATAACCGCAATGTCGCGCGTATGGCCAGTTTACTGTCGGGCTTACCAGTTTCTGTTTCCGGTACCACCATTAACCGATTATGTGGTTCAGGCCTTGATGCTATTGCGTTTGCGGCAAGAAGTATCAAAGCGGGAGAGTCTGGTTTGATGATTGCAGGTGGCGTAGAGTCAATGAGCCGCGCCCCTTTCGTAATGGGAAAACACGAATCGGCTTTCTCACGACAAGCTCAAGTCTTTGATACGACAATTGGCTGGCGGTTTATTAACCCGTTAATGGAACAACAGTTTTCAACTGACTCTATGCCAGAAACAGCTGAAAACGTTGCTGAAACATATCAGATCAGCCGTGAGGACCAAGATGCTTTCGCCCTGCGCAGCCAACAACGTACTGAAGCCGCAAGAATCAAAGGTTTTTTTGCGCAAGAAATAACCCCTGTCACCGTTAAACAACGCAAAAATGAGTTACTTGTCACTGAAGACGAGCACCCTCGTGCGGAAACAACTTTTGAACAACTACAAAAACTAAAAACCCCTTTTCGTGAAAACGGAACGGTCACCGCGGGTAATGCTTCAGGGGTCAATGATGGTGCTGCTGCATTAATCATTGCATCCGAAAGCATTGCTAAGCAGCAAGGGCTTACCCCACGAGCACGCGTTATCGCGACAGCGACTTGTGGTGTTGAACCAAGGTTGATGGGAATTGGCCCACTTCCTGCTGCATTAAAAGCCCTAGAGGTTGCCGGTCTAAGTATAGAGCAAATGGATGTTATTGAATTAAACGAAGCCTTTGCAGCACAAGCACTGGCTGTCTTAAGGGGGTTAGGTTTACCTGACGATGCCCCACATGTTAACCCCAACGGTGGAGCAATATCCTTGGGTCACCCATTAGGTATGAGTGGTGCAAGGCTGGCCATTGCCGCTGTCAACGAACTCCATCGCAAACAAGGTCGCTACGGGTTGTGCACCATGTGCATTGGTGTTGGTCAAGGGATAGCTATGGTTATTGAACGAGTTTAAACAACGTCTTAATACCAATAAAAACAGCCTGAACCCTACACCTGCTCAGGCTAAAACCAGAAACAACATCAATGTGAACTGGTAAATATAATAATTATGAGGACTGGCAATTATGAGCATGATACAAGACAACATCGACCCAATCGAATTTGCCTCACGCGATGAAATCGAGTCATTACAGTATTCTCGGATGAAGTGGACACTCACTCACGCATATGAAAATGTGCCTATGTACCGTAAGAAATTCGACGATGCAGGGGTACATCCTGACGACTTTAAACAACTTAGTGATATCGAAAAATTCCCTTATACAACAAAGCAAGATTTACGTGAAAACTACCCATTTAGTACTTTCGCAGTGCCAATGGACCAAATTATTCGTATTCATGCATCCTCTGGCACGACAGGCCGCCCGACAGTTGTTGGCTATACCCAACGGGATATCGATAATTGGGCTGATTTAATTGCCCGTAGCCTACGCTCAGCGGGGACTGTTCGCGGTGATAAAGTTCATGTCGCCTATGGTTATGGTTTATTTACCGGTGGTCTAGGTGCTCACTATGGTGCAGAGCGCCTTGGTGCTGCGGTGATCCCAATGTCTGGTGGCCAAACAGAAAAGCAAGCGCAACTAATCGCCGATTTTAAGCCTGATGTCATTATGGTAACCCCATCGTATTGCTTAAGTATCATCGATGAGCTTGAAAAAATCATGGGTGGAGATGCTAGTAAGTGCTCACTTAGATTAGGTGTATTTGGTGCGGAACCTTGGACTGAATCACTACGCTCAGAAATTGAAACTCGCCTTGGGATCAAAGCATTAGATATTTATGGTTTATCAGAGGTCATGGGGCCAGGCGTAGCTATGGAGTGTGCTGACGCAGGCGCTAGCGGCCCAACCATCTGGGAAGACCATTTTTACCCAGAAATCATTTCCCCTGATACACTTAAAACACTGGGGGATGGTGAACATGGTGAGTTAGTGTTTACTACCCTGACAAAAGAGGCTATGCCTGTTATTCGCTATAGGACTCGTGACCTGACTCACTTAATGAGCGGGGTAAATCGTAATATGCGCCGTATTGGTAAAATTACTGGTCGCTCTGACGATATGATGATTATACGTGGCGTAAATGTCTTCCCTTCCCAAATTGAAGAACAAATTATGCAATTCAAAGAGCTATCTCCACATTACCAATTAGAAATTGGTCGCCAAGGTAATATGGATAATTTGTCAGTCCGCGTGGAGCTCAAGCACCCTGAGCAACTTACCTATGATGAGCGCTGCAATATTTGCCATCATTTAAAACATCGTATCAAATCGATGGTAGGGATTAGCACCCGGATCAGTATTGTCAATTGCGGTGATATCCCCCGCTCCCAAGGTAAAGCGGAGCGTGTTATTGATACTCGAATTGCGATTTAATTCAACTCATTAAGGCATATTGAAGTTAGCTTATTTGGTATGCCTTAATGCCAAAAAATAGCACTAATTAAAGGTAATGGAAGACAACTTTTAAATTTATGTCTACTATTCAGTAAGCCTTCTGATACATAAATTTTATAGATGAAATATAAATGGATAATAAACTCAGCCAATTTATACAACATGCCATAGAAAGCCAGCCCATTAGCGGGACCTCTCTGATTAGCTCACTCTACGGTGATGCTTTACATCACCGCGGAGGCGAGGTGTGGTTAGGCAGTTTAACCAAACTATTAGAGCCGATGGGGTTTAGCGATCGCTTTGTTCGCACTTCTGTGTTTCGTTTACAAAAAGAAGGCTGGCTAGATGTTGAGAAAATTGGTCGCCGTAGCTACTACCGCATTTCTGAACGCGGGCAAAGCCGATTCCGCCGAGCAGAAAGTAAAATCTACCTTGCTGAACAGCCTGATTGGGATGGGAAATGGGAACTACTATTATTGGAAGCGGCTGATAAAGATGAAAAAACCAGGCTAAAAAAAGAACTTAGCTGGCTAGGGTTTGGCCAATTTAATACCTCTCTCATGGCAGCACCGAGCTGCGCACAAGCTGATGTTCCTTCTCTATTAAATGAGCTCAATGCCACTGAGCACGCCATCTATTTTCATGCAGATTACCCTTATAGCCGTTCAGAAAAAAACTTGAAAGAGTTAGTATCACAAGCTTGGTCTTTGCAAGAAATATCAGAGCATTACCACCAATTTATTTCATTATTTAGGCCCTTGGCACTACTCCTTAAAGAGAATACTGAGCCACAAATATCCCCAGAACATTGCTTCCAATTACGTTTGTTGTTAATTCACTTCTATCGCCGAGTCACACTAAAAGACCCTTTGTTGCCTGATGAACTGCTTCCAGCACAATGGGAGGGCCATATTGCTCGCCACCTTTGTACCAATATTTACCAACGAATTGACCAAGCCGCAACACAATATGTTTCAGAACGATGTGAAACCACGGTAGGGGAACTTCCTCAACCTTCGAGCGCCTACTATCGGCGTTTTGGCGGAGTTTTAAGAGATATCGCCGCCTAAACTTACATTAAAGGAGCCTATATGCCTTTTTATCAAATTGATGGTATTACACCTGTCGTCAGCACTGAAAGCTTTGTTCACCCTACCGCGGTTGTCATTGGTGACGTAATCATTGGCAAAAATGTCTATATCGGCCCCAATGCCAGCTTACGAGGTGATTTTGGCCGCTTGATCATTAAAGATGGTGCCAATATTCAAGATAATTGCATCATGCATGGGTTTCCACAGTACGAAACCATCGTCGAAGAAGAAGGGCACATCGGTCATGGTGCGGTTTTGCATGGTTGCCATATCAAACGTAACGCTTTAATCGGTATGAATAGCGTGATTATGGATGGAGCAGTAATTGGTGAAAACTCAATTGTGGGCGCCTGTGCCTTTGTAAAAGCTGAGGCCATATTTCCAGAAAATAGCTTGATTGTTGGAACGCCTGCCAAAGTGTTACGTGCGTTATCAGACAAAGAAATTGCTTGGAAAAGCAGTGGGACAAAAGATTACCAAAATTTAGTGATCCGCTGCCTAAGTACCTTTAAAGAAGTTGCCCCTTTACAGGAAGTTGAAACCAACCGTCCTAAACTTAGCTTTGAGAACATCATTCCCAAATCTCAGCTATAGAATGAAAAAGGAGCAAACCTATTTGCTCCCTCTTTTGGGCCAAAACCAGATAACATCACTTCGCTTTATTACCAAATGGGGGTTTAGCGAACCACACTGTAATAATCAATGCGATAAATACCCAGCCACATAACCAGAAAATTTCATTAGCCGCGATAATCAGCCCTTGGTTGGTAATTTCCTTCGCAATAAAACCAGATGTTTGTTCTGTACTGAGCCCATGAGCGGCCATACCTTGGTACATATCTAAAGATTCAGGGTTGTAATCCGTAATATGCTCTGTCAGTTGACTATGATGAAGGGCTTCTCTATCGCTCCACATAGTCGTCGTAATTGAAGTCCCAATCGACCCTGCTAAGGTACGGAAAAAGTTGGCTAAACTAGAGGCAGAGGCAAGTTTTTCCGGAGGTAACCCTGATAACGTCAATGTCGTCAACGGCATAAAGAAACAAGCTACGGCCATGCCTTGCACTAACTGCGGCCATACTACCGCAGAAAACCCCATGCTCGGTTCAAAAGTATACGCCCGCCAAAAAAAGCAAATCGCATAAAACACAAAACTAAAGGTGACTATCCAGCGAATATCGAGGAAATCGGAGAGTTTTGCGACTGGTGCCGAAAAAAGTACAGGAAGCAAGCCTATCGGTGCTAAAGCAAGCCCAGCCCATGTGGCGGTATAACCATAAACTTCCTGTAAAAGTTGCGGCAACAATACAATCGCCCCAAAATATGCCATATAGGCCAAGCTAACTGACACCGTCCCTATCGTAAAATTACGCGACTTAAAGAGAGATAGTTCAACAATTGGGTTTTTATCTGTTAGCTCCCAAATCACTAAGAACACCAGTGCAATGGCTGAAATCACGCCTAATATGACAATTTCATTTGAAGCTAACCAACCTAGCTCCTTGCCTTTATCTAACAACACCTGTAAACAGCCTACACCTACCGATAACAATGCTAAGCCAATCACATTAAACGGCACTTTCACTATGGTTGATTCCATTCCTCTTAAGATGATAGAACCGACAATAATCACAAAAATACCGAGTGGTATATTCATGAAAAAGATCCAACTCCAGTGGAAATTATCACTGATATAGCCACCAAAAATAGGGCCGAATACCGGCGCTAAAATAATCGTCATTGACCAAAATGCCAATGCCATATTTTGCATTTTAGGTGGATAACAACGCATGATCAGGCTTTGTGACAGTGGGATAACCGGCCCAGCAACTGCACCTTGTAAAACACGATACAGAATCAGCATTCCTAAACTATCAGAGAAACCACAAAGCAATGAAAATAAAGTAAAAAGTGCGGTTGCCCATAAGAAAACCCGTATTTCTCCAAAACGCTTGGCAAGGTAACCGGAGATAGCGATAGAGATTGCATTCGATACCCCAAAAGAAGTGATGACCCATGTCCCTTGAGACACGGAAACACCAAGATTACCGGCAATCGTTGGGATAGCGACGTTAGCAATTGTTGAGTCGAGAACCTGCATAAAAGTCGCAAGGGATAACGCAATGGTTGCCCATACCAGCTTCGCCCCCTTCAGCGGTTGAATATCTGCCACAATAGCTCCTTTCAGGCTAATCTGCGTTATTCGTAATAATGGTGTCGATTATCTGGTCAACATCATTAAGTTTTAAGACCAGCGCATCACTTTCAAATGCAGGTGTTGTGCGCTGAACTTCCGCTAAAACTGGGCCACTTTGGTCTTTAATATCAATAGTTACATTCATTGATAAGCCAATACGAAGTGGGTATTTTGCTACTTGTTCAGGGTCTAATTCGATACGTACGGGCAAACGTTGAACAACTTTGATCCAGTTACCCGTCGCATTTTGTGCAGGTAATAAAGAAAATGCACTCCCTGTCCCCATGTCTAGCCCCACAACGGTGCCACTGTACACAATATCTTCGCCATAAAAGTCACTATTAATAGTCGCAGATTGACCAATACGCACTTTCTCTAACTGGGTTTCTTTAAAGTTGGCATCTACCCACACTGGCTGAACAGGGACAATTGCCATTAATGAGCTTTGTGGGCTAACTTGGGAACCCACTTGGACATTACGCCGCGAAACGTACCCTGTCATTGGGCTTTTAATTTCTGTCCGCTGCAAATTAATCCATGCACTGCGCACGCTATCAGCCGCTTGTAAAATTGCAGGTTGCTTTTTCAACTCGGTGTTGCGTAACAAAGCGCGATTTGCATTATATTGTTGAATGGAAATATCGAGCGCGGCTTGCGCAAGCTGTACGGCTTCTTGGGAGTGTTGTAAATCTTCTTTTGAGATCGTCCCACTACGCCCTAACGCTGCTCTGCGCTGATAGTCTTGTTGGGCTTGCGCAAGTGTCACCCGATTTTTTTGGATTTGTGCCTGATATTCATCGCCATTGATATATAATTCTTTGGTTTTGCGCACAGTAGTGGCAAGGTCATGTTTCGCTTGTTCGTAGGATAGTTGTGCATTGGTTTTGTCTAACACCACCAATACATCCCCAGCTTTAACTAAGTCGGTATTTTCGAAATTAACTTGGGTAACATTCCCTGTTGTTTGCGCAACAATGGGGATTTGTAGGCCTGAAACATAAGCATCATCGGTATATTCTTGAAAACGTAAAATGAGAAACCAATAAATACCATAAGCAACAAATAATAGAATGATAATAATTGTAGCAATAACCATCCATATTTTTCTGCGCTTTTCATTTGTCGTTTTTTGATTATTTATTTCTGTCTGTGGCGATTGGCTCATAATAAGTCTCAAATTCCAAATTCAATATTATGTTTTACTCTATATTTACGGAGTATATATAATAAAGCAATAGACAACACGTGCATTAAAATTAAAACCATTCCAAAATAAAAGTTAACATCATGATATTTAAACATAAAAAACACAACCCCATAGTATATGAGATTAATTAAAAACTATAAATCAATCTAATTAAACTAATCTTAATTAGATTGATTAATTTTATAAACATACCTGCACCAACTATTTTATATAAAAATAAAGTTAATTGCACCGACAAATAAAATAACTTAACCTATAATTAATCTTCTTTTTTAGATTAGATAAATACTCAATAGTAAAAATATATTGTGGTTACATTGAATAATAATCGTTTAATCACGACTTAGCCTCTGTAATATCCTCTTGCCCTTACAGATTCGTATATTCTGTTTTTCCCTTCCGTCAAGAACCATAAAGCGCTCACCCTTTGCTGCGGTACTCGTGAAATCATTGTTCTCTTTTTTCGTCACAAACACTCCGTCTACTGTACATTTACTTATCACAAATTTCCCTAACCCAATGTTAAATATTGATTTTATGTTAAGGCTGAAACATCAATGAGCTGTACAAGTTAAGAGTAAGTAAAAAACCTTATTCGAGATCAAATATTGACTATAAATTAGCTAGGCAATTATTTATTTTTGATATGTTTTAGTGATAGTATTCGCAAACAATATAATTATCATTCTCATTTATATTTACAGGGATAATCATGACTTCGAACTATCACTACTCTTTTATTGCCGCAGGGGTTTGTGCGGCATTAGCCACGTTTAATGCTACAGCAGCAGATAACAATTCAGATACCATGGTCGTCAGTGCTTCAGGCTACTCACAACAATTACGTGATGCCCCTGCCAGTGTGACCGTAATCAGCGCAAAACAATTGCAAAATAAACCGGTACGTGATTTAGCTGACGCCGTAAAAGATGTTGAAGGTGTCAGTGTAGTTGGTGCCGCTAATAAACAAGATATTAATATTCGAGGCTTACCCGGCGAGTATACGTTGATCCTTGTGGATGGTCGTCGCCAAAATAGCCGTGAATCGCGTCCAAATGGTAGCGGTGGTTTTGAAGCTGGCTTTATGCCACCAGTGGAAGCGATTGAGCGTATCGAAGTCATCCGCGGACCAATGTCCTCTCTGTATGGCTCCGATGCAATGGGTGGTGTGATTAATATCATCACCAAAAAAGTGACCAATGAGTGGCACGGTAGCGTCACCGCAGGTACCATTATCCAAGAAAATAGTGATAGTGGTAATTCGACTGACGGTAACTTCTACCTGTCGGGGCCATTAATTCAAGATAAATTAGGCTTGCAGTTATATGGTGGTGGTGATTATCGACAGGAAGATAAAATTACTGACGGTCACTACAAAAAAGATAATAAAAGCCTTACTGCTAAGTTAAGCTTTACACCAACTGAGAATCAAACATTCCTTTTAGAAGCTGGTAGAAGCACACAGGAAAGAGAGGAGAATCCGGGTAAGTCCCTTGCTGAGTATGAAATGCGAGGAAAATCAAAACAAGACAACAAGAAGACCCAAATCTACAATAACCGAAATCATGCGGCACTCACATACAAAGGTGAATGGGATACTTTTAATACTGAATTTAGTGTCTATCAAGAACAAACTAAAAGAAAAACCAAAACCGAGATTGAGATCGCAAATACAGTTCCAAAACTTTTTGAATACCGTTATGAAGACCGCGTACCTGAAATTACCAACACCGTCGTGGATGGTAAAGTTGTCGCATTCTTACCTGACAACATCTTAACAATCGGTGGTCAATACCAATACTCAAAACTCAAAGACAGTTCACTAGTTTCAAAAGGGAAATTTGAAAATAACAACATGAGTGTCGACCAATCGGCACTATTCATCGAAAATGAATTTACCGCAACTGATGACCTCATTTTAACCGGTGGATTACGTTTAGATCACCATGAAACTTATGGTAACCACTGGAACCCTCGGGGTTATGCGATTTATTATTTAACAGATGAAATTACCATCAAAGGTGGGGTTTCCTCCGCATTCCGTGCGCCAACATTACGTGAAATCAGCAAAGGTTATGGCACATCTACAGAAGGCGGAAATGGAATCATCTACGGTAACCCTGACCTAAAACCTGAAAAAAGTATCAGTGAAGAAATCAGTATTGCGTATAACCATGAGTCTGGCTTTGATGCCAGCTTAACGCTGTTTAATACGGACTTTAAAAATAAATTAACTAGTTATGATACTGGAGTAAAAGATACCGTTAAAGAACTCTCTATTTATAAATACGATAACGTTGGTAAAGCCAATATTAAAGGGGTTGAAGTTGCAACAGGTATTCCAATTGCTCAAGATTGGAAACTCAGTATGAACTACACCTATACGGATTCAGAACGTAAAAGTGATGATGAAAAGCTAAACAAAACTTTATCACTCAAAGGCTATCCATTGGATAAAACACCAAAACATATGGCAAATGCGAAATTAGATTGGCAGTTTAACGAAGACCTCAATCTGTATACCCGCGCACAATATACGGGTAAACAAGTGTGGGCCGCACAGCGCAATGGTGCAAAAGTACCTCGTTATCGTAGTGGCTATACCACTATGGATGTCGGCGCAACTTACCAATTGTTTAAAAATACCAAGCTTAACTTCGCCGTGTTAAATATTGGTAATGAAAAAGGTCCTAAAATTGACAAAGTGGATGGCAACTGGGACGTCGAAGACGGACGCCGTTATTGGGCAAACGTCAACGTCAGTTTCTAAGCGCTTATCTTGTTAATTTTTGACGGCTACCTTAATTGAGGTAGCCTCTTTAGCTTAAAAAACCATGAATAAACTGTTAATTTCCAGCTTACTACTGTGTATGACAAGTTCCGCATTAGCACGCCCTAGCCAAACTATCCCTAGTATGGATGAGCGAGTCAGCCAGTTTTACGATATTCAACAAACGGATATGGCATATGGTGACCGCGCATTACGTATCTATAGCGCTGTACCTTATCACTCCACGGTCAAGCGCCCTGTACTGTACATGCTTGATGGCAATGGCCTATACCCCAAAGCGGTTAATCGCGCAGTTGAAAAGCTGCCAGCGGATAAACTACCGATTATTATAGGCCTTGGCTACCCTGTCGACGAAGCATTTCCCAAAGCGTGGCGAACTCTCGACTACACCCCACCCGTTTCAGGTGACGATTTTAAACAAGGTGGCGGTTCCCCTGCGCTATACCAATTTTTAACTCACACAATCCGTCCATGGGTTGAGCAACAGTTTCCTATTGATAAAAGCAAGCAAACTCTATTTGGCCATTCATTTGGTGGGTTATTTACCTTAATGGCTTATCAGCAGCAGCCCAATGATTTTCAATTCTACATCACGGCTAGCCCGTCTCTTTGGTGGGGCAAAGGGGAAATGGTCGATTTAGCAAAACTGACGCACCCACAAGCCGCTGCGCCGCTTTTCGTCACATTAGGAGGATTGGAAGAAAGCCCTGATTTATCTAAGCTCAGTCAAGAGCAAATACAGAATTATCAAGAACGTAAAAGCTGGATCAACGCTCGCCAAGTGTGTGAGGAAATACAAAACCAGCAAAGAACCTGTGAATTTACCTTATTTGATGGAAAAACCCACGGTTCGGTGATCCCCGATGCTATTGATAAAGCACTCGAAGTTGCTAGCCAATAGCCGTTAATTAATGGGTTTTAGTAAGTCACTGTATAATTCTGTTAAAACCCCTTTTTCTGCGAATTCCTTACGGATCCATTGAGTCACAAGCCCAGTCGCTGAGTGCTGTGTCGCTAATAACATATGTGAATCCTGCCGCGGGTTTTGTATGTTTTTAGTGACTAACCGGCCAGTCTTTACATGTTCTTTCACCATATAATCAGGCAAAAAGCCAATCCCTTCCCCTAATATCTGACATTGGCATTTAGTATTGAAATCAGGAACTTGTATGGCTTCTTGCCCATGAAGCAGCCACCCTACACGTTTATTAATGGTATGCGCGGTGTCTTCGACCATAATATTGGGATACAAACGCAACTGGCTTTCAGCAATCGGTTCAGGCATTAATGCCAAAGGGTGCGTGGCAGCGATAGCGAATTGCCAATGGATGGCGCCAATTTCAGTGTAATCAATCCCCCCGCCATCCATCAGTGTTCCCGGAGCCCCAATCGCAATATCGGCATGGTTATTAATAATCGCATCCCACACACCATTATACACTTCGGTTGTCACCGTAATATGGCAAGTAGCAAACTGTTTTTTTAATATTTGCAGTAACTTAGCGGTATGGTAAGGCGTATATAATAACTGGTTAATACAAATACGAACTCGCGCTTCAATCCCCTGCTCAATGGAATAAATACTTTTTTGAATTAAATGAAAGTTATTCAGTAGGTCAGTTGCTTTACGATAAAAGTAATAGCCAGCTTCTGTCAGCTCAATATTCCGCGTATTACGAATAAATAACGCGACATCCAAATAGGTTTCAATACGTTTAATCGTGTAACTCACCGCAGAGGTTGTCACCCCTAACTCCTCTGCCGCCTTACTAAAACTGGCAAATTTTGCTGCTGTCGTGTAAGTCAGTAAATTTTCTTCAGTGAAAATTGAGTTCATCGTTGTATTCCCAAATTGAACAAAAATAAACCAAACTGTTTTTTTTTAACTCTTAGCACTCAAAATATGACGACTATCTGTGAATAAAATTCAACAGGCTGAATAATAGACTATTTTTCGACCATATATTTATAGCTTAACAGAATTATTCATAACGAGAAGAGGTTTAATTCTATTTAGCTTTTTTAAATACAAAAACACATTTTTAAATGTGGCTATTAATATTCAAAATACTTAATATTATTGAATTAAATACTCAAACCAAGTATTAACATTCAATGTTAAAATGATCAAACAATTCACAATCTTAACAAATTTAATACTTTCAAGTTGATGTCCATCACAGAACTGATCAAATCATTATTAGCCTGTTTAATTAACAAAAAAAATCACACTATTTTGGCTATAAAACACCCAAAACACATCAAAAAACGATGAAAAATAATGCTTACACGCACAAAAAAGGCTTATTGTTGAATTGAATTCAATAATCGAGTGCTTAATTGATGAATTAAATTTAAACGGATTCTTTTTATTAATGACAATTGCTATGCTTTGGACATCATAAATAATCTTTAAATTGTCTTTATCTATGTTGGTGATAACAATAAACCAACCTAAGGGGAAAATGATGACCTCCAATACTCTCGCTCACGAATTTTTAACTGCAGCTGAACAAGGACAATTAGAATTATTAAAAAATTGCCTTGAAAAAGGTGTGGATATTAACACCACCAACCGTCAAGGCCGCACTGCTATCGTCAATGCTAGCCTGAATAAACATTATGAATGTGTTTCTTTTCTGATTAGTGCAGGTGCTGACATTAATAAACAGGACCAAACTTGTTTTAACCCTTTTTTATTAAGCTGTTTAAATGATGATTTAACATTATTGCGCCTTGTATTACCTGCAAAACCAAATTTAGATTTATTGACCCGCTTTGGTGGCGTTGGAATTACCCCAGCAAGCGAAAAAGGGCATGTAGATATTGTTCGTGAGTTACTCGAAAAAACTGATATCAATGTAAACCATACCAACTTCGTCGGTTGGACACCATTACTTGAAGCAATCGTTTTAAATGATGGTGGCGAAAAGCAACAACAAATTGTCAAATTACTATTAGACCACGGCGCAAACCCGCATATGACCGATAAATATGGTAAAAAGCCGTTAGAGTTGGCTCGTGAAAAAGGCTATAACGAAATAGCTGAATTATTGATTGCCGCGGGGGCATAATCGAACCGTCCCGATCAGGAGGCATGTGAACGCATCCATATCTCATCGGCAAAGGTTATACGGGCTTACGGCTGATACACATTTTCTTCAGGTTTTACATCAGCCGCAGCTTACAGGAAAAGTAGAGCAGGTTTTCAATAAAGCGATAAATATCTCAATAGGCAATATTCTTTATACTTTATTAAGCTCTCAGTTAGACAATGCACCAAATAGTTGCCGATTAATAAATAAAGACTTTTCTCTTTTAACCTTAAAAGTAGGAGACCCAATTTATTTTTCAGATAATGAAATGGTTATTGGTGAAAATTATTTAATTTCATTTTCGTTATGTAAAAAATGGCAATTACCCATTATTATTTTTGATTATAAAAAATTAACTAACCCAGATTATTTATTATATATAGCAAACCAAATAAAAAGTTTGGACATAATTTTAAATCATAATGTGGATTCCCTATTTAATTATCAGGGAGATAACGTCTTTTATCTATCAATAGCTAAACAACTGGCTCAGTTACGGTTAAAACTGATTGATTTATTGATTAATAAAGACCAACAAAAATTACCCCATATCATTCGCCAATTTGTTGGCTTAGGTATCGGGTTAACACCATCCGGTGATGACTATTTAGTTGGGTTAATGGCATTTTTATTGTTAAAGGAGCACCCTGCTTTTGCTTTTTATCCTGAGTTTTATCAAGGAATTATTCAAAGCAAAAGCCAAACAACGCCTATAAGTGCCATAACCCTAGAGAAAGCCTTAAACCAAGAATATCGCGAAAATATGCAGCAATTAATTCAAATGTTAGTTGATGCGAAAGAGACAAATATTTATCCACAATTTTTAGAGATTTTAAATATCGGGTCAAGTTCTGGCAGCGACATGCTATTTGGCTTACGTGATGCCCTGTATCTCACCCATTATTTCGGAGAAAACTATGTCGACTAAAGTTGTCATAAAAAAGAATACTTATTTTGATTCCGTGTCACTGATGTCTATTTCAACAAAGGCCAATCAACTTGATAATGTTGAACAAGCCTTTGTTGCGATGGCAACAGAAATGAATAAAGGCGTACTCAGAAATTTAGGGCTATTAACCCCTGAATTGGAAGAGGCTAAAAATGGCGATTTAATGATTGTCATTAAAGGGCCAAGCGATGATGCTAACGATGCCACATTAATTGCCATTGAAGACTTATTTAATAAAAAAAACCAAGGTGGTGGCCAACACGAAGCCAAATATGCCACGGTTAATTCTGCGAAAACCCACATCCCCGATGCTAACCTTGCGGTAATCTCTGTGAATGGCCAATTTGCCGCCCGTGAAGCCCGCATTGCATTAGAAAACGACCTCAACGTGATGTTATTTTCTGACAACGTTTCAATTGAAGATGAATTAGCACTCAAACAACTCGCTAGCAAGAAAGGTCTACTCATGATGGGCCCAGATTGCGGAACCGCAATTATCAATGGCACTGCATTGTGTTTTGGTAATAGCGTTCGCCGTGGCAGCATTGGGATCATCGGTGCATCCGGTACTGGCAGCCAAGAGCTTAGCGTTCGTATTCATGAATTTGGTGCAGGTGTTTCTCAACTAATTGGTACCGGTGGCCGCGATTTAAGTGAGAAAATTGGCGGGATCATGATGATTGATGCCCTAAAGATGTTAGATGCCGATGATGAAACCCAAGTTATTGCCCTCATTTCTAAGCCACCAGCCGCCGCTGTTGCAAAGAAAGTACTAGAACAAGCTGAAAAATGCCACAAACCAGTCGTTGTTTGTTTCTTAGGTAGCCAGCCTCTACCAGAAGATAAACCTGGGCTAACGTTTGCACAAAGCACCAAAGAGGCGGCACTAAAAGCAGTGCTATTAACGGGTATTCGTAAAGAAGATTTAGATTTACATTCTCTAAACTGGCCTTTAATTGAAGAAGTCAGAGCGAAGCTCAAACCTGAGCAAAAATATATACGTGGCTTATTCTGTGGCGGAACGCTATGCGATGAAGCGATGTTTGCCGCTTTGGAAAAATACGATGATGTTTACAGCAATATTCAACCAAACCCTGACTACCGCCTGAAAGACTTAAATCAAAGTATCGCTCACACTTTCCTCGACTTTGGTGATGATGATTTCACTAATGGTAAACCTCACCCAATGATCGACCCGACCAACCGTATCGAACGCTTATTACAAGAAGCTCGCGACCCTGAGGTCGGCGTGATTATGATGGACTTTGTTTTAGGCTTCGGTTCTCACGAAGACCCCGTTGGCGTCATGATTGATGCTATCAAAGAAGCTAAAAACATCGCTAAACAAGATGGTCGTGAACTTGAAATTTTAGGCTATGTACTCGGTACGGACCAAGATACTCCATCCATGGATGCACAAGTCAAAATGCTGACAGATGCAGGGGTCATCTGGGCAAGTAGCAGCACCAATACGGGTTTATTAGGACGTGAGTTTGTGTGGAAAGGGGAGAACGCATAATGACTTCATTATTTAAACAACCGCTAAATGTTATCAACGTTGGCATCGAGATGTTCAGTGATGACCTGAAAAAACAACATGTTCCAGTCACTCACCTAAATTGGACACCTCCAGGACAAGGGAACGTGGCAGTGATCCGCGCCCTCGACCAAATTGAAGGTAATGCGGCATTACAAGAAAAAATTGCAGCGGCTAACGCACAAGCCCTTGAGCGCATTATTCAATCCCAACCAGTATTAGTTGGCTATGACCAAGCGATTAATGTGGTACCGGGCATGACTAAAAACACCATCCTACACGCCGGTCCACCCGTTGCTTGGAAAGACATGTGTGGAGCTATGAAAGGGGCAGTTACTGGTGCGCTGGTCTTTGAAGGGCTCGCGAAAGATTTAGCCGATGCAGAGCGCGTAGCGGCATCTGGTGAGGTTATTTTCTCCCCTTGCCATGAACACGACTGTGTTGGGTCAATGGCTGGGGTAACGTCTGCATCTATGTTTATGCATATCGTTGAAAACAAAACCTATGGCAACCGCGCATTCACCAACCTCAGTGAACAAATGGCGAAAATCCTACGCATGGGTGCCAATGACCAAAGCGTTATTGACCGTTTAAATTGGATGCGTGATGTATTAGGGCCAATGCTACGCGACGCAATGAAAATTGTAGGTGAAATTGACCTGCGTTTAATGCTAGCCCAAGCCTTACACATGGGGGATGAGTGCCATAACCGTAATAACGCTGGTACCACCTTACTGATCCAAGCATTAACGACAGGAATTATTCAAACTGATTTCTCTGTCGCACAACAAAAAGAAGTGTTTGATTTTGTGGCAAGTAGTGATTACTTCTCCGGCCCAACTTGGATGGCAATGTGTAAAGCGTCAATGGATGCAGCACATGGTATTGAATACAGTACCGTTGTCACCACCATGGCTCGTAATGGTTATGAATTTGGTTTACGTATCAGCGGATTACCGGGTCAGTGGTTTACAGGGCCTTCACAGCAAGTTATCGGCCCAATGTTTGCAGGTTATAAGCCTGAGGATTCTGGCTTAGATATTGGTGACTCGGCAATCACAGAAACCTACGGTATTGGGGGCTTTGCAATGGCAACCGCACCTGCCATCGTTGCGCTGGTTGGTGGTACGGTAGAAGAGGCGGTAGATTTCTCACGTCAAATGCGCGAAATCACACTCGGTGAAAACCCGAATGTGACTATCCCATTACTCGGCTTTATGGGTATCCCGACAGCCATCGATATTACCAAAGTTTCAGCCAGCGGTATTTTACCTGTTATCAACACAGCAATTGCCCACAAAGATGCAGGTATCGGTATGATTGGAGCAGGTATTGTTCACCCGCCATTTGATTGCTTTGAAAAAGCCATGTTGGCCTACGCACAGAAATATGCTTAGTTTTCAATCATAAAAAAGACGCCCAACTTCGGTTGGGCAATAAAAATAAAACAAATACCCTGAATATTCAGCAACACAGATAAACTGCAACTTTGAATATCATGATATACACCCTCTAGCGTGTATACCCTAAATAATTTGAGTTGCAGCAAGGCGGCAAACGAAGATATCCCAAGGAGCATACTTATGTATGTGACTTAGATAGCTAAGAGCAGCCAACACAGCTGTGGCTCAAAGTATGACGGGTATACAGGGGAATACTATATGAGTATATTTAATATAAAGTGGAAACGTGGGGACTTGGCTGCCTATTTTGGCTTAATGACCAATAACTTAACTAATCTACTCACCATGATGGGCTTATTAATTTTCGTTGTTGGTATCCCATCTGAACTTGTTTATGGTCGCATTGCACCCGCTTTTGGTCTCGCCGTTTTACTTGCCAGTATTAGCTATGCTTACTTTGGCCAGCAAATGATCAAACAAACAGGGCGCAGCGATGTAACCGCTCTGCCATCAGGGCCAAGTGCACCTTCTATCTTTACCGTGACCTTCTTAGTCATTATGCCGGTGTACCAAACCACGCAGAATGCTGAGTTTGCTATCCAAATCGCATTGGTTTGGTGTTTCGTTGAATCAATGATCCTCGTTGGTGGCTCATTCTTAGGCGAAACTATCCGTAAAATGATCCCTCGTACGGTGCTGTTATCTTGTCTTTCTGGGCTTGGGCTATTATTGCTAGCAATGAACCCAATGCTGCAAGCCTTTGAAGCACCAACCGTTTCATTTATTGTTTTATTATTAATTTTCATTAACTGGTTTGGTAAAAAGCCTATCTTTGCACGTATTCCTACCGGTTTATTATTGCTTATCGCGGGAACAGTACTTGCGTGGGCTTCTGGGCTGCAAAGTGCAGAGGCAATAAAAGACTCTATGGCGTCATTCGGCTTTAACCCTCCAGGGATTCATATTGACAGCTTCTTCCAAGGCTTACCGCATGCACTTCCATATTTAGCTTCTGCGGTACCATTGGGCTTAGCAAACTATATCTTTGACCTTGAAAACATTGAAAGTGCTCACGCTGCAGGTGATGAATACAATACCCGTAAGGTTATGTTAGCTAACGGCTTATCTTCAACTGTTGGCTGCTTCATGGGTAACCCATTCCCAGTCACTGTTTATGTTGGGCATGCTGGCTGGAAAGCAATGGGGGCCAGTGTTGGTTATACGCTAGCATCAGGTATCACCATGTTTATTGTCCCATTGTTTGGTATCGGTGCATTCATGCTCGCTATCATTCCAATGACAGCTATCGTACCAATATTGGTGTTTATCGGTGTTGTCACTGCCAACCAAGTGGTACGAGAAACACCGAAGATTGAAGTGCCTGTTATCTTTATCTGTCTATTCCCATGGATTGCTAACTGGGCGCTCACTATGGTCAACAGTGTGATGGGGGCCGCAGGGACGTCAGCAAGTGCAATAGGCGTTGAAACATTACTACACAAAGGTGTTTATTATCAAGGCCTTGTACACTTAGGTAACGGTGCGCCATTGGCAAGTATGCTATGGGGTTGTATCGCTATCTTCGCTATCCTCAACCAACCACTACGTGGGGCAATTGCTGCGGCAGCTGGCGCAATATTAGTATTCTTTGGAATTATTCACTCCCCAGCAGTAGGAATTGCAACCGGTTCAACCTTGATGTTTGTTTACGCTTACCTCATGATGGCAGCTTTATTTGTACTCAAATATTTTTTAGATAGCCGTAAATCGGTGGAAGAACAACAAGCTGAACAATCTGAGAAACTCAGTAAGTCAGTGTAATCAAACCAACCTTTTATAGCCGGTGTCTACAGTACACCGGCTGTGAGCTAAATCTCTGTATCAGGAAACATTAACAATGAAAGAACTCGTGGTTGTTGCCATCGGGGGCAACAGTATTATCAAAGATAACAACAGCCAGTCTATCGAAGCTCAAGAAAAAGCCGTTCAAGAAGTGGCACTGCATATTAGTGACATGCTTGAGGGCAACTACAACATTGTTTTGACCCATGGAAATGGACCCCAAGTTGGATTAGACCTACGCCGCGCTGAAATAGCCCATGAAACAGAAGGTTTGCCGTTAACCCCCCTTGCTAACTGCGTCGCTGATACTCAAGGTGGCATTGGCTATTTAGTTCAGCAGGCACTCACTAACGTGCTAGCGAAACGTCACAATCGCCAAGCTATTACAGTTGTTACACAAGTTGAAGTCGATAAGAACGACCCTAACTTTAGCGCCCCAACCAAGCCAATTGGTGCATTTTTTACAGAACAACAGGCTAAAGAATTACAACAAGCGAACCCGAGCTGGCATTTTGTCGAAGATTCCGGTCGAGGCTATCGCCGAGTAGTCGCATCTCCAGAACCAAAACGTGTGGTTGAATCAAAAGCGATCCGTACCTTAACGGAACATGACTACATAGTGGTTGCAGCTGGAGGCGGTGGCATTCCTGTTATTCAAAATGGCGATGGTGGCTACCAAAGCGTTGATGCAGTGATAGATAAAGACCTCTCCACGACATTACTGGCGAAAGAATTAAATGCCGATATTTTGATTATTACTACCGGTGTCGAAAAAGTCTGCATTCACTTCGGTAAACCAGAGCAAAAAGCTCTTGGTGAAACGACCACTAGCGACATGCAACGCTATATGGAAGAAGGCCATTTCCCCGCAGGCAGTATGTTACCGAAAATCGAAGCGAGCCTGTCATTTATTGCCAATGGCGGTAAACGTGTGATTATCACCACACCAGAAAAACTACCGGAAGCCTTACGAGGTGAGACGGGAACCCATATCATCCAAGGGTAAGGGTTATTTACAACGTACCATTATTTTGGAACGCTAGAGTTTCTCGTTAATGTCTCAATATCACCCCCAGATCGCAAAATAGCGATCTGGATGGTGAACTGCTGATCAAAAACTGGAAATTCGACTCTATTTCATGATCACAAGGAGTTTCTATGAAAGCAGACCAATCATCCGGCAGAAGAGAGTTCCTTTCCACTAGCGCCAAAGTCGCCGCTGCTTGTACCCTTTTTGGTACCGTATCAGGTATTGCATCCGCGCAAAATCAACCCACAATGTCATCCGATATTACTCGCATTACCGACAGCCATTATTACCTTGACGATGTATTACTCGAAACAGGCTTTAATTTCCGCGATACTACGGTGATTGGCACTAAAACCGCATTGCAAACGGTTGAAATCGATCAAGGTAAAATTGTCGCCATTTTACCGAATAAACAACATGTTAATCACCAGCTAAATGCTTATAACGCTCAAGGCAAATTGATGCTACCGGCGTTTCGCGATATGCATATCCACCTTGATAAAACCTTCTATGGCGGGCCATGGCAAGCGCCACAGTCACGTGAAGGTAAAACAATTATGGATATGATCACCCTAGAGCAGAAACTGTTACCTGAACTGCAACCCTTCACCGAAGAAAGAGCCAATGCGCTGATCACGTTGATCCAATCCCATGGATCAACCATTGCCAGAAGCCATTGTAATATCGAACCCGTTTCTGGATTAAAAAATTTAGAAACCCTACAAAAAGTACTTAATGAACACCAACAAGATTTAACTTGTGAAATTGTCGCTTTCCCACAGCATGGGTTATTGTTGTCAAAATCAGAACCCTTAATGCGCGAAGCCATGCAAGCTGGCGCCCATTATGTGGGAGGCTTAGACCCCACTAACGTTGATGGGGCAATGGAAAAATCTCTCGATACGATGTTCCAAATCGCTCTCGATTATAATAAAGGCGTAGACATTCATTTACATGAAACCAGCCCTGCGGGTTTTGCTGCCATCGAGTATATGATCAAAACAGTGAATGAAAACCCAAGTTTGCGCGGTAAAGTAACGATTAGCCATGCCTTTGCTCTTGCAACACTGAGCCCAGAACAAGCCGAAAAAACCGCAAGACAACTGGCGGAACAACAAATGACTATCGCCTCAACAGTACCGATAGGTACATTACATATGCCATTGAAAATATTAAATAATAATGGCGTATTTGTGATGACCGGAACAGACAGCGTTATCGACCATTGGTCACCGTTTGGGCTGGGTGATATGCTCGAAAAAGCCAACTTGTATGCTCAGTTGTATACTCGCCCAGATGAACTGGCACTGTCTCGCGCTTTAGCAATTGCGACAGGGAATATTTTGCCATTAGATACCAAAGGCCAGCAAATTTGGCCCACCAAAGGCGATGATGCTAGCTTTGTTCTCGTCGACGCATCTTGCTCAGCTGAGGCCGTTGCGCGAATTTCACCAAGGCATGCCTCTTTCCATAAAGGCAAACTCGCCTACGGCACAATGCAAAAATCGATAGCTTAATGTCAGTTCATTGAACTAGCGCCGAATGGCGCTAGCTTCAGGCTGGCTTTGCAGTATATCGGCTAACCGAGGCAAAAATTAAACCCAGTAAACCTTGATTATCTACAGTTTGTAATACTGTAATCGGTTTTGCCATTGGCTCAGGAATACCGACTCGTAAACGTAACGCATCATAATAATAGCTTTTTCCACGTAATGCCCCTTGCAGCTCAATACCCACTTGTTTTTTCTCGTAGGTTACTAGGCTTTTATCTAATAGCCATGCAACGGTTAACACATCGTGAACCCAACACCCCGCCAGCTGACGCGTAGCCCGCGAATAATCAATCCACGGGCGCATAGTATTAACAAGAAATTGGCTCAATGTGGATTGAAGTACAGAAAACTTATCGAGGTCACTCTGTACCATCTGTGTTTGTACCGTAACATCCATTGGCACTAAAGTAATATTGGCACCACTATTCAAAACCGCATGGGCCGCCTCTGGGTCTAGCCCAAAATTGGTATCTTTAATATAACCAGGGACATTAAATACCGCTCCCATAATAACAATTTCAGCCACTTTCTCTGCCATTTCAGGGAACAATTGCATGGCCATGGCGATATTGGTTAAAGGACCAATCGCAATAATAGTGACCTGATGCGGGTTCTGACACACCCGCTCACCAATACGCCACGCAGCTTCTGGTGCTGATTTAGGTAAAGCAGGCACAGGGGGAAGGTTATCCCACAAATAGTTAAGTTGCGCCCGCTGTGCGCCATTATCTAATAATTCGCGCCATGGTCCGCTAGCTTCAATTAATGCCGATGACGCCCCGCGGTAAACAGGAATGTCCTCATTCAGCGAGTTAACTAAATGGCTGGCCACATTAAAACCAACCTCACTAGGCGTATTCCCTGAAACGGTTGTGATCATCTCTAGTTGAATTTCTGGCGCTGCTATCGCAAGTGCAAGAGCAAGCCCATCATCAACATTCGCGCCTGCAACGCCGTTTCCCGGGTCACAATCAATAATTACACGCATAAATTTCCCTGAAATAATACATTATCAGCACCCGCAGGAGTGCCCAATTTGTAGCTCAAAATCCACCTCACAAATGGCTTCTTTATTTGGCCAGTTTTGTAGAATCTGTATCGCTTTTTCTGCTATTTTATCAACAGGTTGTCGAACAGTCGTGAGTGTAGGAACAGTATACTCCGATTGCACAGTACCATTAAAACACACCAGAGCAATGTCCTCTGGTACCCGCAGTTTTAGTTCAGCTAAGGCTTTCAAACAACCAAAAGCTTGTAACTCATTGGTTGCAAAAATGGCCTCAGGGAACCCTATTTTCTGCATTTGATAGATAGCTTGGTAACCCCAATCACGCGTATATTGCCCTGCAATAACCCATTTTTGCTGTATTTCAAGGTTGGCTTCTACCAAAGCGTTTTCCCAACCACTTAACCGGTCTTGGGTATTAAGCATTTCAATGGGCCCACAAATAATGCCAATATCTTTAAAACCATGCTCAATGAGATGGCGAGTGATTTTATAGGCTGCCAACTTTTCATTGACTTGAAGAGCACTGACGCCTTCGGTAGGGTCGACCCTATCTAACATCACACAAGGGGTACCCGAAGATTGGATCAGGTCAATGTACGGATGACGGTCAACACTGGTATAAATCAACCCTTCGACTTGGCGTAAAAGTAGGTTGTTAATCAGTTCTTTTTCACGCACACGGGAATCCCCTGCATCCCCTAATAACAAGACATGACCATGCTTGAAAGCTTCACGTTGCAATGCATGTGCAATAGAAGCCAAAAAAGGGTTAGAGATATCAGGGATCACCAACCCATAGGTTTGTGTACTGCCAGACGCCAGTGCTTTAGCGATACCATTCGGGCGATACCCCGTTTTTTTTATCGCCGCTAACACCCTCTGTTTCGTCGCCTCAGCAACAGGACGGGGACCGTTATTAATCACATAACTGACCACTGCAACAGAAGTTCCGGCTTCGCGGGCAACATCTACCCGCGTCACTTTACGATAGTTCACATCAGGCACGCAGCAATTCCTTTTTCACTTACTATTATCTTACGAAAGAATAGCAGCCACTCTGGTTTTTATATACCACCGGCGTTCACTTATATTGCATCTTCTGGCAAGTTAAGGTCACGGCCTCGCGTTTCTGGTGCAAAAAATGTGGTAACTAGACCAATACATGCCATCCCCATAAAATAAATAGCAATTGGCCACCAATGCCCAGTCCAAGATAATAACGCTGAGGCGACAAGCGGTGCTGTTCCCCCCGACAAAATAGAACCAAGCTCCTTAGCAAAGGCCATTTTTGTATAGCGATTACGTACCCCAAATAGCTCTACACCCCATGCCGCTTGCACGCCAAAAATCCCCAGAGATGCTAACCCCATTCCAACAATAATCGTTGGGATCACAACCAGCGGTTCCCGTGAATCCAGTAGCATAAAGGCGGGGACTGCATACAACATTAACAATAAGCAGAACCAGCGGTAAATAATACGGCGACCAAATCGGTCAGATAACCAGCCGGCAAAAGGGATAATGGCAAAACCGAGGATCGAGGCAATTAAAACCGCAGTTGTCGGTACCGATTTATCCACCAA
Organism: Providencia sp. NPDC089933; assembly: GCF_049545585.1. Lineage (NCBI taxonomy): Bacteria > Pseudomonadati > Pseudomonadota > Gammaproteobacteria > Enterobacterales > Morganellaceae > Providencia > Providencia sp. NPDC089933. The sequence continues at coordinate 232,545 of NZ_JBMWDT010000005.1, forward strand.
CAATATTTTGGTGACATAACCAATAATAAAACCTTGGGCTAGGTAAGACGGCCCATTTTCGCCAATCCGTAAGCCAACCATGGTCCAAAATGCACGCGTTCTCTGCCAAAAGGTACGGTTATCAACAGGGTGACTTACAGCATCAGACGCCAACGCTTGGCGACGCTCCTCTGCCAGTTGGGCTTTTTGCCGTTCAAATACAGGGGTTTCACGCATATGTTGGCGAATAAATAACGCTGCCAGCGCGATCAAAATACTACCAAGGAACGGAATACGCCATCCCCATGACATGAGGCTTTCTTTATCTAACTGTAAGACTATCAACCAAATCATTGAAGCCAGTAATGTTCCGCTGTTTGAACCTAGGGCAATAATCGAAGAGACTAACCCACGCCGCTTGACCGGAGCGTACTCCCCGAGCATCACAGTTCCACCAGATAGCTCAGCCCCAGCGCCAAGTCCTTGAGCAAACCGTAAAATAACCAAACAAACCGGCGCCCAAACACCAATCTGCGCGTGACTTGGAATTGCGCCAATTAGGGTTGTAGATATCCCCATCAGTGCAATGGTAATCACCATCACCATTTTTCTACCATGTTTATCACCTAGCCAGCCGAAAAATAATGCACCGATTGGGCGAGCGATAAACCCAACAGAATACGCGGCAAAACTGGATAACAGTGCCATAACCGGCGTCGCATCAGGGAAGAAAACATCACCGAAAATAATACCTGCTGCTAAACCATAGAGAGCAAAATCGGCATATTCCATGGTTGTCCCTAACCAACAGGAAAAAATCGCTCGGCGAAAATCTTTTTTCCCTTCAGGCGTATTTAACCGCTCTTGTGCGGCTTGTTGGTTAGCCTCGGTATTTAAATGTGTTGCCATAGTCATAAACCCTTGGTATTGGCGCAAAGCCTATTTGTAAAATAATCTAACTGGTATTTTTATTTACTTAAAGGATAGTCTACGCGCGTAGAATTAAGCAAACGAGGGAATGTTATTTTGTGAGCATTATCACTTGATGATAGAAATATGAAATTTATATGACTGAAAATAAAAGAAGAAATTTTGGGGGAAAACATAAAGAATCAGAAAATGTAAAATACCTCGATGTTAGTTATATTGATTACGGAAATAGAAAAGCCACTATTTATATTAAGTGGCTTTTCATCTTCATTTCACGCTCAATAGGTAATTAACAATATCGCGTAAATAGCGCCATTTCATCCAGATTTCGTCTAGAAGGGGCAAACCAGTGTATCGCTCAATTTCCGTTATCAATTCCAGCATTTCTAATGAGTCAATATGCAGATCTTCGATAATACTTGAATCCATCGTAACCTGTAATTTAATACCTGAATAAGCCCGCAGCGCATAAATAGTATTTTCTAACCATTGTTGGTGAACTTGACTCATTGTGATCCACCTTTAGTCGCCGCGTTCTGATAGCCAATAATACCATTTAGAGGTTTCATCTGTTCTTCCGTTGCAACAGCATAACGCTCTTTTTCCGCTTGGCCTCGCGTCAGTGCACCACGCTCAGTTAATGTCACTAGCGACCCCGCATTAGGGAGATGTGAGCTAGTATCCACAACGACTTTTGTTGCTTCACGTTCACCACGATAAACCTCTTTATCTGACTGATTACGAGTCAGTGCCCCATTCGCCGTTAAAGTCACTGGTTTTTGTGCATCAGGTTTTTTCAGCACCCAATGATTATTTTCATCTTTCTGGTAACGGTTAACCGTAAAATCATTTTTTGGCTGAGTGTTAATGAAAAACTCCGTTGTTTTTGGCTTCGCCTCAATGGATTTTTCCCCTGATGGCAAACGAGACTCTTCCAAAGCTTCAGTCCTAATCAAGTGAGAGCTATCCTGTGGCTCCAAAGAGGTATTATTCAACGGTGATACCTTATTAGATGCCGTAACTGGCTTTTCAATAATAGGCTGTTTTACTTCAGTATTTTCCTGGTCTTTAGCATTGTCCATATCATAATCCACATCGGGCTCTTGTACTGGCTGGCTGAATACAACACGTGTTAGTGGTTTTTTCGATGGTGGTAATGCCGAATCCTTATCATTTGTAGCCTGTGTAGGCTCCTGAAACGATGTGTTACTTACTCCAGGTTCTTGATGACTTATCTGACTAATATTTTCGCTAAATGGAGAGCCTAAGTGATAGTGATATTCTGTATTATAACTATTTGTTATCTTGGATGATGGAGCACCCATTTTTTCTGTTGGATTATACATGCCATCAATAACGTCATCCTCTGTTTTCACTGATGGTGTTGCTGATTTTACAGGCTCACTCAATGCCATTTTTATTTTTAATGGGCTAATAATTTCTATCTTTTGTTCAATATAACGAAATAAATTATTTAAATGCTGATATTTATCACCATATTTTTTCTGTTCAAGGTTACTGTACTCCTTTATAGTATTTTCGATATCCTTTCCTTTTTGTATATTTAAATCACTCACCAAAAAGCTATCCGTTGAACGGCTATTAATCACCTCGTCAGAAAAAAACGCACTAAGTTGGTGTTTAATTGCAGAGTCAACATATTTTTCTTGATAACAAATAGCTAATTTCTCCAGTGTAATATTATCCGATAAGAATTTATCTAACTGTTTATCTAAATTTCCCTGTGTTTTTTTTAGCGTAACCTCAATATTCTCATCCGTATTTAAATCTTGTATTCCATCTATTTCTTTAATTAATTTTGCGGCTGCAGAAACTAATGCTGAGGGGAGTTCTTCAGGAGCAAATAACGTTAATGTCACTAGAGCCGTTTCTGGACGAAGGTTTAACTCTTGCTGAGTTGTACTGCCATGGTTACCTGCTCCTAAAACTTTCGCCACCATATTACGAGTAATGTTACTGTTAGACTTAATAACTAGCTGTGTTATATTGTCTATTTGCTGTTGGTGGTTATTGCTGTGTAAGTCACCAACATTACCAGAAATATTCATTTCGTTCTTAATATTATTTTTAGGTAAAACACTTTCGGCATCTAATGAATGAACATTATTTAAATTAGAAGCGAATACATTACCATCTTTAATAACGGAATTATGATGAAAAGAATTAGAGATATTATGAATCCCAGAGTTATTCTGAGTACTAATCATAGTTAGTCCTTATGATAATTAATATTTTTAATTTATACCAAGAAAGATCACATACTGATAAAACCACTATTATATTGGTTTAAATCTTTTATTAATTGAACTAGCAACTGAGTTAATGTATCAAAGTGGCTATTATCTTGACGGAATGTTTCTAATAAACGTGAAACAGAGTTATTAATCACATTTTTTTGTGCGTCAATCGCTGTTTGCATACTTTGTACGCTCTGTGCAAGCAAATTTACGCCTTTACTTGCCCACCCTGCACTAGAAGAATCAATATCATAGATTGATTTCATAATTTCGCGTAGTGGCTTCAGGTCTGGATAAATTCGAATAACTTTACTATCATCAGAACCTCTTGTTTCGACTTTAAATCCCTGTCCGTCCAGTTTCTTTTTCCAAAATTCAAAAACAGGCTCACTATATTTTATTTCATATATTTTTTCGGCGCTATTTTCTGGCTTAGACCAATTTTCATAGTATGTAATGTTTACCGCATCAGAATTTGTAATTAACGGTTTATTTCCTCTTACTGTTTTATGGTCGGTATAAGGCTCAAAAAGGTCATCTAGCCTATTTAATAAAGCCACTCTTTGCAGTTTTATCTTTCCACTATCTCCTGCTTTAATATATTCGGGTATTTTACCTAATGCCGTATTTACATCCTGCATATATTTTGTGGTTGCTTTTATTATTTCACCAAATTCTTTTTGGTAACCTTTATGAATATTATCAATCATGCCACTAATGGCACCAATGTGCTTTCTACCATCTTCAATCGGAGGTAATATATTCGATGATTTCTTTCGCATCATCGTTGCGCCACTAGGTTCAAGTGCAAACTCTTCGTTTAAGCCTAATAGTACTCTCGACGCCTTATCTCCCGATATTTTTAACTCACGCAATAACGTTTTTGCTTGTTCAATAATTTGATCAAGTTGGTTTGATTCTACTTGAGTGCGTACTGTAGGGCTTGGTACTTCATAACCCAGCTGTTGAAAATAACTGTCCACTTGTTGATAAATATCGTCATTCGGGTCAATAAAAATACCCGCCCCAGTAGGGGGCAGATCTATTCCAGCAGAAGGCTTAACATAGGAAACTTGAGAATTGGCTAATACAGTTGAGAATATTACCTCCATTATTAGCTCCTATTAACCTTTTACCACGGCTTGGAATGTGCGTATATTGCCATCGCGAACATCTCTTAGCGTCTCATTCATTTTCTTCAGTAATTCACCACTTTCACTAATCGCTTTATCCGCGTTTTCAGACACTTTACGCGCAGCGGATGAAATGTCTTGCTCTATCATCGCGTTAGCACTTTGGGCTTTTGCTTCCGCCTGTGATGTTGATGCCGCCATATTCCCCGCACTATCGGATAAACGAGCGCCTTGCTCTGCAACACCACGCTTTATACTCTCTTTAGTAGCAATATTATTGTGTTCGTTAAGCTGATTTTGACCATAAGCTTTCGTACTGTTGGCGGCATCTTGACCATTTTTAGCGACTAATGCTTTTTGCCCCATTGTGGCTTGATCAGTTAGTTCAATAGACAATCCATCCTTGCCTTTTAACACAGCTCCACCATTGGTTTTACCCGTTAATGCATATGCTTGACCATTTAGCTGCGATAACCTGTCACCTGCATTGATATTGTTAATACCTGATTTTAAATTCGTATTAATTGATTTACTCTGGGTATGTAGCGATTTTGCTTGGAATGCTGCCCCTGCGCCACTCACGCCTAAAGAAACACTAAAATTGATAATAGCGCCTTCCATCATTTTTTTGCCTTCTTTAATTGTGGATGCGGCTGCTGCTTCTACCATTTTGCCACTCAACACATTAAAAGCGGTGCTTATTTGACGGTCAGAAATTTTTATCTCAGAGGCAACTTTACGAATAAGTTTTGATATTTCTACAATAATGTCACTACTTATAATTCCAAGAAATTGACGAGGCTTGGCTAAATCAACTTGCCCAATTGCCTTTTGCTCTGCTTGTTCAAAAATACGTTGCAATTCATTCGCAATTTTCGGTTGTAATAGGCTTGAGATCTGCTCAATATTTTCCATTTCTTGCACATCAAGGCTTGAAAGCGCATATATTAATTGCTCTGGCTTCATCTGCTCAATTACAGGTAGATTTAATATTGGCTTTTCAGATAGTTCATTCTCAATAAGTGATGGTAAATTAGACAAGCTGATTTCCTGACTTCCTCCTACCAACGTTGATGTAGGTATCTCTTTAGAGTTAGTTATTCCTCCAGTATTGAAGATAGTTTTATTTGAAATCGCTGGTTGCATAGTAATGGCTGTCATTTTAATTACTCCTTAATTTACGCATAACGCGCTGTTTTCATCATATCGACTTTGTTTTGGCTAGATTGCTGAAGACCGTTAAGCATGGTTGTGAACATTTCATCAAACTGTTCATAATTCTTTGACATGGCTTTAATTAACTGATTTAGCAACTCAGTAATGGCTTCTATCGCCGCATTGTTTAGCATCATCCCTGCAAGCATCTCCTTCATTTTTTCCCCCATAGATGCTGCATGTAAATTGAGTCCTCCTGTTGTTGCTGCACTGGCTACGGTTAGCGCAGCACCCGAGCCTTTTGCTACGACTTCCACTTTTGCCATCGCCACACTTTGATTCTTCACTTTCTCGATTTTTTGGGCTTTATCTATTGTTTTTTCAACAGTTTTTACCGTATCTTTCACATCATCAACTTTGTCAGCTAACTTAGTGAGTTTGCTTAATTTCGCAACGCTACCTGCACCATCCGCAACAGAATCACTCACTTTTACCATTTGCCCACCAATGGAGACTAAGTCTGAGGATTTCTCAGCTTTAGCCACCACTTGGCTAATCGCTTTGGTGACATGTTTTGCCTCATCAAACTTATCCGATAACTTAGCCAACTTAGATAGTTTCACCATACTGTCTGCGCTATCAGCAACTGAATCACTTACTTTGGCAGTATTATTTGCAATATTCCCTAATGCATTCGTTAGGTTTTTAGGCATTGCTTTAATGGTATTTTTTAGCAATGTCCCCACGTTTTTCATTAATAATTTAGCGGCACTTTTCACTGTGTTAACAATGTTTTTTATCATCGACCCCATTGAAATTAATGAGACAGCTAAGAACGCTACCGCAGCAACAATCATGCCTACAATACTGCCGATCTGCTTCGCTTTATCTTTATCAACACCAAACTCAATCAGCATATCGGTTACTACTGAAGAAATTTCAGTTGCCAGCATTTGCATTAAGCTGCCATGCCCCGTTTCTTCTAGAACAATATCCGCAACGGCCATTGCAATCCCAATGGCGGCAATAGCAAGCGTCAACGGTGCAGCAGTCCCAAAAGTTGCCACTGTGGCAATCACTGAAACAGCCAATAAAACATAACTGAAAATTTTACTCGCACAAGAAGCCGCTTTATTTGATTCTGCCGCTTTACGTTCAGCTTCCGCGGCCTCTTTGGCTTTTTTCTCTGAATCTTTCCGAGAGGCTTCACTGATTTTCATCATGACCTCTTCTTGCTCTTTCATGCTACGAATAGAGTCTTCGTTCATCGCTTTTTTAAGCTGGGCCGTTAGCATGGTTAAAAGTGCTAACGTGTTCTCCCATTTATCACCATCAATGTCAGTTCTGCGGGGCGCATTTTCAAAAAACTGATTTAACTTATGGTTATCTTGCTGTGCAACTTCCGCCTGTTTTGTTACCGCCTCGGCTGTTGCCAGTACTTGAGTATTTAATAGGCTAATTTTGTGGCTTAACGTGGCAATTGGTTGGTTTAACTGCTGCTTATCCGCTAATAATGTATTACTTTGGTTGGTTAACCCTTCAATTGTCTGAGTTAAAGATTGCTTTGCCTGTGACAATTTATTCAATGCTTCAATATCTTCTGCATCGGTGGAGTTGACTGGAGGTATGGTAATTAACTCATTGATTTCAGCTAATTGTTCCTGTGCAGTTTGTAGCTTAAGGCCAGCCTGTTCGAACTGTTCTTGTAAAGAATCAGATTGTCTGTTTAAGCTATTTAACTCCGCTCGCAGTGTTTTATCTTCTTTTTGCTGCTCCTCAAATTGGTCATGCAAGCTACTCAATGCATCGGTGTTTTTCTTAAAAGTATCTAAAAGGATATTACCTTGTTCTCTGATTGATTCAGACTCTACATTCAGTAGCTTTATTTTGTTACTCAACTCACTAATATTCCCTTCGTGCAACAATTGGCGTATTGTTGAAAAAGTTTCTATCAGTAACGACTTTGCATTAAAGCTTTTTTCTTGCTGAGGCGAATTTGCCCCTTGCGGGTTTGCTGTTTTAGCCATCGCCCGCATTTTTGGTGCATTTAATTGTGGCGAATTTTCAGCACGAGAACGTTTCATTTGTTCTGTTGAAGCTAATGCCCCGTAGGCTTCTTCTAAGACTAGAACTGATTTCGTGATATCTTCCGTCAAAGCTAACGGGTTCTCACCCTTCAGAAAAGTGTGAATATTTTTTATTCGTTCGCTATTTCCACTATTTGAAATATCAACCATTTTTATATCCTTAAGTATTAGAGCTTGGGTCCTTGGGCTCTACTGTTGCAAGATTTTTCTTTAATGCCGTTAAATAAGCCTGTGATTTGTTTTGTAAATCAACATCAGTACTGCTTTCCAATACACTTTCAAAGCAATGCAGTGCCGCACTACTTTTCTTCATCATTAAATTACACTGCCCCGCATGGAATAACGGCCTGTAGTCGTCTTTGGCAAGAACAAACGCTAAAGCATACAATTCAGTGGCCTTGTCATAACGTTTCGTTAATTGATAAACTGCAGCAAGCCCCATGACATAATCTGTATTATAAAAATCATAAATACTTAAAAAGCGGAAAAAAGTTTCAGCCTCTTTTAATTTTCCTTGCTGATAAAATTCGTAAGCATAGGAATAGATACCGTCCATTGTACTTTGTGGGATACCATGGATATCTTTATAAGTCGCACCATCCATTAGTGCTGTTGTGATATTTCCGAGCAATTCGTCCATATCAATATTTTGTGATTCTTCATATTGGGTATTATTCATTTATTTACCTTTGCATTAATATTGAATATATGATGCATTTTTACTTTTGCATCATAATTAATCAGATTTTTTTTGGCTTTAAAAAAACGATTTATTCTATGAATTATTTAATTTCATTCGAGAAAATTATAAATCAATGTCTTTCCTTCCTCATTAATTCATTCAAAGCTTCATCCACATCTATTCCCATTTGCACTAATTCGACCCTAATTAACCAAGATATAATTTGCATGATTTCCTCTAACCCATTTTCATCTATAAAACTGTCTTTCTTATATAACCGCCAAATGTTCCTTGCTAAAGGAATATCCCTAACAACTGGGACACCTTGTTGCTCAGCATATTTAATAATAGCTTTAGCTTGCATGCCTCGACTTTTTGACAGTAAAAAAGGTAATGGAGCAATATCTGAATCATAATAAATTAACATTGCAATATGAGTGGGGTTGGCCATAACAAATGTCGAATTACGGACATTAGATTTAACTTCTTCTGATAACAACTCTTGATGCAACCCTCTACGTGCACTTTTAATATGAGGGTCCCCTTCGTTATCTTTATACTCTTTTTTAACCTCTTGTTTTTCCATCTTTAAGTTTTTAATAAATAAGAAAAACTCAGTGATCATATCCACTAAAATAATCAACAGTGCAACAGACAAAAATACCACAATAAATGTAGTCGATAAGCTTGCCCATTGATGGATCATCCCATCGATGACAGTACGATAAAGCATAAAAATATCGTGCCGCCAAAGATAAAAAAAGACCACTGCAGATACAATAAATACAATTAAATATAAAAATGCTTTGATCAGTTCTTTTAGTGAGTTCAAAGAAAATATTTTTTTTAAGCCCGCGATAGGATTTAATTTAGTAAAATCAAGCTTTATTGCTTCTGTTGCGAGCCTAAAACGGCTTTGTAATAATGAAATTATTGTTCCCGCTAAAAAACATGCTAGTAAAATAGGTAATAAAACACCAATAAAAATAACAAAAAACTCCCAGAGTAAAGTATCGATATTAATATTCGACGGTGATTGTAGTATTTTCCTCATTAAAAATGCCAAGTCTTCTAAACTTGTCATTCCATCGAATACAAAAGCACTTACGACTAATACAATTGCTGCTACTGAATCTTTACTTTTATAACTTTGCCCTTTTTTAGCGGAGTCTTTAATTTTTTTGTCAGTAGGCTTCTCTGTTTTCTCTGCCATAATTTTTCACCATAGTTCTTAGCCTAATTAAAATTAATCAGCAAGAAAAACACTTTGTAATGGTGACAATGAAATCATATTTACTAATATATCTGGCACTTCATTTTGAAAATAAAGTAAGAATACAATAAATGCAATTATTGATTTTATTGCCAATGATAATGAAAACGCATTTAATTGAGGACAAAAGCGGGAGTATAAACCTAGTGCAACCTCTGTAATAAATAAAGTTACAATAATCGGCGCAGCTAAAATAACACCTTTTAATACCATGTTATTCAACCATTCCCCCAGAGGCAGACTATTAAAAGAGGAAAACCCTTGCCCCAATGGCAGCAAATGATAACTTTGTGCAAAAATTACAGAAAGTTGATACATCCCTCCTTGCGCTAAAAATACCATACAAACAATGTAACTCAAGAAAACAGCAAGTTCAGACGCTTCCGTCCCACTTGCAGGGTCAACAATACTGCTAATGGTTTCACCACGCTGAGTGTCAATTAGCTCACCAATCACACTTGCGATCATAAAAGGTAAACCTAAGATGAAAGCCAATATTAAACCGACTACGATTTCATATAAAAAAATTTCAGCTAAATTTGTTTGATCCCATTGAATATTTGCCCCTGCAAAAAATGGCCATAACCCCAATGCAATATACATAACTACACAGTTTTTGATGCCCCCTCCATTTAATAGCTTATTGCTAAAAAAAGGCAAAAAGAACATCACGGGCGCTATTCGTAACCATGCTAATGCTAGTTTTATGAGTTCTTGCTGAAACAAAAAAAACAAATATGATGCCAGCGAAACTAACTCTTGGCTCATTAGAGTAACCCTACCGCAGGAATCGCAATGGTAATTGCCTCTATTGTATAATTTATCACCTTATCGGCTAACCACCCGGAGATCATAAATAACGAACCAAATACAGCTAATAGCTTAACGCCAAAAGGTAGCGTTTGTTCTTGCAGTTGGGTCACGGTTTGTATTAACCCTACTAATAACCCGACAACCGTCGCAACAATGACAGGGATTGCTGATAAAACAACAATTAATAACATTGCTTTATTGCTGATATATACAATTTCATCCATATCAATATCCCACGTCAATGCTGTGCAAGTTCAAAATATTGCATTACCAACCCTTTGGAAATTAACGTCCATCCGTCAATAGCAACAAACAAAATTAATTTCACAGGAACTGAAATAGTTACAGGGCTCATCATCATCATTCCCAATGCTAATAGAATGCTGGAAATAACTAAGTCGATAACAACAAATGGTAAGTACACATAGAAGCCAATTTCAAATGCAGATTTAATTTCACTTAACGCATAAGCAGGTAATAATGAAAATAATGTTGGTTCGGCTTCTTCTTTACTAATTTCGTCTTCAGTACGCCCCTGTTGAAGGGATTCGAAAAAAGTCACTAATTGTGGGTCAGAATACTTTTGCAAATACGTTTTATAGCGTCCTAGCCCGTCATCAACAAAGTTATCAATCGATTCAACATTACTAAAATCGACGCTTTCTTGGCGCATATAGTTATTCACGTCCTGCAATACTGGCATCATCACAAATAGAGATAATAATAGAGCAATTGCATTCAATACCATGGTCGAAGGAACTTGCTGTACACCCATTGCATTACGAACCATAATTAATACAATCGATATTTTTAAATAGCACGTTCCTGCGGCAATAATAAAGGGTAATAATGTTGAAAATGCAACTAATGCTAATAAAGGGATTTCTTGTGGTACCGTTGGCATATTAAACCCTTGAGTCACCTAGGCTAATTATGCGAGTGATTTCCAAACCTAATTCACTATCATCACCTAAGTAAATAAGCTCACCTTCAGCAACGAGTTGCTTATTTGCATAGACTTTAACTTCGCGTTCTTTATTTTCCCCAATAGAAAAAATAGAACCTGGTTGGATATTATTAAGCTCAGTAACCGCAATATCACTATGACCTAATACAAATGTAAGTTTGACATTCATATCCGCTAAATTAAATGGGCGTTCAATTTCATCTTGATATTCTTCTGTCGGTTGAGTATCTGTACCGTCTTCTTGTAATAATATTTCTTCAATCATAAATAAGCCTTCTTCTTGTTTTTGGAACCGAGCAAATACACGCCCAGCGACCAACATGTGCAACTGTAGTTGCTGAATATAAAGTGCGTCTCCCAGTGCTAATGAACGCAGTAATGAGAGGCTAATATAACTGCCCCCTAACACCCAATCAGCGAGGAGTGAGAGGTTTTCCAAACCACCATTTGCTTGCTCACGTACTGCCAAACCGTCAATTGGAGCACAAAGAAAAGCCTTTCCAAGATGCTTTTCTTTCACAGACAAACTAAACTGGTTAATCGCGTTACCATCAATAACTTCAACCGATTGGTAATTAAACTGGCTATCAAAAAAGCATTTGTCCTTATTTTCGAAAGCAAAAATGTCACAGAGCATTTGGCTACTTAATGAACTCCATGCATAATGCGCCAAGTCAGGCCAGCGATACCGGCACCAATCCTCAACATGCGTCAACACATTCACCTGTTGCATTTCCTTCTGTAAACACACATTGAAATAACGCTGCTGTGAATGTGTACCGTGGGTAACCACCTCGACTTGGTATTGTTGCTGCCAAGTTTTTAACTGCCTTTCTCGCTGACTGACTCGCCGAATTTTCAACATATTTAATCTTCTTCTTGCTGATGCTGTTCCTGCTGACGCTGTTTTTGCTGTTGGTCATGCTGACCGCGTTCTTGTTCTTGGCGGAAATAAATATTTTTTTCACTACTTAATAAATGTTTATTGTCCTGCAACACATGCTGTACCTCGCGGCTATAGGTAGAGGCAATAACATCTGTTTTTGTCGCTAATTCAAACGTTACCGACGGTGCATTCTTCCATTGCTGAAAGGTATAAGTTAAGGTTCGCGGTGAACTCTCATTCACTTGAGCATTCTTAATTGCATTACTATGCTCAATCCATTGTTCCACCTTTTGCGCGGTCGAGGACAGCTCGCTAGCTGGGGTCCCCACGGCAACCTGAGCCTGTGGCACCATCGCAACTTCAACAGGCATCGGGCTATTTCGAGCTATATTAGCGCCATCATTATTTGTGTTCTCTTGCAAAACGGACTGGTTTTTCTCACTTTTCGTCAGAATTTGCATAAAACGCTCTGTGGATATTCCTGCATGCTCATCAACACTCGGTTGGTGACCTTCTAGCATTGTTTCTAAGGCCGCTACCCCATGCTCATTACTGCTTTGCCCCTCACTACTTGTCTGTATTGACTCTGGTGACCCCATCATTTTTTCAGCGGTAATCACCTCTGAGATAAATGGCTTTTCGGGGGACAACAGGGTAGAAAAAACATGCTGCTGACCTTTATTCGCAACTGAAGCTTTCACATCATTTTCATTGTTGAATAAATTTAACACCGGTTGTTCAGTAGCCTCACCTTCCATTGCGCCGGATGAACGCAATAAGCTATTCGGCTTTAACACTGCATCAGAATTGTGTGTATGAAGAATTGGCATACCACTCATATTGATTAACGGAATATCATCATCTAACAGCGTATAATCTTCTAAATCGTCTTGAACATCGCCTAGAATCAATGTGCTATCTTCCTCATTCTCCTCTAATAACAACGGGTTAGACTCACCGTTAAGTAACCATGTGCCATCTATCTCTAATTGGGGAGTAAAATGTTCTACAATCAGCGCTTCCACTTGTAATACATTCTGCGGTTCAGTTTCCAACATCATGTGGTCTGTATTTTGGGGTAAATAGCGTAAAGGCATAGAAACGACCGGCTCCGCAATCCCCATAGAAGCAGTATATTGCCCCCCTAAACATAGGGTATTACTCGCAAAATCGGATTGTGTTTTTGGTTTAAGTAATGTCTTTTGTGCAAAAACATTTGCGACTTTCTTAGCGAGTCGCTGAAAAGAAAGAGCATTTGCGTTTTCTTTACCTTGTTGGTTATAGCCATGTGTTGGTTTTACGATTGCTCCAACTAGCTCAGTGGTATTATTGATTACTTTTTCACTCGAAAGTGATTTAATTGCTGACATGAACAAATAGCTCCTCTATTTCATGTTGCTGCTGACGCTCTGATTTTAAACATTGTTTAGTACGTTGCTGTTTGAGATATTTTTGGAATTTTTCACACTTGTTGTGTAACAAAAGTGCCTGTGCTTTTATTTGTTCTGCTAATTGTTGGTATTTTTCTATTTGTACCGACATGCTGTCGATTTGATATTCAAATTGCGCAATATTTGCCAAAACCGCAGCTTTGAGGCGTTGGCGTTCCCAAAATGCAATCGGTTTTAGTTCTTGAGACTTTTCATATAAAATAACTTGTGCCGCTAAAATTCTGACCCGCTCCTGAACTTCGGAAATATTTTGCTGTAATTCATAGATAGCTAAGTTTATTTTTCCTTGTTCTTGCCGTGTTTTATCTAAGCGGCGCTCAGTGAGAAGTAATAAGTTTTTAACACTCATGACACTAATCGATTGAGTTGCGTCAATATATCTTCAGAACTTTCAGGCTGTTCCATCCCTTGTTTTAAAAACATTTCAATATCCGTTTGCTTTGCTAGTGCCCTATCGTTATCCACATTTTCCCCTTCACGGTATTCACCTAAATCTAAATACAACTGAAGTTGCTCAAGTTTCCCAAGCATTTCACGTACTTCGCCCGCGGCTTTTCTATGCTCTAGTGAAGTGACTTTGGGGAAAACACGGCTGATACTTTGCAAAATATCAATGGCGGGATAATGACCCCGGCCAGCAAGTTTATGACTAAGATAAATATGTCCATCGAGGATTGAGCGAATTTCGTCACCAATAGGATCAGCCTCATCTTCACTCTCAAGCAAAACCGTATAAAAAGCCGTGATGGCACCTTGTTTCAAACGCCCGGGACGTTCGAGTAACATGGGTAATTGCTCAAATACAGAGGCAGGGTATCCACGCCTTGCCGGTAATTCCCCCGTTGCCAATGCAACATCTCGTAACGCCCTTGCGTAGCGCGTCATGGAATCAACATATAGCAACACGTTACGCCCTAAATCACGGTAATACTCCGCAATAGTCGTCGCTAATAATGCGGCATTGCAACGCTCTATTGGCGGGCTATCCGATGTGGCATACACTAAAATAGTTTGTGCAGCATGAGGGGAATGCTTCAATTCCTCTATAAACTCAATAACTTCTCGACCTCGTTCCCCAATTAAAGCCACCACATGAATATCCGCACTAGCATGGTTAATGATCATATTCATCAATGACGTTTTTCCACTTCCCGCCGCAGCGAAAATACCAATTCTCTGCCCTAAACCACAGGTCAATAGCCCATCTATTGCACGGACACCTGTCATTAAAGGCTCATCAATTGGACGCCGTTGTGTAACGTTAGCCGGTGGACTATCAATCCGTTGCAAACGGTTATCAAGATAAGAAACTTCATCAACATTCTCAGTTAATTGTCCAACTTGCTCACCCGCCGCATTAAAAATTTTCCCTGCCAACGATTCATTCACAGAAAAAACAAATGGGTAGCCACTTGGGCGAATAACCACCTCACGCGTTAAACCTTGAATACGCCCAATTAAACTTAATACCGTTAAACCTTCTTTAAAGCCCACAACTTGGGCTTTCGCAATAATCTCTGGATGCGAAATAGACCGTTCGATAAAACAAATTTCACCAATAAACACCCCTTGTAGGGGTGCTTCAATTAGGCATCCATGAATGCGCGCAGGATGCGCGCAGATATCAAAGAGTTTCATTTTTTATCTTGATAATTTAGGCTGAAAGTTGATCACGCAATACATTTGCGCGCTCAAAAAACTCTTCAAAACTATTTGAAAATAATGACATTTCATTCAAAGCTGAATTTTTTAAAACTGCAGATAAAATAAGCGTGTCATCAACCAAATTTAAAGCAGGCTGACCAACTTGGAAATTATTAGGCGGATACTCCATCATAGATTTCAATAATAAACCGCTCACCGAATCTAAACGGCTATAATTACACTCTGATAAAGCACACCAAATAATAATATCGTCCGATGTTAGGTCAATATTAATTGCCGGTGAATCATTCATTTCTAATTGAATATTCGAGTGGCAATCTAATTGGGTATTAATTAAATCATCACGTCCCATTTCACCTAAATATTCATTTAGTACTTCTACAAAACGGTATTTCATATTTTTATTCCTTATGTTTATTTGATAATGTTTTACTATCGGTAATTGCTATTGGTTATATTGTATTAATAACGTTAACTTTTACGGTCTCAGAAACTTCATTGAAAGAGAGCACTTCCAATTCAGGGAATCGAGCCTCTAGGATTTTTTTAACAAAACGGCGAATATCAACTGGCACTAACATGCTGATATCTCTAACAGACAAGTAGCTATTTTCTAACGCTAGCTCAGCTGCTTGAATCAACGCATTACTGGTTTCTGGTTCAAGGTGTAAATACACCCCTCCAGATGATTGGCGAATTCCTTGGCGGATCGTGTCTTCAGTCACTGAATTGACCATTAATACATTTAAACGCCCCTCGACGGCAAAACGCGAAGAGATATAACGCGCCATACCACTGCGAATATGCTCAACTAACATCAAACTATCTTTTTCTTTAGGTACCCATTGCACCAAATTTTCAATAATGAGCTTCATGTTCCGTACTGATATTTTTTCCATCAATAAACGCTGGAAAACCTCTGTAACCTTCTGTACTGTTACATGGCGATAACACTCTTTCAGTAGTTCAGGGTATTTTCTCTCAAGGTCGTCAAGTAGGTTTTTAGTTTCTTGGATACCAAAAAATTCATTAATATGACGCAGCATCAAGGTACTAACACAATCAATCATTTCCGTAATATCATCACGGCTATATAACCCTAGTTGTTCAATGCTTTGTTTCTCTTGGTTCGCAACCCAATGGCTCGTAACACCATATTCATCAGTGTACTTGGTTAATTCGATTCCAAGATGCTCCAACTCATCCGTTTGTGTTAATAGGCGATGACCATGAAAATAAATATCGTATTCACCCGCTTTAACTTCATTAATTAAAACCACAATTTTATTTTCGGGTACAATAGGAGAGTAATTAATCGCAATATCAGGAATACGATACCCATAACGAATAAACACATCTTTTTTCATTCGCGTTAGAAAACGATGTTCTTCTAAATGCGTTTTATAATCCTGATTAACAGAAATAATAATGGGTAGTGTTTCAGGAATATATTCTTCCTCAAATTCTTGATTTGCACGCTGAGTTTCCCCTTCGGTCACTTCAGGATTAACACACTGACTTTCTTGTTGGGTCTCATGAGTTTTCTTCTTACGGTTTTTGTAATGACGAACACCAAACAACCCAAAAAGAAGAGCAGAGAGAAGTAAAAATATACTCGTCGGGAAGCCCGGCAAAAAGCCCATGAAAAATACAATTAAACCAGTAATTAAAATAGTAAAATTGTTGGCAAATAGCTCAGAGACAATGTTTTCCCCTAAGTTTTTATCATTGCCCCCTACACGAGTGACAATAAAGCCCGCACTAATAGAGATCAGCAGCGCTGGAATTTGTGCAACTAAACCATCACCTATCGTTAATAATGAAAAAGTATTTAAGGCCGTTGATACATCCATACCTTGCTGGGCTGTACCAACAGAGATACCACCAATTAAGTTTACAAAAATGATAACAATACCGGCGATAGCATCCCCTTTAATAAACTTCATTGCACCATCGAATGAACCAAATAACTGGCTTTCTTTTTCTAAATCGCCTCGTTTCTCTTTAACGGTTGCCTCATCGATAACACCTGCACGTAAATCTGCATCAATACTCATTTGTTTACCAGGCATCGCATCCAAAGAAAAACGAGCGGCAACTTCAGCAATACGTTCAGAACCTTTGGTAATAACGATAAATTGTACGATAGTCACAATGGCAAAAACCACCATCCCAACGACTAAGTTATCTTGAATAACAAACTCACCAAACGTGGCAATAATATCCCCAGCATCCGCCTCTAATAGAATCAAACGACTAGTACTAATTGATAGCGCCAATCTAAATAATGTACTTATTAATAATATGGATGGAAATGATTGAAAATTCAGTACCCGTGTAATATAGAAAGAGCTCATAAAAATGAGGACTGAAATCATAATATTTAAGCCAATTAATAAATCGACCAATATTGTAGGTAATGGAATAATTAACATCGCAATTACCATCACCATAATAACCAATACCATTAACTCTGGCCGTTGGCGGATTTGTAATAAAAATCCAGTTATGCTTTTCATAGAGTTATTTATTTCCTATTTTTATTTTTTGATAATTTCTTGTGCCACAATGTCATTCATTTGTTTTTTTAAATGTTCCAATATTTCATCCCTTGATTCCAATATAGGAAATACCGAAATCGGAATAGTAGAAAAGGCCAAAAATACTAATTGCAAAAACCTTGCTCGCGTCTCTGTGTGCATGAACCGTAATTCTTTATTCACAAATATGACAATTTGCTCTTCAAAATCAGCTAGCCCACGAATACCGCTAATAAATATTTGGCTGAGGGATTTCTCTAACACCAATTTTTGGTTATCTATTTGATAACGAAAAAAATCCGCTTGAAAAATTTTCTGGCTAAAGATGCAATCAAGAGATTGCAGTTCACGTAAACGACCAACTCGAATAAAAAAATTACCAAATTCACTGATATTCACATCACCAAGCGGCAATGCTTGTAGATCACACGCTAAGGCTCGAGCCAAATAACGCATCATATTTTCCCGCTCTTGGAGTTCCATGACTTCAACCCATTGTTCATATAAATATACGACAGGGCCGTCATAACCAATGAATTCACGGTAAACACTACGCAAGTTCCCTGCGCTTTGTTTCAATTTTTGAGCAAATGCCTTGGCAAGTAATGCCACGTTAGCGCCAGCTTGTGCACTACGCGCATTTTCTTCATTCAATAATTGCTCATAAAGTGTTTCGAGATATGCTATTTGCTCATTTTTAAACTTTTTGCGATGAATTAATGAAGCAAGCGCCATTAATAAATCACTAGGATCTGGAAAAAATTGCAATAATAAAGTGCGTAATTGCCGAGGATTCATTAACTGCTTATTTAGCAGAGCCTCAATTTGGGTAATTTTTCCATCTGCATTGCTATCTAAAATACGCTCAGCAAAGCGCATCCATTCTTCTTCAGGGTCTTTACGAGAACTTCCTCTGCGAATATGGCTTGCCGCTAGCATGGCCATTGAGGCATATTCGCTGCTGCTGTCAATGACCCCTAACCCTCGGGTTACCTCGTCACTGTCGTCAGTATTACTCTTCGCTGACGCCCTGCTTTTATCTTGCGTACCAACCGAAAAACGGTTGCTATAGTTCAGTGGCGTTATTGCCATGACTCGCTCATATACTGTTGGAGAAATTGTACCGTGCCATGCAACTGACTATTGTGCTGTGTAATACGCGTTTTTTCTGAAAACTGACGCCCATCCCAAGCTTCGTTTTCATCTAATAAACGCGGTTGGATCAAAAACAACCTTACCATTTTTTGCTGATTAACTGACGAGCTACTAAATAAGCCGCCAACAAAAGGAATATCGCCTAGTCCAGGAATTTTGCTTTCATTTTCAATATATTGTTCACGCGTATAACCACCGATAAGTAAACTGCTGTCTTTCGCGATACGAGCAACAGTATTAATGGTCGTGCGGTTAATCGATGGCAACCCCTCAACACTTGAAGCTTTACCATCACTTCCATGACTTTGTGCACCGTCTTCAATGTTAACTTCCATTTCGACCTGATGACCCGCAGAAATACGAGGCATCACACTGATCATGGTTCCGTAAGTCACTTGCTCTAATGTCGCAATGCGCTCACCTTGTAACTTAGCGTAAAAACTGGTGTTGTTATCGAATAAAGCAGGAATGTTTTCTTGAGTCAGTAAAACAGGACGTGACACAATATGCCCATTTCCCTTTTTACTTAATGCATCAATCTGTAATAAAAAATCTTGGCTATTTGATAGTGTGCTACGGTTAAATGCGACAGCCCCTCGACCCGCTTTAAAGGTGCCAACTTCCCAATTCACCCCCAAGTTGTCTAACTCTGATCGTGTTATGTCAATAATCCACAAAGATAATTCGACTTGTCGACGACGAGTATCTAAGGTCCTAACCAGTTGCCTAACATAGTTAATTTGTTCTTGGCTACCTTTGACAATCAAACTATTGCTATCAGAGTGCGCCACCAGCGAGAGTACATTTCTCCCTGACGAGCTTTTCACTATCACTTGTTTCTGTGATGGAACACTTTCACCAATAGGAGCATCTAATAATTCATCAATTGAATCTTCTACTGAGTTCAATTTGGCTGGCTGAACATTAATCGTTTCTTCAACGGTGTTTCCGTTATCTTTAAATAAAGCTGAAATGACCGTTAACATGCCAGGTACCGTTGTACTTTGGCCGCGCGATGTATAGCTTCGGTCAGTAACTGAGGCATGTTTTAAAGAGATAACCACAACCTCACTGCCCACTTGTTCTTCTTGTTGAATCTGCTTATCTAAATACAGTGCCGCAGCCTTAATTAGCTCAACATATAAAGGCGGCCCCGAAACAAACAATAAGCTATCACCTCCTTGAGAACGAACAGGAAAGCGTTCATCATAAATGCCATTACGTTGAATATAATTGAGAACCTGCCCACTACTAACACCATGAGTCGGTATAATCGTACTGCGCATTTCACTATTATCGTAAACATAAATACTGGCACCATCGTCATACCACACTAATGCAATACGGCGAGTTAATGCTTTAAACATCTCATCCGCATTGGCTAGATTAAAATTGCCCGTTACTTTTTTCTGTGCCGCTAATTTACTTAAAATAATAGGCTTGTTTAATTGCTCAGCGACCGCCTCAAAAACTTTGCCAACAGCAATATTATTTGCAACAAATGTGTCATGGTTTTTTTCTTGAGCTACAGGTTGTGCAACAAAAACTTCAGACTGAGCTGAATAACCACTCATCGATAATAAAAGGAGTGCCAGTAATACCACTCCTCTTTTGTTACTGCTCATATAAATTGTCTCCAAGATGTCTTATTTCTGAAGGGGTAAGTCCCAACTCTTTTTTAAGATCATTGGTGAAGTGTGAGGCAGAGCAGTAACCCGCTTCTAATCCCACATCCAAAATTGAGCTTTCACTTTCAATTAATTGCAAAATAGCGTTTGCCATGCGAACACTCATAATCTTTCGCTTCGCTGTTTTATTAAAGTTTTCTCGATAAAGCTGTCTAAAATAAGAGGCTGAAACTCCATAACGAGCACAAAGCTGATTAATATTGGCATTTTTATCACTCTGCGCTGCAGAAAGAATAAATCGCATCATTCCGTAGGCTTCATATTTACGCAATATATTGCACCAAAACTCAAATTCAGGTTGCTCTCTAATGACTAAATCGATGACAACATTTTTAACTGATATGGTTGTAAAAAACTCTTCATCCAATGGAATATATTCTTGTACTATTTCATTACTAGAACCACATTTCGCTTTCTTAGAAAGGAAAGATTGCTTTGTTGCAGTATCAATAACAGCAAGAATTTCAACTAACTCTGATAACTCTATTGAGTAAATATCCCAGTTTGGGTTGTTATTAGTACTCAACACTGCATCATTGGCGATAAATATAGCGTTTTTTTCAAATTGAATATTTAAGTTTGAATATGGAGATTTATAACAAAAAGTCGCTGCTCCCTCAGAGGGAACTGCCAAAATCAGTTTATCCTGCAAAGAAAAACAGAGATCCCCATGTTTCAATAATGCAGCAATGTCTTTCTTTAGCATTATATAAGCCCTTTCTATTGATTAATATTTAGAATCAGGGTGCGGGATGCTCGCACAAAACACAAAGGAATAAAGCAGAATACTTCATACTTTGCCTCCTCACCCCTTAGTGTAAATGAATAAGATCTATTCAGCTGACTGAATAATATTTTCACTGTTTAATACGTTTAAATAATTTTATTGAGATTACATGTATGACAGACATAAATAACCGCACTTACATTATGAGGATCGCCAGTGGTGAAATGTGCGATCAGGAAATAATAATAAATTTAGATGCTAACTTGATTATTATTGGTGAGGATAATGATTACAAAACTAATATTTCTGATGAAGGGTTCACGAGTTACTCGATACCCAGCCATCAGGAAGCTTTTACCTTCTCAATCATTTCCTATGAAGACCAGATCGCGATTGACCTTCATACTAAAAATCAAAGTAAAATCATCCCAATCAATCTGCATGAGACTGTTTTAAAAGAGCTATTTCCTTTTGCGATTAAACGTATCGATACACCTTGGGAGCTCCCTCTTATGGAGGAAACTATTCCAGACAGTACTATTAAAACAGAAAAAATGAGGCATAAATTTAAAAAATCGCCATACGCCAGCAAAATAATAATCGGTATATCAATAATCACACTGGCATTTATCGGTTTCATGTCTATTCCCTATAATTCCGAAACAACAAAAACAATAGTAGAGAAAAAAAGACACGCTATTGAAGAGTTGATTAATGGAAACCATTACCCAGTCGTGGTCACTGAAGGCAAAAAAGATGAAATCCTGGTTTTAGTTAAAACTCAAAGGGATTTAGATTGGAGCATGCAACGTCTATTAAAATCTAAGTATCGCAATCAATTTAAAATAAATAAAATCAGTTATGTTGAATATGAAATAGAGAATAAACTAGCAGAATTCATTCCTAACTTGTTAAAAATAAATATTGATAACCCATGCAACCCTACTATAAAACTATTAAAAGAAAAAATATCAAGTAAAGAAATAGAGTTTATCAACCAAACATTCTCAAGTTATTTTCAATGTTATAGTAAAAGTGAATTTAAAACTTCAAACATTGATGAATTAATAAAAAAATCCGAACTAGGATTAACAGAAAGTAATGTTCAATGGCATAAAATAACCGAAAATAACAAAACAATCTTCGTTATTAAAGATAGTTTAAATGACAAACAAACTACTTCATTAATAACTTTCGTAAGTTCGTTTTATCAACAATGGGGAGAAAGACAAATTCAATTTTCTATTTCATTAGCCAATAATGAATTAACAGGCAAGTCTTTTATCACAAAATCCAATGGTTATATTTTATTAGGTAACAACCATTGGTTATTCAATTCAAATAGATTTTAATATTAACAAAAAAGAGGAAGTTATTATGCCAACTACTGGTTCAACTACAGGTTCAACTACAGGTTCAACTACAGGTTCAACTACAGGAGAATGGGACGCATCAACCTTCGAAACCATCGACTCTATACGAAGTAAATATGGGATGATGTACCGTGCTTCCGCTGGTATCAGTACAAGAACAAAAGCGATTGCAGACGAATTACATGCTATGCTTAATAATTCCACACTTGAAGTAGACAATCCATTAGTACTAGGTCAGATTACCGCATTAAGTGGTAACTATAATATGGCACGTCAATTACAAAGCAACGTCATGAAATCGATTAAAGACGCCGCTCAAGCAATCATCCGTAACGTTTAATAAGCCTATAAGGGAGCTGTTATATATAGCACCCTTATTTTCTATAGGATAAATTTATGATTACCCCAATATCACTTTCTACATTACCTAATATTACCGATGATATTAAAACAGCAGTACCGATAGGTTCATTTGAAGACAAAGTAAAACAATTATTTGCAGAATATACTGCAGCAGCTAGTAATGAAAAAGCCAATTTAATTAATCAAGCCAATAATACAGATGTCAGTAACCCAGCTAAATTACTTGAAATTCAAAATCAAGTCGGTAATTACAATTTAGCCATGAGTATGGTGAGTACACTAACACATAAAAGTGTTTCCGCGATTGATACGGTATTAAAAGCACAATAAGCCATGAATATTTTAAAGAAACTACTGTTAATTAGCTTTGTAGGTTTATTACTGGGGTGTGATAACCAATTACTACTCAGTAACTTAAGCCAACGGCAAAGCAACGAGGTGCTAGCGATTTTGCAGGAGCATGGCGTTGAAGCTCACCGTAAACACGATAATAAAACGGGAGACTCCATTCGAGTTTCCCCCGACAACTTCGTGATTGCTGTCGACTTATTGCGCCAGTATAACTTGCCATCAAAAGACCCAGTCGAAATTATCCAAGCCTTTCCTGGTGATTCACTGGTCGCTTCTCCGCAAGCAGAGCGAACACGTTTACTTTCTTTGATTGAACAACGCCTTGAACAATCATTACTGTCTATTCCACAAGTCGTCAATGCCAGAGTACATGTCAGCTACCCATTAAATGGCAATGGTTCGGCTAAACAAGTACAAAAAATATCAAGTCTGGTGACATATTCAGGGAATGAAGACCCCAAGATGATGATGAATAAGATCAAACTGTTTTTAAACAGTAGCTTTGCAGAAACCACTTACGATAATGTTTCTGTGGTGATTGTTAACCGACCACCATTGCAATACCAAATTAAATCAGAACCGACAGGTTTAATTAACCCAATCATTCTGGGTGCCATTATTAGCATTATCGTTTTATTGTTTGGCTTATTAGTTTTTATCTGGAAGCGCCAAGCAAATAAAAAAGCCCCCATAAAAATGGTTGAGAATGCGCCCAATGCAGAGACTAAATAAACTCCTTATTCAACAGCAAGATATTTTTCTTGCACCTGGTAGCTATTTCCACTCGGAATTTAATGGTGATTTTTATCATCAATTACCCGTTTTATTACAGGAGCAGCATAACCACAAACTGATAGAGCAATACGCATTACCCAGCGCAAACCCTCGTACTCCCTTATTGCCTAACGTACTATCCATACACTGGAAGCAATTACCCATTGTGGCAGTGCACATTGGAGGGGTAATGCAAACGGAGTCTCAGCAACAATCAAGGAAATTACCAAATAGTGAAACATTACGCCGATATTTCCGCAGGCCATTAAATGCCCAAGATATATTAAACAATAATGCACCTACCGCATTAATTGCATTAGGTGCTGCAAAGGTTTTATCGAGTTTAGCCCCTTTTGGCAGCGCTTATATCCTACGTGCTAAGTATATGTTTAATCGTGAAATTCAACAAATGATCCCAGCACATAGAGAAACAATGTTGCCTTGGAATATCATTGAAGAAATATGCCATTATATTAATAGAAACAAAAACAATGAAAATACCGCCATCAGTTAAAGAGACTTCACAAGAAAGAGTGTTAATTAAAAAACGAGCTTTAAGTGCCTCTCAATACAAAAAAAATGTAATTCAATATGCTCAATCTAAGGCAAATGATTACTACCAGCAGGCAGTAAGTGAAAAAGAAAGCATATACCAAACCGCTTATCAGCAAGGTTATAATGATGGTGCTAAACAATTACTTGCCGATTTCATTGAAAGCCTTAATAACAGCGAAATCGCATTACAAAAACGACTTAGCCAAAGTGCAGAACAACTTGAAACGTTACTCGTTAAATTGTTTAGTGACCCACGCATAAAGGATATTGTGGCAGATTATTTTCTTCATCAACAGGAAAACCCTTGTAATATAAACCTACACCTTCCCGCTGATATGCAACCCTTTTTGAAAGAGCAGCATTCTGGAATACAAGTTCAAACAAATACAAGTAGCACAACCATTGCATTAGAGGTAGATAATAAAATTTGTTATTTTTCGCCATCAATTGCTGCCAAAAATACGTTACCGCAAATTTTTTCTGTCGCTAACCGCTGCCAAATTATAGAAAAACGGAAAAAAGCGTATCAAGCGCTAATTACATTATTGAACATTCATCGAGGCGAACATGACTCTATTAGTAAATAATCTAAACTCATCACCACTGTTGACGTTAACGCCAGAACTTACTTTGTCATCGAAGCAAGACATTCAACAAAAAATGACAGCGGCGTCCAACCCAACCTCTTCATCTACTTTAAATGATAAAAAAACTACGGCTATCCCCATGTCATCGGAGACAAAAATGAAAATTGATCTTTTCATTAATCAATTAGAACAAAAAGATAGCGAGAAAGAGTTCTTTGCCTACTTTTTTAAGACCATGATCCACTTAAGTAAAAATGAAAAAGAAGAGTTTATTGCTGGAGCTTCTCAAGCCCTTTCATCACGCCCAGATGAAAAAGTCCCGTCACTTAATGACCGATTTAATAAAGCTTTAAAGCGTTATATCTCAATCAGCCTGATGAGTGCACCTATATCAGAACAACTCAACCGTAATATTGGTCAGATAAAATTAGAAACTGATGATGAGGATGATGTTGAGATCATTTAATTTTACCGCCCCCATCAATTTCAATTGTTGGGGGTATTATCAATCATTAATAAATTTCGTCTTAATTTTTAATAAAAAACATACGACCTGAACTCGCCCAACAAAAAAATAAAAAATATCACTATTTTTTTGATATATATCCCCACCATAAATGCCTTAAATTTACCCTGTTGTCATAATATGTCTTAATATAAAAAAACGACCTTATTTTTATGTAATATCATTTTTTTATATTGAAGCATATATTATCGCCAGTTAGGGTAGATATGACTTATTATCAATTTATTAATTATGGAAAAATGTATGAGTAGTGTTGATTACAATGAAATCGAGCCAACGGTCTTATTAGCTGAACAAGTCGTTTATGACCCATTAAAAAGAACCCTTTCACGAGGGAAAATATCCGCTAATCTTACCGAAAACGAGTCTTGTTTATTAAAAATATTATTAACTAAGACAAGCAACAAGAGAGAAGTTATGTATGAAATTTGGGAGAAAAGAGGAACTATTGTGACTGAAAGTAGCTATTACAAGTTAGTTAGGCAGTTACGCCAATCTTTTAAAAAGGTTGATTTAGACGAAAATTTGATTATGACCTTACCTAGAATTGGCATTTTATATACTGGGGAAAAATCAGAGATGCCTATTTTATCAAAATACAATTTAGGAAACACATTATATTCTTATATTAAATGTTTCTTCCAGAAAATCTTTGTCCGTTCATTCCAATAAGTTGAGTTATTATCATGCTAATTATTAAAGCATTAAGAAAAGCATATAAGTCTTTGTTACCTATATTATTTATTAGCACATTGTTAGGCTGTAGCTATTTTCCTAAAAACTTTCTAAGCAACACAGACCACCAATTACAAGGGGAGATTTATTCACAGTCAATCATTCCTGAAAATTCAGAAATTACTCTATCTATCAGCCCAATAGATACATTAGCATCACCAAAAGAGAGTTTATTAAACTATCAACTACACACCAATGAAGCTAGCAAGGTCATTAGTTTCAAACTCGATTTACTTGAGGAGCTTGTTAATAATGCTCCAAATTTAGGCATTAGCATCCGAGTTGAAAAAAATGATGAGTTAATCTTGATGAACAATAAAGTAACAGAATTACCTAGGAATTTGTCAGAAAAAATCACACTTTCAGTATCATCAACAAAATAAGTATATAAATAATAATTCAATTAAAATTCCGTGACGAGTTTATACAAAAAACAATATCATTAATGAAATAACCGCTAAAATAAAACCATAAAATAAATTAATTATCACTCTATGACGTTTATTTTAGCCCCAAGGATGGAGCTAGGTATTTCCATTGAAATACACCATAAACATATTCTTAATTTATTCTATTCGGAGCTATTTGATGAAAACCGGAGCATGGGACCCTATTCCTAAACATTACAAAATAATAACTTGGCTAAATATTATTAGCCAAATTAGTTTTCCTTTGCCCTGTACCTTCACCCCGATCATGGCGAGTAGTTCAAATAACAATAACGTTAAATGGTTGCCAAACACCGCCTCTCTAAACTACCGTCAAACCCAACCCTATGTTTTAAAAGAGGGAGAAAGCACGGCGACCATCGCTAAACACTATAATATGTCCGTGAATTCACTAAGGAAATTGAATCAATTCCGTACCTTCGCCCATTCATTTGAACAATTAAAGCCGGGTGATGAATTAGATATCCCCATGGCTCCCCTCCCAACAATCCAGTGGGATGATATAAAACAGCCCCAACCGGCAGCAACGCCAACCCCCGAAGAAATGAAGTTCGCTCAATTCACCACTCAAGCGGGTAAATTTCTCTCAAATAAACCCAGTGTAGATTCAGCCGAAAAGCTAGCTCGCAATATGGCGATGTCAACAGCAAGTGATTCTATTCAACAATGGCTAAATCGAACTGGCAACGCTCAAGTTCGGCTCGAGGCAGACAAGGATTTTTCACTCAGCAAGATTCACGCATTGGCCTCAACATTAACTATTATTTAGGAAAAACGTGAAAACAACATATTGACTCAGAAGCTGTTAGTAAGCTTCGTTCATTAGTTGGCAGTCGCTACGATTTTGTTAACCGAAATAATAATATCATTCTACAATATCAAAAAAGTGATGTGATCCACCTGTCATTCACTGATGTTATCACTGGTTTTGCGGGAGAGAAAAAACCTTTACCTTTCAATGTGAATAGCAAGAATGGCTTCGATCACGTCAAATCGTTAGCCCCTCAAGTCGTTGCAGCCGTCGGTCAAATTATTGATGAAAAAAATGGCAAATACAGCATCATAAAGCCCGACTATAAATTTGAAGTTAATAAAGATGATAGCAATAATAAATGTAAAGCGAATTTGGATATCTTTAGAAACCCGCGACATTTTATGATCCAGCCAATCACTAAACTGGATATAGGCAGTAAAAAATTACTGACGCCACTGCGTATTAACCATACCGTTGAACACGTCAAAAATAGTGCAGATAATGTTGATTTTCAGAACTATTTTGAATTTACCACGTCAGGACGATATAAATTCAATAGTATCGAGAGAAAGTACTCTGTACTAAGTAATTGTTTACGCAATGAGTATGGAACGGGGAATCTAAAAACTCATTTGAAATTTGGTGATAAATCAGCAACTGTTAACGAAATAGAGTTTTATTGGGAAGGAGGAAACCGATATCCTCATAAACCTAGTATTTAAATAACAACTTGATTTAACCACTAAGCCAGTTGCTAAACTCAACTGGCTTTTTATTGAGTCTCACTGCGTTTTCCCTTCGCATATCAAAGGAAAATCATCTGCTGAACTTTCAACCGCACGCTTAGCTAGGCTCTCCAAGGAAGCAAATAATTGCTGCGCTTCCAGTTCAGATAGATCAGCGGCTAAGTAGTCATTCCACTTATCTAACTTATCATTCAATTCACCTACGATAGTGTGACCAAGTGGCGTCAACGATATATGGTAAGCCCGTTTATCAGTTTGGCTATTGGTTTTCACTATCCAGCCTTTGTCTAAAAACTTACCGATCCCTCGCGTTGTTACCGATTTATCCACCACCATCGCTTTCGAAATTTGTTCTAGTGTAGAGGCATCATATTGATGAACATGTAAAATCATCAAACATTCAATCGCATTGAGCCCATAAGGCTCCCCCATCCATTTCATATAATGGTGAGCCGCTCGACTGATCACCCCAAATACCCGAGCCTGTTCTGTACGCATAAAACCCTCTTTAGTTGATTTTATCAACTAATTAGTCGATAATCACACCGCAATTGGTTGATTTTATCAACTACTAACCCATTTAACACGCCAAATTTATCGATAATCTATGCCACATAATACAAATTTACTGCTTCGCTTAGGGTTTAACCCTATGCGCTTTCGTTTTGCTATCATTACCGCTTGCGCATCGATTGCCGCCCTTTTTATTGCACAATATTTACAACTTGTTCACCCACAATGGGCCGCTATGACCGTCTGGGCCTCAGCACAACCTTGGCGTGAAAACCTACTGGAAAAAAGTTGGTGGCGTTTCGCGGGAACCGTGATAGGCGTATTAGCTGGGGTGGTATTAATTCAACTACATCTCATCAACCCCTTATTGTTTATCGTAGGATTAGCTATGTGGTTAGGTGCATGTAGTGGCATAGGCCAACTACAAAAAGGCTTCGTGGCCTATGGTACCTTTTTGGCAGGTTACTCTGCGGTGATGGTCAGTATGCTCAGTGTTCACAGCACCGATGACTTGTTTATGGTAGCTTGGGATAGATTGTGGACAATCCTTGTCGGAGTGCTTTCAGCGGTGGTATTCAATTTTTTGTTTACCCCAAAACGTGAACAAGAACCTGTGATTACCCTTAAAAACCAAATTGATACGCAGTTTTATCAAGTTATGCACCAAGTGATCGAGAAAAAAAAGCCTATCAAACAACAGGATATTGAACAACTGTGGCAGGCAATGGTGAGCTATGAAGATATTTTAGAAGCTAACCGTATTGGCTGGCATTATCACCGTAAACAGGTCGCCAAAGCACGGCAAAAACTCATTTCCCAAAGCCAGATATTGCTACACTTAGAACAATTTCAATCCATGCCATCTTTCTATTTCCCATCACAGGAGCCCACGGATACCCAATGGAAACATATTTTATCTTTGTGCCCGAATGGTGCGCTCAAAACACTGCTAATCCCCCTTTACTACGCAATGTTAGGTAAATCAATCAAACGCACGAATCAAAATGACCCGCTAAAACTTCATCAAAATAAGATTTCTGCTTGGCATGCTTTTACGCGTTCCTTTGTTACCATAGGTGCCGTGGGGGTTTTGTGGCTATGGACACAATGGCAAGCTTTAGCCTATCTCACACTCGGTCTTTCCGTAATGTTAGCACTGTTTGCTTCTATCGATTACCCAGCAAAGTTTATGAAATACATCTTTACCGGGCAATTTTTTGGCGCGATTGTCGCATTAATTTGCACTTGGTGTTTATGGCCTTTCGCCTCATCATCATGGCAGATGACATTGTTAATCATCCCAGTAATCATCAGTGGCGTTGTGATTTATTCACACAATAAATTAATTCTGATCGCATTTGACTACATCATGGTTTCGCTGATTTTACTACAACCTAGCTACCCATTTCCCCTCACATTTGCGCAAAATGTGGGTAATGCTATCGCAGTGGTATCCGGCCCGCTCGTCGCGATGGCGGCTTTTGCTTGGATTTTCCCAACCAACCCTAAAAAACGTTACCAGCAATTAATTCATCTCTCAGAACAGCAATTTAAGCAAGGGATAAATTTGCTATTAAAAGGCAACAAACCATCAACAACCCAGATAATGCATCGCTTACTTAGCGGGTTATTACTAGCAAGGAAAAATAAACAACCTTTTACCTCTACAATACATTTTTTTGAAATCAACCATGGTATTTGGCTAAATTTATTTATCCTTAACAAAAAATTTGCCCATTCTCCATCCAAGAAACGTGCATTACTTGTCCTTGAAAAACGAATACAGCAAAATCACTTAGAACCTAATAAGCTAAACCAACTTATTAATCGGTTACAAAACCAAAATAAGCCGATTAAAGAACTTGAACAATTGAAAGAATACTTAATCAAGAAAAACTCAATGCATTGTTTTCTCTCCCCCTGAAGGAGGTTAGAGATTAGCGACTAAAAGGGACAATATGATTCTCTGGGCTAGGTTTTAAAAAACAAATCAGTACAAGTACGATGATAGCAATGACGAAAATAAGACTAAATCCATCAATAAACGAGCCAACATATGATTCTCGATTAATTAACGATACTATAGACATAGTATTATTTTCAGTACTTAGCATTTGTTCACCTGTTTGAATAAACGCAGTTTTATGGCCAAAATGCTCATCAAAAGAAATACGTAAATACGTATTCATTAATGCCCCAGCAAGCCCGGGCATTAGTACTCTTGCAATTGAAACATAAGCACCTAAATGCAGCGCAAATTGCGGTTGCATATTCACGACAAATAACGAGATTAACCCGATTAATACTAAACATTCACCAACGGATTGTATGATCATTAACGGAATAAATTCATGTATACGCCATTGGTAATCAATTTGCATACCGAGCAGGCAACTATAACCCATTAATACAACACCAAGCGTCATTAGTAATCGGCCATCAACCCGCTTAGCAAACCAAACGGCAATTGGGCTAAAAATTAAATAAGCGATAAACGCAATATTCGTGACTTCACCAATTTGGAATGGTTTTAACCCCCCCACAGACGATAAAAATGAAGGAATAAATAGGGAATTAGTCAACATTAAGAAACCGTACAAACAAGAAATAATAAAACAAATACACAAATTTCGATTAGCTAACCAATTGGGATGAGCAAAGGTCTGCTCAAAATATAATGCTCTCACGATAAAAATAGTAAACAGTGAAGCACTCCCGATAAGACAAGAAATAATAAAGCCGGAATCCCCCCAACCCAACATCTCACCTTGTACAACACCTATATATAATAAAACCAAACTTAGAATTTTAAGGAGCATTCCTCCCCAATCTGTTTTCTCAAAAAGCCCATAATTTATTTCACTTAGCGGTAATCCTTTCCATGCGAATATGCATATCATTGCAGCAAACAATGCGCATCCCCAATACAGCCACTGCCAGCCAATAACCTCAATAAATGACCCAGAAACACCAACCCCCGCATCCATTCCTAAAGAAACCCTTAAGCTGTAAGCAGCCATGACAATCAACCAGACATTAGGTTGTAAATTTCTTAGTGCTAAAGAAATTGTCATTGGCAAATAAACACCTAAGCTCAAACCAATAATAAAATGAATAACTAGTAATTCTGTAAACCCATAATTTCCTCCAATAATAGGAAAAACAACAAAAACACCCAGTAAAATAGCACTTGTTGCCATCAATATCCTTTCAGCGCCTAAAATAACCATAAACCAAGGGGTTAATGTCATACTGGTTAATTGAGCTGCATTTAAAGCAATGTTTAACCAACTTCCCTCCTGAACACCAAGCGCAAAAACCCCCCGTAAATCACCTAATGAAAGGGAAAACATACGAGTAAATAATGTCGATAAAATAGCGCCAAGAAAAACAGAAACTACAGCTAATAAAGGTTTTGTTTCCTTTGCACCGTGAAATAAGCTTAAGAACATCTTATTTACCTTTTCTAGCCATACTTTGTGTATCAATATCCACAACTACTGACATACCTGGACGCAACCTATCTAAATGATTTTGTTCAGATAAAAAACTAATATAAACCGGTATACGTTGAACAACCTTAGTAAAATTCCCACTACTGTTATCCGCGGGAATTAATGCGGATTCCCCACTGCTTTGCGCTCCAATATCGCGCACAACACCTTTAAAAGTGGAATCTGGAAAAGCATCAACCATGATAGATACCGCTTGCCCCGCATAGACATTTTTCAGTTGTGTCTCTTTTAAGTTTGCAATGATATAAGGCTGCTTATTAGGTGTGACAGTAACAATCTCTGTACCGGGTGTAACAAGGCTACCAATATTCAATTTAACTTTATTTAATTGCCCATCAAATGGAGCGGTAATAGTGGCATAAGAAGTTTGAGTCTCCGCTTGTTTTAAATTCGCAAAGGTAATATCCCGTTCTGCGACCCGTATTGATTCTTGCTGGCTTAATATATATAACGATTGTTTGGCTTGTTCCCATTCCGCTTTCGCTGCTTGTTCTAATTTCATTAAGCGTTGTAGATCTGAATTGGCATCCAAATAATTTTGTTGGGTAATTGCGCCACTTTTAATTAATGCTTTACGTAGCAATGGGCTCCGCTTCATTTGCTGAACTTCAATACTCGCGGCTTGGTAACGGCTAAATAACATTTGAACAGTCAGGTCTTGCTCTTTAATTTCATCCGCTAGATTGCTGAGATTTTGTTGAGCCTTTTGGTAATTAGCTTGCGCTATTTGCTGCTTGAAATGCTCTTCTTGATTATTAATTTCTGCGATAACGTCACCACGCTTAACCAATTGATAATCATCAACTAAAATACGAGAAACATACCCTGTCATACGCGACTTTAAGATAGCTGAATCTGCTTTAATATAAGCATTATTTGATTCTTGGTAACGTTTAGTTCCCTGCCATTGGTCCCAATTCAAGGTTGCAAAAAAGATCAAAAAACCAATGCATAACACACTAAGCCACGGTGTTAAGGAAATGATTCTTTTTGATAATGTTTTAGATTCATTTGTCGTCATTTTATTAACCTCAATGCGGCCTAACAGTATGTTAAGCATTGCCGACTGGATGAATAATATTGATAATCTAACATTGTTAGGTTTATAAAATATGTTAAACTAACATTGTTAGATAATAAAGAACAAAATGAGAATTATTTATGAGAACGCCAAAAATCACACGTTTACAGGTACTTGAAACAGCCTTAACACTGCTTGAAACTGAGGGGATTGAAGGGTTAACCATGCGAAAACTTGCCGATGCCATAGGTATTAAGGCAGCTTCGTTATATTGGCATTTCAGTAATAAACAAGCCTTGCTTGAAGGAATGGCTGATCACATTGTCGCGACAGTGGCGATTAATTTTCAATATAAACAAGATTGGAAAGCGAATCTGATTACGCTCACATCTCAACTAAGAGATGCATTATTACAACATCGAGACGGCGCCCGTGTTTTTGCTGGAACCTATGTTATTTCCGATAACGTATTACGCATTAATAATGCGTTGATTAAAACATTTGTGCAATCAGGGGTTTCTGCCAATCAAGCCGCTAGCAGCACCATGACTGTTTTCTATTTTATTTTAGGTTGCTGTATTGAACAGCAAGCCGCTATTTTTTCTGCTGATAGCGATTTAATTAATAAAGAGTCTGAGTTTAATCAGTTGTCGCAAGACAAATTCCCCTACACATGGGAAGCAAAAGAAATGCTATTTTCTAACAACTACGACCAGCGATTTATTGATGGGCTAAATCTTATTATCAATGGGTTAGAGAAAATAAGCACCAAAGGCTAACAAACTCTCAGTATTCTAGAGCTTATTTAAGGCCTAGTCGTTTTGCTAATCGGTGTAAGTTGGCAATATCTAAAGAGAGCTCCCTTGCACAAGCAGACCAGTTTTGATGGTTTTGCTCTAATACCTGTGTGATCAGTTTGCGCTGAAAATCATCTGTCGCATCGCGTAAATTTTTTATCGTTGGAATTGCTAATGGAGCCGTAGTTGTTAATTCATGGTCATGGTAATCAAATGTGAAATGTTGTGGCTGTAAAATAATATCGCCAGTCTCACTTGATGCACGAGTCAAAACTATCGCACGATGTATCGCATGCTCTAGTTCACGGACATTACCCGGCCATGAATAGTTAAGTAAATACTGCTGCAATGGCGCACTCAATACCACACTAGACAACCCAAATCGCAGCCGATACTGTTCACAAAAATAGCCTGCTAATAACATAATATCTTCGCCGCGCTCTTTTAGAGGCGGCACAAATAATGGGAATACACTTAAACGATGAAATAAATCTGCACGGAACCTTCCTGCCAAAACTTCTTCACGTAAATCTCTGTTCGTTGCAGCTAATACACGCACATTTACCCGTAAACTACTGTCATCCCCCACTCTTTGTATATCACCATATTGTAAAACTCGCAGTAATTTAGCTTGCAATGATGGTGACAATTCGCCAATTTCATCTAAGAATAAAGTGCCATTATCGGCCATTTCAAATTTGCCCCTGCGGTGGGTAATTGCCCCCGTAAAAGCCCCCTTTACATGCCCAAATAATTCACTTTCTGCAACACTTTCTGGTAATGCCGCACAATTTAAATAAATTAATGGATGGTCAGCACGAAGGGATTTTTCATGGATGGATTTTACAACGAGTTCTTTGCCTGTTCCGGTTTCTCCCCCCACTAAAACATTTAATTCAGAGGTCGCAACAATCTCAATTTCTTTCTTCAACTGTTGCATACGGATTGATAAACCAATAATTTCAGTCTGACCTGTCGGTTTAAATAAAGCAGGCTGGCTGGGGAGTATATTTTGCTTTTCAAGCTGTTCAATCAGCAATGCATTATTTAATGCTCCTGCGGTTAGTGCGCTAACCAATCTTAACGCTTCATCACTAAATGCATCGAATTGGTCTGGCTCCATACCATCTAACGTCAACGCACCAATTAAATTTTGCCCTGCATACAAAGGTAAGCCGACACAAGCATGAACTTTAAGGTGTTGATGATGCGGTATTAGCCCATCGTAGGGGTCTGGAAGTTGGCTGTCGGCAGGAAAACGTACGACATCTCCGGCCCTTGCAATGGCTTCAAGGCGTGGGTGAGCGTCTAATAAAAACCGCCGCCCTAAAACATCAGGCATTAACCCATCAATAGCCAACGGAATAAATTGACCCGATTCATAACGCAACAAAGCACAGGCGTCACATTTTAGTGATTGCCTTAATGTGGTGATCAGGCGCTGAAAGCGGTCTGAATGCTCGATGCCACTTTGTAACTCTATTGCGATTTTTGCCAAGGCCTCTACGGAAAACCCCATCATGCATCCTTATAGTCAATTTGACTAAGATTATAGTCATAATGACAACTCTAAGTATAGTCATTATGACCTACATTTAATTCTCAAAATACAAAAAACGCATAAAATCAATAAATTATATTATTGGCATGAATATTGATTATGTATCTCTATATACCGAAAATATAGGGAAAATTAAGATGGCTATTCATGTAAAAAATAATATTCAATGGGTTGGGCAACGTGATTGGGAAGTACGAGACTTTCATGGAACTGAATACAAAACACTAAAGGGAAGCAGCTATAATAGCTATTTGATTTGTGAAGGAAAAAATGTACTCATTGATACCGTCGACCATAAATTTAGCCGTGAATTTGTTCGTAATCTCCGCGCACAAATAGATTTAAACACGATTGATTATATTGTGATTAACCATGCAGAGGAAGACCATGCGGGTGCATTGACTGAACTGATGAGCTATATCCCTCGCACTCCTATCTACTGTACCGCCAATGCCATAGACTCAATCAATGGTCACCATCATCACCCAGAGTGGAATTTCCAAATTGTTAAAACCGGTGACACCCTCGATATTGGCAATAATAAGCAATTAATTTTTATTGAAACGCCAATGCTGCATTGGCCAGATAGCATGATGACTTATCTTACTGAAGATGCAGTACTTTTTAGTAACGATGCTTTCGGACAGCATTATTGTGATGAACGCTTGTTTAATGATGAAGTTGACCAAAATGAACTTTTTGAACAATGTCAGCGTTATTACGCCAATATCCTGACGCCATTTAGCCGTCTTGTCACACCAAAAGTGAACGAAATTTTAGGCTTTAACCTACCCGTCGATATGATTGCAACCTCTCATGGTGTTGTATGGCGCGATAACCCAACACAAATTATTGAATTATATTTAAAATGGGCTGCGGACTACCAAGAAGATCGCATTACTATTTTCTACGATACGATGTCTAATAATACGCGTTTAATGGCAGATGCAATTGCCCAAGGCATCAATGAAGCAGATCCGAACGTTGCAGTTAAAATATTCAATGTCGCTCGCAGTGATAAAAATGACATTATTACTCATGTATTTAGGTCTAAAGGTACACTAGTCGGTACCTCAACGATGAATAATGTCATGATGCCTAAAATTGCAGGAATGCTAGAGGAACTTACGGGTTTACGTTTCTTAAATAAAAAGGCCGCGGCTTTTGGTAGTTTTGGGTGGAATGGCGGCGCTGTTGACCGCGTGCAAACTCGTTTAATGGATGCTGGCTTTAATACCGCCTTGTCTTTAAAAGCCAAATGGAAACCAGATACAAAAACGTTAGATGACTGCCGTGCATATGGACGAGATATTGCTCGTCAATGGGCGCTGCCAGCTTAAAACCGACTCACAATAACAACCTCAAGCCTGTATTATTTTTAAAGGACCCCAACATGCAATTAAGAGATAAAACACTCGGACAATTGGCGTTATCTATTCCAAGAGCCTCATCATTTTTTCGCCAATATAATATGGATTTTTGTTGTGGTGGAAAGCAAACGCTAAGCCGTTCCGCAGAAAAGTTAAATTTAGATATTGAGCTGTTAGAAAACCAATTAGCTGAATTATCTACAGAGACATTAGAAAAAGATTGGCGAGAAGCACCACTTAGTGAAATTATTGATTTCATTGTTGTTCGTTATCATAACAGGCATAGAGAACAGTTACCCGAGCTCATATTACAAGCGCAAAAAGTAGAACGAGTTCATGCCAACAAACCCACGGTACCCAATGGGTTATCCAAATACTTAGAAGCTCTACTTGAAGAGCTTGCAAGTCATATGATGAAAGAAGAACGTATTTTATTTCCAATGATCAAAAATGGATTAGGGCAAAATGCAGCGGGCCCCATTAGTGTTATGGAGCAAGAACATGATGACGCTGGCGATTTATTAGAAGCGATCAAAAGCATTACTCATAATGTAACGCCACCACCAGAAGCCTGTACGACTTGGCGCGTTTTATATAATGGTATTAATGAACTAATCGATGATTTAATGAACCATATTAATTTAGAAAATAATTTATTATTCCCTAGAGCATTAGCTGGAAATTAAAATTATCGTCATAGCATATCGCTACTCAGCAGTGAGTAGCGATGGTTTTACGACGGCCAAAGCCCCTCAGATTCAATCGCTAACGAAACGATATCATAGGTATTTTTATTCCATTTATTTTCTGTACAAGTGAAAACGAGTTCAGTTGGAGGAACAAAGCCCGTTTTGGCATCAACCCCTTTTGAACCAAAAACAAAGGCGAGCAAAGCCGTAAATGGTGCTGAGTTTACGGCCAAATCAGTGAGATCTAATTTGATTTTTTTTATTTCCTCGTCATTATCAAAATAGCCCGTAGCATAAATATAAATAGTACTTTGTTTTTCTGAGGCGTGGTTAATACTCGGTAATAAGAAATCAATTTTTTTCGCAGTAAATCGATATTGTTTTAACATAGATAATATCCATCTTGATGAGATAATAATTACCACCAATTTAAAAAGTATATCTATATATAATGAATAAGTTTCTTATATTCAAACATATCAATTAACACAAACTATAAAATTATATAACAGCACTGTTATATAATTAAAAAGAGTTACCTAATAAAATAGGTAACTCTTTATTTAGAAATGACTAATGATTTTATTTATAGT
Organism: Providencia sp. NPDC089933; assembly: GCF_049545585.1. NCBI lineage: Bacteria > Pseudomonadati > Pseudomonadota > Gammaproteobacteria > Enterobacterales > Morganellaceae > Providencia > Providencia sp. NPDC089933. The sequence goes on from NZ_JBMWDT010000005.1 coordinate 271,206, forward strand.
GTTGCTTGATTTGTTGCGAAATAGCCAATCCACGCCTTGCTTCTTTTTCCGCGATTTCCACCGATAAACCAATATAGGATCTTGGGTCCAACATGGCTTTGATTTCGTCATCACTGAACGCTGCGGTGATCACACTATTTTTAGTCAGGTTGGTATAAAAATCTTCACCATCAGCTGCCGTCTTAATCGCTTCTTCGTATAACAGTGCGTGAGCTTTATCTTTACCTAATTTTTCTGCCATCTTCATCATGACGTACTCAGTATTATCTAATCCTTTATTTCTAAGTACGTTATGTAGCATTCTGTCCTCATGAGGAACGATGGTTCTAGACAGCTCTTCCGTCCTTAAGAGAATTTCTGTCGTCAATTCTAAAGCTTCTTCTATTAGCCCATCGAATAACATATAGGAACTACTGTCCCCTTCATATGGTCTTACTGCAGAATACATTCCTACACTTGGTAAGGAATAAAGTTTCTGCGAATTAGCAATAATTCCCTTGGCTAATTTTGGGTTAATTTTATGGGGCATCGTACTACTGCCAACGGTACCCTTAGTAAACCCTTCAGAAACTTCCGCTATTTCTTCTAAGGTTGTGCTATAAACTTCTTCGCCGATTTTATGACAAATGTTAGCCATCAGTGCCAAATTCGCCATATATTCTAATTTATGGGTACTGAGGTTTCTTGATGGCACTTCCATCGCTTCCATTCCAGTTAATTCAGCGACTCTTTTTTGCACTGCCATGCCAACTTCTGGCATCGAGTTAAATGCACCAACCGCCCCTCCCATCATAATGGTGAATACGCGTTTTTCACATTCTTGCATGCGCTGATAACAATCAATGAAATCACTGATCCAAACTGAAACCTTATAGCCATAGGTAATCGGAATAGCATGACGCCCATGAGTTCTTCCTGGCATGACCATATGTTTGGTTCTTTCGGCTAAATTCGATAAGTTCTCAATAATTTCGCTCAGCAACAACATAAATTTGTTGTGTACTGTTTTCATCATATACAGCTGTGAACTTTGCTGAATATTCTGCGTAGTAATACCGTAGTGAATATATTTACCACTTTCTTCTGAGCAGGCGTTCACGAGTACCTTCAAAAAAGGTACAAAGCCATGGCCAATTTTTTGGTAAATACGGTTCATTTCTTCAAAATCAATATTCTCTATAACCGCTTTTTCTTTTATTTCATCTGCCGCAGACTGGGGAATAAACCCCAACTCTGCTTGCGCTTGAGCTAACATTGATTCAAACATTAACCAAGTTTTATATTTCGCTTCATTAGATAGCAGATCTTTTATACCACGGTCATCAATTGTTTTACTTTTAGAATCGTATAATGCTCTCATTTTGTGTCCCTTCTCTATTTCTTCATTGCTTCATCAACAGCATTGCGAACAAACTCAACCTTCGGTCCATAAACAACGTGGACATGGTTTGCCGATGGAAAGAAGAATGCGGTACATCCTGATTCCAACATTAAATCTTTATTGATTTTATTGACTTCTGCGACATCGATACGCATACGGGTAATACAGTTATCTACGTTACGAATATTTTGTTTACCGCCTAAAGCTTCAACCAGAATTTCCGCAATTTCCCCATAACGCTTTTCTTTAATTAATGTATTTTTCAAGTTACTCGATTCTTCACGTCCTGGCGTTTTAATATCAAATTTGATAATCGCCCAGTAGAAGATGAAATAAGTGACAACCGCTAAACAGCTCCCGATGATGACTAAGAATATCCAGTTAGTGTGCTCGTACAGCAATCCAAAGATAGTAAAATCGAATACTGTTCCTCGAATATAACCAATAGCGACTCCAGCCAAAGACAGTAATACCGCGCCGATACCTACAATGATGGCGTAAATTAAATACAGTAAAGGTGCAATAAATACGAAAGTAAATTCGAGTGGTTCAGTCACGTTTCCGAGCATCGCAGTTAATACCATCGTAACTAACATGGATTTCACTTCTGCACGGTTTTCTTTTTTCGATGTTTTATAAATCGCTAATGCGATCGCTGGGAACAAGAACAAGGTCACTAACATTTGCTGCTGTGCCATAAAGCGAGTCAAGCTTGGCATCATAGCCCAATATTCACTGTCAGGGCCTTGTTTAAATAAGACTTCTGTTAATGCAGGAACAACACCGACAAAGGTTTGTCCATCAATAACATACGTACCACCCGCTTCTGTAAATCTAAATAATACGTTCCAAACGTGGTGTAAACCAAAAGGAATAAATAAACGCTCACCACCCGCAGTAAAGAACGGACCTACTGGGCTTAAAAAGACGGCTGATAGTTTCATTAATCCCATAACTAACACTTCCCAGATGAAAGGAAGTGTCGCACCAACTATGATCATCAAGCCAATCATAATGATGGAAACAGATTTCTTACCTGAGAAAAATGCAAATGCGGTTGGTAGTTCAAGGTTATAGTATTTTTCGGTTGCCCATGATGCAATTAACCCTGTAATGATCCCCCCCGCAGCACTGATATTTAAGGTTTGTATGCCAAGTACTTTTATCTGCCCCACTTGACTCATGATTGCTGCATCAGCAAGTTTACCTGTTAGAACTAACCAGATATTCATGGTAATCAACAAGGTCAAGTAACCGACTACGGAGGCAAAAACCGCAATCCCCTTATCTCTTTGGTTCATACCATAAGCAACCCCCATGGCGAACAAAAGAGGAATATTATCGAAAATTACCCCTGCAATAGAACGAATACTGATGAGTAATGCGTTAACAGTTTCATTTCCAAGGAATGGAAAACGCGCGATCATATAGGTTTGAACTAACGCGCCACTGATGCCCAATATCATACCAATAGGTGCTAAAACACCGATTGGAAGGAGTAATGTTCTCCCAAAGCGTTGAACAGATTCACCAAACTTTCTTCTGGCCATACTTTTTCCTTATGACTTCTATTATTAGAATTAAAGGCATACTAGCTCGGGGGTTTTATAAAAGAAATGATGTCTCGGTTTTAAAGATTATCTTAGGTCATGATTTATGACCTAGGTCATTTTGAAACGACACTTTTTAAAAGCGTGTTAAGTGAAAATTAAAACTAAGTGGAGCAGTAACTAAAGTAAGCTTTCTAGTTCATTAATCAGTAAATCGACGAGAATAAAAAAACCAATTCTCGATTTTGTGTCATCGCGCTTAGTGTCATAACTATCAGCAAAGCAGAAAAGCGAGTTATCAGTATAGGTGGTTAACTCATTCGTGTTAAATGCAGTCATACTAATGATATTCGCCCCTTTTAACTGAACAATTTTAGCCGTTTCAATAATTTTTTTAGTCCCACCAGATAAAGAAATAAATATCACGGTATCATCTTTGCTGACTAACCGAGTGAAGGAATCAGAAAGATTGTAGTCATTGATAAAAAAGCAGTGTAAACCGAGTGCAAAAAGTAAATGCTCAAGGTAGTAGCCAACCGCTTTGCTTGTCCCTCTTGCAACAATAAAAATATTTCTAGAGCCATGCAGAATCTTAGCGCAATCCTTAATTTGTTCTTCATTTATTAAGGTAAAGCTCTTATTAATATTCTTTTCTAACTGTTTTTTATACGATGATATATTTACTTTTTCTATTTTATTTTGCTCTAAAATAGAGTTGTTAATTTGAAACTTAAGCTCTTTGAACCCACTAAACCCTAATTTTTGGGATAAATTAATAATTACCGTTTTTGATACAAAGGTTTTAGCAACTAATTCATTGATATTTAAATAAGGGATATCCGCTATATTATCTGTAAGATATTTTAATACTTTCTTTTCGCTAATGGTTAAATTATCGTAATTTTTCAAAAAATCTAGCATACCCCCTCCTATCAATGTGATGAGTTAACCCATCATATTATTGACCCAAAAATAACTTAGTCAGTCACATTAAATCAATGTAGGTGCTCAATCCGCCGATTATACGATAGATCATAGTGCGATGGGGGAGTTAAAGAGAGTTTTTTGTGAGTTAGCCCGACAATTTAATGAAAGCAAAAAAATTACCTATCTTTTGCTTAGTATCGATGAATGAACATAAGCAAAAAATAGGTAAAAAATAAATAATAATGTGTCTTTTTAGCCCGTCTGACTACTGGCATTCCGCCGTTAAAGTTCTTACTGGCGAATCTGCAGTAACTGCAATCGTGTCTAATGCAGAATAGTTAATGGTACACTGACCCGATTGACCACCCCATTTAACGTTAATACGACCAGTATTTGGTAACCCACTCATGTAAAGTTGGCCATTTGAACCCACAATTCCGGTATTGATATCGTTTTCATCGTCTTCTGATACTAACGTCGCGATCGCCCCAAAAGGTGGGATTTTTCCCGTGGCTTTCAGATTAATAATCGCTTGATAACCAATTTTGGTTTTAAACTTACGCTTAATAACCGCCCCTTCCGTTGGATATACCATCATCGAGGTGTCTTTAAAGGTCGTATCATCCGGTAATGTGTTCACATTAACCGCAATTTGGTTAGCCGTGTTACTGGATAACTGAGGAATAATGGCATTCCCAAAGCGGTCAAATTGCGCGCCAGAGGATAATGACGCCCCTTTTGCCCCCTCTGCGGTGATAATCGCAATCGTATCCCCCACGTTTGGCGACAATGTGATCCCATCTGAATGCGCAACTATACCGCCACTTAGGGTACCGTTCATTGAGCGGCTCATATCTGAATAGCTGTAACCGGCTGATAATGTTGCGTTGTTCGCGGAGTAAGTCCCATTCAGGCTTCCCCCGTAGTTGTTATTGTAACTGTCATAGTTCTGGTAGATACCATAACTAAAGCGACTCTTCATCGCGCTACCAGTTAACCCTGCTTGATGACGAGTTTCACCGTGCTGATCTACACTGACCCCATAACGCGCGCTCATGGTTTGTGCCATTTCACTGTTCGTTAATAAGCTGAGCGGCACAGACACATCAAAGGAAACCACGCGGTTCTCAGGCCAAGTATTGTTATAGCTCTTCACGCGGTCAACCATATAACTGAGACTATAAGAAACCCCTTTATAGTTATTGTTATAAGACACCCCAACCGAGGTATTTGAGTTTTGGCCGCCCCAATAAGTATTTTTTGACGCTCTTAAAGAAAGGGAACCATAAGAGTCAAAAGATTGGTTAATTGAGGTTTGGAAACTATAACGTTGACGCGCTCCCGTCCAAGGCGCTAAGTCATCTTTAATCGCATAACCGGCATTATTGTAATCTGAGAACGAATAGAAGTTCTCAGAGGTATAACGTAATGCCGTTAAGTCAAATGAGGTCCCCGTTGACAACAAACTTTTTGAGTAACGGATACGATAGGATTGCCCTTTGAGGCTTTTCCCTGAAAACCGAGCATCCGAGTGGGTAATATCGGTAGATAACGCCCCTAATACACCCAACGATAAGCCGACCCCACCCACAAAGGAGTTATACCCATTAGAAACTAACACCCCACCATAAGTGGTAATGTTATGTGGTAGCCCGATGCTGAAGGAACCAAGCGTAAAGTTTTTCCGCTCAGAGTCCACGGCAATTCCGCCATTGTAGCGACCCGCGGAAATTTCATAATTATAAGCGCCTTGGCGCTCCATCATTGGCAGCGAGGAATAAGCCTGAGTGAAAACGGTTTGTTTGCCGTTTTCTTCTTCAACCGTGACTTCCATATCCCCGGCTAAGCCGCTGGCAGGGATGTCACGAATAATAAAACGCCCTGGTGCCACAAAAGTTTGGTAGACCACACTGCCGTTCTGGCGCACAGTGACAGTCGCATTGGTGTTCGCCACCCCTTCCACTATAGGTGCAAACCCTTGCATGCTGCTAGGGTCAAGCTGAGGGTTTGATTTTAGCGTGGCGCCTTTCATAGGAATGGCGTCAAAAATATTCCCACCGGTCGAGATTTCCCCGGCTTTTAGCGTTGATTTAATCGCATTAATGGTGCGATAGATATAAGTATTGGAAAAGTTGGAGTCACTTGTGCTGGAAGACCCACTGCTTTTACTGTAGTTATATAAATAACTCGTTCTTAGGCGCCATGGCCCCATGTTGATCCCTGCATTGATATTACTAAACAGAGAATCACTGGTACCTGCTTTTTGGTGATATTTGCCCAGTTGGCGGTTATTACTGTAGTTAAAGACATAGTCCATCACTAACGCGGTAACACCATCATCGCGTAATTCAGGCGGTACATAGCCAGCAAAGTTTGGCACCATGGCAATTTGAGGAACGGATAAATTCACCGTCAACGTTTGTACATCAAAGGTGATGGCAGCATCGGCAATGTAACTGGATAAGTTTTCAATCTTCGTGTCTTCACTCAAATCTCTTAACTTGGGCAGAGATGCCGTATTAACACCCAGTTTTTTCAGTTCGCCGACTGTAAAGACGGGGGCAACATGACCATCTTGCTGTTTTTCAAATGCGAGATTAAATTCCCCTGACGGGATCATGTTAACATTAACGACCACGTCATAGACGCCGGGCGTTAATGTATTGTTATCTGCAAAGTCATTTAAATCGAGTTGAGAAACGTCTATCCCACTGCCGTGCATTAATAGGCCGGGGTCAAAATACGATTCGGCATGCATAA